>JAZKZI010000038.1:0-20513 GCA_045612585.1 Christensenellaceae bacterium | reverse complement strand
CACTAAATGCATTACCCATTTCTCTTGCATAGATAAAGTATTCAAACCTTTCAGTAAACGCTGGGTTTGAAGGTTTACGCTTTGCAAGTGGAGAATTTTCAACAGGGTAATCGTAAATGATTGTTGGTTGAATAAGATTTTCTTCAACAAACGCATCAAAGAAGGCAATAAGAACGTGACCTTTTGTTGCGTTTTCGCCTTCATCAACTTCAATGCCTTTTTCTTTTGCAACGGCACGTGCATCGGCATCAGTAGCCCAAGCATTGTAGTCAACCCCTGCATATTTTTTAACGGCTTCTACCATAGTGAGTCTTTCCCACTTTTTGCCCATGTCTATATCAATGCCTTGATAGGTAATTTGAGTTGTTCCACAAACCTTTTCTGTAATTGTGCGATACATATCTTCAATAAGGTTCATCATGTCAAAATAATCGCTGTATGCTTGATACATTTCAACCGTTGTAAATTCTGGGTTGTGCGACCTATCCATACCTTCATTTCTAAAGATTCTGCCCACTTCATAAACCTTGTCAAATCCACCAACGATTAAACGCTTTAAGTAGAGTTCAGTTTCTATTCTCAAATACATATCGATATCGAGTGCGTTGTGGTGAGTTTTGAAAGGTCTTGCAGCAGCACCAATTTCTAGTGGTTGCAAAACTGGAGTGTCAACTTCTAAATAACCAACGCCGTCGAGATAACTTCTAATTGCCGTTAAAATCTTAGAACGAGCAACAAAAGTTTTCTTAACGTCTGGGTTTGCAATAAGGTCAATTTCCCTTTGACGATAACGGGTGTCTTCATCTTTTAAGCCGTGGAACTTTTCTGGCAAAGGAAGAAGTGACTTTGAAAGTAGTTCAATGCTTTCTGCGTGAATAGAGATTTCGCCCGTGCGAGTTGTGAAAACCTTGCCTGTGATACCTATGATGTCGCCGATATCATATTCCTTGAATGCTAAATAATCATCGCCCAAATCGTTTATAGATAAATATGATTGGATTGTTCCTTTGCCATCTAAAATAACAGCAAAAGATGCCTTACCCATAACCCTTTTAGAAATGAGTCTTCCTGCAATACCAACAGTCTTTTCAGCATAATTATCATAATCATCTTTTATGTCTTGGCTATATGCAGTTCTATTATACTTAACCTTTTCAAAAGGGTTTTTACCTGCACTCTTTAAGTTTTCAAGTTTTTCACGCCTAATTTTTAATATTTCACTTAAGTCTTGTTCGTTATCTATTGGTGTGTTCTTTATTTCTTCCATAATTATATCCTTAAAATATTAATAAACTTTTTTAATTGTAATGTTAACGATGCCTGCAGGAACAACCACACTTAACGTTTCGCCAGCTTTTCTGCCAAGAAGTGCGTTTCCAATAGGGCTTTCGTTTGAAATTCTGCCTGCTTCAACGTCTGCTTCGGTTGTGCCAACGATTTCATAAGTTAAAAGTTCGCCTTCGTCATTGTCTAAAATATCAACCTTGCTTCCGAGAGAAACAACACCCTTTTTAACGTCTTTAATGATAACTGCATATTTGAGCTTGTTTTCTATTTCAACGATTTCGCCTTCAATCATAGCTTGCTCGTTTTTAGCAGCATCATACTCTGCGTTTTCAGAAAGGTCGCCAAATTCTCTTGCTGTTTTAATTCTTTCTGTAATTTCTGCACGCTTTGTCACCTTTAAAAATTCCAAGCGTTTTTCAAGTTCTTCTTTACCTTCTTTTGTTAATATTACTTCGTCTGCCATATGAGTGTCCTCCGTTAAATGTTCACATTTATAAATTTTATATTTTTAAAAATTGTGGCAAAAACCCACTTTTATTTTTAACCTTTATATTATAATGTATATATTAAATTTTGTCAACTGCTTTTAAGCTGGCAAACTTGCACTAAACCACAATTTTTAAGGGTAAAAACGCCTATTTTTTGTAATTTTTTAACTTTTTTAGTAAAATATTTTAAAAACCTATTGACAAATGTATTTTTTATGTTAAAATGTAGATGAGACGGGGGAAGTATTCATTTTTTTTGTAAATTTTATAGGTTTTTGCCTGTAAAAAGAGTTTATTCCGAATAATATATGAAAAAAAAGAAGGTTGCAAAGAATTTTGCAACCTTCTTAATTTTAAATCTTTTTTGCCTTGCGTTAGTCGATTTCAGCAAAACTTTCGCAACAAGTGCCCTTTTCGCCACAACCTTCACAACAACCTACCCTGATTGATTGAAGTTCACACCAACAGCCTTCTGCGTTGTGTCTGCATTTTTTTACGTCACATTTAATGTTATTATTTTTATACATATTCTCGCTCCTTGTAAAATTATTATGGGTAAAAACAAAAAAACTATACCATAAGGCATTGACATTTTTTTGTTTTGTGGTTAAAATATTATAAAAAGAAAAAAAGGAATCATCGTTATGAAAGTAGTTTTATTAAAAGACGTTAAAGGCTCTGGCAAGGCTGGAGATATCATAGAAGCAAAAGATGGATATGCACAAAACTTTTTAATCAAAAGAGGGCTTGCAAAACCTGCTGATGCACAGGCATTAAACGAAAACAAACAGCAAAAAGAAGCTATGGCTTTTCATAGACAAGAAACGCTTAAAGCCAACAAAGAGTTAAGAGAAAAACTTGATGGCATTAAGGTGGAAATTAAGGTTAAAACAGGTGCAAACGGCAAGTTTTTTGGAAGCGTGACCAACAAAGAAGTTTCTGATAAACTTTCACTCCTTGGCTTTGACGTTGATAAAAAGAAAATTATTCTTTCTTCAACTATTAAAAATGCCGGCACTTATCCAGCAACAGTAAAAATTTCACCAGAAGAAAGTGCAAAAATCTTTGTTGAAATTATTGCTGAATAAATTATAAGCAATTAAAAAGGTATGTACAAATACGTACATACCTTTATTTTTTTAGTTTTTGTTTTATTTCTTTAGTTCTATTGCTTTTTGGTAAACGTCTTCATACTCTTTTACAATAGTGTCCCAAGTGATGCAAATTTCAATCGCCCTTTCGCCTACGCTTTTAAGTAAATTTTTGTTTTGCATAAGACTTTCAATTTTTTGGGCAAACATCTTTTTATCTACACTTGCCGTAAATCCCGTTTCTCCATCTGCAATTCTTTCTGCCGAACCCGTTCCTTCTAAAACAATAGCAGGAACTTGATTTTCTGCCGCCTCTATCAAAACCAAGCTATCATTATCAAAAATGCTTGTAAATAGCAACAAGTCTGCCGAATTGTAAATTTCTTTTAGTTTATTTCTATCCGTTATAGCGCCCGTCATTATAACGTTATTTTCTAAGCCTAATTTTTTGATAAGTTTTTTATATTTTTTTTCGTGCGAGCCACGACCAACCATATAAAAAATGAAATTATCGTTTATTTGTTTAAGCTCTTTTAACACGCTTAAAGAAAAGCCCAAGTTTTTATAACTTATAATCATGCCAACGTATAAAAGCGTGAACTTTTGATTTTGCACTTTAACAACTTCTTTTCTTTGCTTTTGGTCATTACCATTACGAATTATTGTTAATGGCTTTTTAAGACCATAAGAATTAAGTTCTGCAACCATTGAATTAGAAACAGAGGTGACTATATCAGAAGCATTTGCCCTTTTCATAATTCTTTTAAGCAAAAATTTTACTAGTGGTGGAAATTTTGCAATTTGGTCAAAACAATATTTGAATTTAGTATGCACCGTACAAACCACAGGCAAGTTGTTCTTTTTAGCATATTTATTTGCAAATCCTGCCATCATTCCAAGAGTATGTGTGTGCAAAACGTCTGGCTTAAATTCATCAAGCGCTTTTTTAACACGCTTTCCCACTCCAGGAAGTGCCCAACACTCGTTTTTGCTGACCTTTATACTTCTTGACCTTACCACTTTGAAAGGCAAAGCCCCATCATCATAATACTTATGATAATTTGGAGCAACCACCATAACTTGATGGTCTTTTGATAATTCAGTTGCGAGTTTTAAAACAACGTTTTCCGTTCCACCAATTCCTGGAACGAAACTGTCTGTAAACAATGCTATTCTCAAATGGACTTTCTCCTTAGTTAGTGGTTATATTGTAATATATATTACAAAATAAGTCAAGTCCATTTGTTGTTCTTTTAATATTTTGCCCTTTGCCCTTGACTTTTTATGGCTTTTACTTTATAATGATTGCATTATGAGTAGAAAAAGAATTAATACTTCTGTAGTTAAAAAAATAGAAGTTGACCACAAAACTAAAGAGGCAAAGGTTGTTGACGTTCCAGAAGCTGAATATCTAAATCAGCCTATAGAAAAAGCCGATTTCGTTGAGTCTAAATCTAATAAAGAGGCCAGAAAAAAAGAAACTGTTGAAAAGGTTTTTGGCATTAAATCTGATGAAGAGAATATTGACAAAAGGCAAAAAACGTTCAAAAAAATAACCACTATTCTTTTTATTGTTTTTATGGGCGCAGTTCTTGCATACACTGCTTATAAAGATTTTTTTGTAAATAAAAATTTTCCTTCTGTTGCTCAACTAAAAGCCATTTTCAAAACAGGTTGGCTATATTTTATTTTAGGAATACTTTCGTTTGCCTTAGCCTTTTTCTTTAAGGGGCTTAAAAACGTTTTAATGTGTAAGTCTATGACAGGCAAGTCACATTTTATAACCTGTATGGAAACGGGAATTATAGGCACTTATTATAACAACGTGACACCTCTTGCCGTAGGAGGACAACCATTTGAAATTTATCACCTTTCAAAGCACGGCGTGCACGGTGGGGTTGCTTCTTCTATACCAATTGCATCTTTTTTCTTGAATCAACTTGCTTTTGTTATTTTAGGTATTTTTTCACTAATATCGTTTAGCAGAAACACCTTTAATGCACCTAGCGTGCTTGTTAACGTTCTTCCACCGGCATTTTATACCCTTACTATTATAGGGCTCGGTTGCTGTTTGTTCGTGCCTTCACTTGTAATTCTATTTTCAATGCTACCAAGAGTGGGGGCAAAATTAGTTTATCTTGTTATAAGAATTGGAAATAAACTTCGCATTGTTAAAAAACCACAAGAAACTTTGCAAAAAACCATAAAAACAGTTGTTCACAATTCACATTGCCTTAAAAAGATTGCATCAAGACCACTACTATTTTTAGGTTTATTTATCCTTAGCTTTCTAGAAAACGTTGCAAATACTTCTATAGCTTTTTTTGTGCTTAAAGGTTTTGGTCTTGACCTAGGACTTTCGTTTATAGCAGAATGGGTAATAATTTGCTCTATTTGTTTTATACTTTTTGCATCAATAACTTTTATTCCAACACCTGGAAATTCGGGCGCAGCAGACCTATCTTTCTTCTTGCTTTTTGAAGCAGTTTTATTTGCTGGTCTTGCCTTCCCTGCAATGCTTGTTTGGAGACTTTTCAGTTTTTATAGCACTATAATCGTTGGCTTTACTTTTGCAACGTTAAAGAAAAAATCTGATGCTAAAAAATTAAAAAATCAACAACAAATGGCAAGCGCTTTAAGCGAGCCTTCTTTATCCGAAAAAGAAAAGCAGCTTTATCAACAAATTTCAGACGCTAACACCAAAAATATAGAATAATTTTCTTATAAAAAAACTATTGCCACTGACATAAGTCAGTGGCAATTTTTTATTCTTCAATTTGATTTATTTCTTCAAATAATTCCATTGCGTTCTTAACTGCAATATCCATATTTATATATTTATAGTTTGCAAGTCTGCCAAGTAAATATAAGTTATTATACTTTTTAGCGTATTCTTTATACTTTTCATAATGCTCGATGTTCTTTACAATAGGAATTGGATAATAAGGAATATTTTTACCCCTTTTAAAAGGTTTGCTATATTCTTTAACGATAACCGTATTTTCCTTTTCAGGACAAGTAAATTTTGTAAATTCTGTAATTCTTGTATATTTATGAGAAGTTGTATAGTTTACAACGGCAGCAGGTTGATAAGACGGCTTTTTAATATTTTCAAATTTGAACTTAAGACTTCTATATGGCAAAACGCCAAACTTATAATCAAAAAGCTCATCAACGCAACCTGTATAAATAAGCATACCGTCAAGTTCTTTTTCTTTATAATATATCTTATCTTCACTAAGCATAATCTCTTTGTTTGCATCAGTGCCGAGTTTAAGTTTTATTCTTGGGTGACAAAGCATATTTTTTATAAGTTCAGTAAAGCCATTTTTTGGCATATATTGGAACTCATCTGTAAAATATCTGTCTTCATAAGAAACGTAAACTGGAACTCTGTTCATAACTTCTGCACCGAGTTGCTCTGGCTTAAAGCCCCATTGTTTCATTGTGTAAATATAAAAGATATGTTTATAAACAAAGTCGCCAAACTTTTTAACTTCTGTATTTTGATGTTTTCTGAGTTGCAAAATAGGCACTTTTTTGTCTAAACCTATTTCATCAATTAAAATCTTTTTAATTCTTTCTGCCTTTTCTTGTGGATAAAGCATGAAAAGTGAAGTAAGGTTAAATGGCACAGGCACAAACTTATCCTTTCTAACAGCAGCAACCACCCTATGCTCATATTTTGTCCACTCTGTAAATCTAGACAAAAACTCAAACACCTTCTTTTCGTTTGTGTGAAAAATGTGTGGGCCGTATGGTTGAATAAGAATATCGTTCTTATTATAACAGTCATACGCATTTCCACCTATGGTGTCCCTTTTATCCATTATTATAACGTCTTTGCCACTTTCGGCAAACAACCTTGCTATTGTAGCGCCAGAAAAACCAGCACCTACTATAATTATTTTTTCCATATTATTATCCTTTAAGTCCTTTTACAAAACGAGCAATCCTTTCAGTTGCTTCAACCAAGTTTTTCATTGAATATGCGTAAGAGCACCTTACGTAATATTTGCCAAACTCGCCAAAAGCATCACCAGGCACAACGGCAACTTTTTCTTGCTCTAACAATTTAGTGGCAAATTCCTCGCCCGTAAGGCCTGTTTCTTTAACTGATGGGAATATGTAAAACGAACCTTTTGGTTCAAAACATTTAAGCCCCATGTCGCAAAAGGTTTTATGCATAAACTTTCTGCGTCTATCATATTCAGAACGCATTTCTTTTATGTCTTTATATCCGTTAATCTTGCCTTTTCTTAGCCCTTCAAGAGCAGCATATTGCGAAAATATAGGAGCGCATATAATTGCATATTGATGAATTTTAAGCATGGTGTCAAGTATTGGCTTTGGTGCACAAACGTATCCAACACGCCAACCCGTCATGGCAAACGCCTTGCTAAACCCACTTATTAAAACAACTCTGTCTTTAAGTTCATCAACGCTTGCAATAGAAAAATGCTCTTTTCCATAAGTGAGCTCTGCATAAATTTCATCGCTTACAACCAAAAGGTCGTGCTCAATTATAAATGGCACAAGCTCTTTTATAAACTGCTCTTCCATAATTCCACCCGTTGGGTTGTTTGGATATGGAAAGATTAAAATTTTGCTCTTTTTGGTAATAACCTTTTGTAAATTTTCTTTTGTTAACTTAAATCCGTTTTCGCCGTCACAAGGTACAGACACAGCAACGCCACCATTAAGCTCAACGCAAGGTTTATATGAAACGTAGCTTGGGTCTGGAACAAGCACTTCATCTCCCGGATTTATAGTCGCACGCAAAATTAGGTCAATAGCTTCGCTTGCGCCCACGGTTATCATTGTGTCGTCAACCGAATAATCAACCTTATAATTACACTTTAAATAATCTACAATTTCTTGTCTTAAACCAACCAAGCCTTTGTTAGACGTATATTGAGTGTATCCCCTTTTAATGGTTTGAATACCTGCTTCTCTGATATCCCAAGGGGTTATAAAGTCAGGCTCGCCAACACCTAAAGAAATAACGTCTTTTCTTTCGCTGACGATATCGAAAAACTTTCTTATGCCCGACGGTTTTAATTTTTTTGCTTTATCACTTAAAAAATCTCTCATGCTTGAATTATCTGTCTTTCATGTTCTTTATTTGGTTTTGTAATGTGTCCTTCTATCTTATACTTTTTGAGTATAAAATGTGTTTGAACACTTGCAATGCCATCGATAATTGAAAGTTTTTCAGAAACGAACATTGCAATATCAGTAATATTTTTGCCTTCTACAAAAATTGCAAGGTCAAAACCACCACTCATAAGATATAAACTTTGAACTTCTTTAAATGAATAAATTTCTTCGGCATAACTGTCAAAGCCCTTTAACTTTTGTGGTGCAACCTTAACTTCTATAAGCGCTTGAACCTTTCTATTTTCTTGGTCCATGGCTTCGGTGTTTATAATCGCAGAATACTTAGTGATAACGCCACTTTCTTCAAGTTCACGAACAGCCTTTTCAACTTGGGCTATAGTTTCGCCTGTGATTGACGCAAGTTGACTGAAAGTATATCTTGCGTTTTCGCTTAATAGTTCAACAAGTTGATTTTTTAAGTTCTTCATTTATATCTCCTAAATTTAAACATAGTAATTTATTCTATTTTACATATTTTTATAACTTTTGTCAATACAATAAGTTTGATTTTCTTTTTTTATTATGCTACAATTACTTTGTTAGGAGAAAAATATGATAAGAATTTGGGCAAAAGTAATAAAAAAAGATAAAATTTTAAAGCAATTTATGTTAGAAAAGCCAACAAATTTAGATTATTCTGAATTTTTTGACTATTTAAGGGAGATTTGCGAGAATCTTGATATCGCCACCCCTGTTTTAATAAAAACGCACCTTTTTAACTTTGCTAAATATAACAATGTTCGCTTTACAGGTAGCGATTTTGTTGAGCCTATTTCATTTGACAAACTTGTTTTAGAAAACGCTTTAATTTAACTTTTTGTCAGTATAGATTTTTGCCTTTTGCATATACTTTATGTAAAAGGGGGAAATTTTATGAAGATTACAACAATTATTGCTTTTACACTTGTAATTATTGGCGCTATCGTTTGGCTTCTTGTTGGGCTATTTAACTTCAACTTAGTCGCAATGATTTTTGGTAGTGGTTCAGGCGCTATTATTTCACGCATTGTTTATTCGTTAGTTGGAATTTCTGGATTGTGGTTAATTTTTTATTGGATAATTTACAATCCTTTTAGAAATTTAGATTAATCTAAGTTTATATTAACTAAAAATTCCCCCCTTGCCAAAAGGCTGGGGCGATTTTATTTTTGCATTTTTTAAACTAACTTGTTTTTATGTTTTTTTATTGCAAAATATAGTGGCGTTCCAAAACCATAAATACTTACGCTTTGGCTTATAAGCAAAAACAATACTTGAAGCATATACACGTATTCTATCGCACCATAAATAAGTATCCATAATACAGGCAAGAAAAATGCGTTTAAGACAACGGGAAAAAATCCACCGATTGATATTTTTAAAAAGGTGTTTTTAACAAGTTTTCCTGTAAAATAGGTTAAAACTGATGCCACTAACGTTATTGTGCTTCCTAAAATAATATCTAAAACCATGCACCCTGTTATTAAGTTGGAAAGCATGCATCCAATGAAAAGCGCTGGAATTGCTTCGGCAAAAAATAATGGCAAAAGGGTTAAGGCTTCGCTAAGCCTAAACTGAATTGCGCCACTGGCTATTGGCAAAGTTAAAAGTGATAAAACCACGTATAGCCCTGCAACAAGCCCTGCCCTAACAATAATTTTTGTGGTATTTGGCATAAAAAAATCTCCTTTTTGGGACAAGTTTTTACCACCGAAAAAAGAGAGTTCATCTTAAATAAAAGATTATTCTATTTATTATCGGTTGTTTTATAGAAGTGTTGTCCGAAAACCTTCTTGAGTATATTATATAAAACTTTTTTATTTTTGACAAATGATTTTTAAGTATAAAGCATAATTTTTATTTTGCTTTACAAATTTTTTTGGGTGTGATAAACTATTTATAATAACTTTAAGGAAGTTTTTAATGAAAAACAAAATATTTACCACAGTTTTTGGCATTGCCGTTTTCTTTTTTATTTTATCATTTTCAATTGCTTTGCCAATTTACTGCAGGTTTTTTTATTATCTTCACATAAATGGCCTTTCTTTGCCACAAAAAATAGGATATTCTTATGAACAAATTAAAGGCGCCTATGATGAAGTTCTAAACTATTTAACACTTCCAAACATGCCGTTTGGAACAGGAGTTTTCGCCTTTACAAAAAGTGGGGCAGAGCATTTTGCCGACTGCAAGGTTTTGTTCGATATTAACCTTATCGCACTTATCCTTAGCACGATAACTATTATTACTACCTTTACACTTGTTAAACTAAAAAAGATAAAGCTTTGCCGTCCGTTTAACATGAACGTGGCGTTTATTTCAGCTGTTAGCATTTTTGTAATTATTTTTGCTATTGCAATTATTGTTATGATTGACTTTTCTTCGGCGTTTACCACCTTTCATCACATATTTTTTCCTAACAAAACTAATTGGGTTTTTGACCCTAACCAAATGGAAATTATCTTAGCACTACCTGAACAATTCTTTCTAAACTGTGCCATCTTAATCGGCTCAAGCATATTTATTTTTTGCCTTTCAATAATAATTTATCAACTTGTTAAAAGAAAGAAAAACATAAATAAAGAATAAAAATTTAAATAAACTCGCCCCAAAGCCAACGGCTTTGGGGCATTTTGTTTTTTTATTATCTTTTTTAATTACCTAACATGCTAAAGTTTATTTCATAAGGCACAACAACTTCTTTTTCATCAAAAAACACATTGTCTCTAGCAGCCTTTTTCTTTTTTATGTTTTTCCACAATGTTGAAAGTATAAGTTCGCCTTCTTTAATGTCTGGAATTTCTATTGCTTGATTCTCAGTATAAATAAGTTCTTCCGACCTATCAAGCTCTCCAACTTCGCAAAGTGCAACGGCATAATAAAGTTTTATTCTTGAGTTAGCTTTTAGTTTTTCCGGCAAGGTTTCATATAATTCTATTGCCTGCTCCCACTTTTTGCCAAAATTAAGTGCAACCATTGCGTTTTTTGCAAGTTCAAGGTTTTCTATATTCATTTTTGATGCACTTAGTGCCATTTTTGCATAGTTAGTAATGTCGCCTTTAACCCTATAAATTTCGCCAAGAACAAAGGTGTTCCAAGAATTTTTTTCTAATTTAATAGAACTTTCTATCCACTCTTTTGCCTTGTCAAATTTTCTTTCAGAAAAATACAAACAGCCGAGCATATAATGTGCATACCAAAAATCTTTATCTTTGCCATTAACGGCATCAACCATAAGTTTTTCCCACTCTTTGCTTCTTTGATAAGATTGTGGTGGCATTTTACTATTGATAGTATTTTTAGTTTTTAAGGTTTTGTTCTCTAACAAACTAAGCCACGCTTCTTGTGCAATATCAGTCTTGCCAAAATCTAAATGCTCACTCAAAAGTTGCTCATTTGCTTTTTCCCTTCTTGCGTTTTCAAGACTTGCAAAGCCATCGCCATATAAGTGCATATTTCCAAGTTTTGATGTTGCCATTTCCCTAGTATCGACAAGTTCTTGTTCCACTTGTTCTCTGCTTATGATATTATCTAAAGCCTTTTCAACAGTTTCTTGCGCCTTAAAAAAATCGCCGTGAATATCTTGTGGGCAAACCGAAAGTGCACCATAATATTCTATCCACTCGAACACATGTTTTGCAGGCATTGGAACAACTTCATATTGTGTGCGAGCAAGCCCACATTGAATTTCGCAATATTTTCCGTCGCTATATTTTCCGTGACCATCATCGCCAGAAAGATATTCTTGCCATCTATCAGCACCTTTTCCTGTTCCCCAAACAAAAAGTTTTCTTCCCTTTAAAAGCGATGAAGAAAATTGTAATAATCCATATCCATCTTTGTCGAGATGAGCAATATATTTTCTTCTTTCATTTTTAGTTTTAAAGAAATAGTCTTTGGCTTTTGGGCTGTTAAGTGGATAAGTAATATCTATGCCGTTATAATTAGGAACAGGCAATTTATAAACTAAAAGTTCTTCAGAATCTACCGAAGAAACCGATGCCTTAGTCGAATACGCTGTATCGCAAGGCACAACGCACCTTGCCCCGTCATAAGTTGGCACTGCTATATTTGACCACCAATATACCGATGTTTCATAATCCCTTTCGTTTACAACTCTCATTCTGCAGTGCAAATATTTAGCACCATCAGGAAGGTAAAAATCCATTTGCCCCGTAAGCCCACGAATACGCTCATAGTTATATATTCTTAAAACAGGACAGCCTATTTTTGACTCTTCTTTTGAAATTATAGACGTAAACATTTTGTCACAAGTATGTGGGTGGTGACCGACAGTTGCGCCACAATTCCACTCAACGCCACCAGATGACCACGCATTCCTTAGCGCCAAATATGCAGGTCTATAAACATGGTTGTTAAAGAGCAGTTCTTTGCCTTTTTCTTTATCATAAAGCGACCACAACTTTCCTCCCCATTGTGGAGTGAAAGTTGCTCTTAAAAATTCGTTTTCCAAAACGATAGCCTCTACTCCGTGATGAACAAGTTTTCTATCGTATCCGTTTTGTTCGCTATAAGGAAAAATCGAACAAACAACTTTATCGTTTAGATATAAACCATCTGTTTCATCAAGTTCTTCTCCATCAAAGCCCCTCCCCGTTGTTGCTATGTCACGAAAAAAAGGAAGTGGACTATCTTCATGCATGTCGACAGCATATATAGGCATTATTATTTTTTCAATCTTACTCATAATCCCCTCTAAAAACTCTTTTAGCTCATTAGGAATTATTATATCACCTTAAACTTTTTTTTGCAATATGTTTTTTAATTTTGTTAATGCAAAATTAAAAGAAGAAAGTTGCTTGTAAATATCCCCTTTCTTCTTTTAACTTTTTTATTTAATTTACATTAACTAAGTTGCGACTTTACCTTAGAAAATTTGTTTCTATTCTCTGAAAGAACTGTTTCTGGTGCTGACTCAACTTGATAATAACCAAGCTCCGTCATTTCTAAAAACACCTTATTTTGGTCGTCTGCAGAAGACTGCATATGCTCTTTAATAAGTGTTCTAAAACCCTTAGAGCAACCTTCTGTGATGGCTAAAGAATAAATTTTAACCAAGCTCTTTTCTAAGTTAAGCATGTCTTGAAGGCTATCTTTTTCGTTAAGTGTAATATCTGCTTTATATTCGCTCATTTTCTCTCCCCCCCTTATTATAATAAATCAAAAAGTGCGTTAAATCTTTTTTCGTGACTGTCTGCAATCTTTGAAAAAGCCGCCGCCAACTTTTGATTTGTAAGTGTTCTTGAATAAAGTCTTGCTTTTTTGCACGCACTTTCTTCCATTGTGAGTAGGTCAGAAATAAGCGTTGCTTCTTTTGTTGTAAGCATATTATTGTTGTTATTTGTCATAATTTTTCTCCTTTTTTTATATTTTAATTTTTCCATATTTGCAAGTTTTTTAGGCGATGTCATAGTAAACGGTTGGTTCTAAAAGGGTGAATAAAAAGCAATTAAGAGCAGGCAAATGCCCGAAGTCAATAGTTTACATATTGACGAGGGTTTTAACGAACAATTGCGTAGTTTTTTATTTGCACTTTATCAGCCGTTTTGCTCTAAGAGACCCTTACATTAGATATGTGCCCTCAGTTCCCTCAACAACCTTAAACATTTCAACCTGTCTACCACTATTAGCGTCAATGTAGACGTAATAAGTTTGTCCATCAAACTCGCCAAAAAACTCATAACATAATTTTTCGCCAGTGTTTCCAACAGGAACAACTACAAGTCTTGCCCCCTTAATTTGCATGTCGTCAAACACGTTTTTTCTTGCTTGACTTTGGCTTAAACTTGCACCTACAATGCTTCTGTTTGTGTGGTTAGTATAATAACTTTTTGCTTCTATACCTATAACCATGCCCGTTTGTGCACAAACTCTTACTTTAACTAGGTCTGGGTATAAAATTATGCCGTTTTGCTTTTTTGCAAAGTTAAACGTGTAAACGTTGTTAGAAAGATTCATCCATACTTCTTGCATGTTTTCTAAGCCCATATTAGATAAAAACTGAGTTGCGTTCTCTATTGCAGTATCTTCATCAACGACAACGCTCTCACAACTGCCTGAATAAGAAAACATTATAAGCTTTCCATCGTTTTTACTTAGTTGAGCATAAAGCAAGTTATCGTTTAAAGTGGCTTGCACGTTATAGCAAACTATGTCGCCGTCAGTTATGCCTGCCTCTGAAATGCTGTCAAAGT
Source organism: Christensenellaceae bacterium (assembly GCA_045612585.1). Classification (GTDB taxonomy): domain Bacteria; phylum Bacillota; class Clostridia; order Christensenellales; family Borkfalkiaceae; genus UBA1259. The sequence continues at coordinate 6,293 of JAZKZI010000038.1, read as the reverse complement.
TATAGCCCTTAAAAATTTTTAAAAAGTTTTCTTTTGCCGTCTCAAAAGACACCTCGTTTTTTGATAAACCTTTGATAACCCTTTGGTCTTGCCCATCTGAAAATGGTCCGTCATAAATAAGCTCTGGATACTCTACAGATAGGTTTTGAAGCTTTGTAAAACCTTTTATAATTGCATCATCGCTATTTGCCTTTAAGAGATTAGAAAATGAATAATTGCCGTTTGTTTCTTGCATCATTTGTTGCAAGGCATTTTTAAGTTCAAGATTGGCATTATATAAACTTTGTAAGTTTTGCTTGTCAACACTAGTCAAGTTTTCGCCGTTAATAATTTTTTTAACCAAATATTTTGAAAAATCACCAATTTGATTTATAAGTTTTGTAGTATAATACTTGCTTTCATCGTGAAGTGGCAACTGCTGAATATCGTTTTCAGCAAGCTCGCTGTTGATTGACGCATCAATCAAATATTGTTCAACGGCAGAAGCGTCTTTACTTGCAAGCGCCTTTGATAAATTAAGGTCGATGTTATCTACTTGTTCAACCGTGTCGTAAAAAGACTTTTGATAAGATAGTTCCATCAAGTTGTCCGTGGTTGTTGGCATAAGCAAAGTAAAGGTTAAAACTGATGCCAATACAAGCGTTGCAACGCCCAGTGAAATAACGGCTGCTAGCCAGCCACCATATCCTTTGTTTTTATCCCTTCTTTTTTGTTTTTCCTTTCTTCTTGCAAGTTTTTCTTGTCTTTTTTGCATTTTTTGTTCACGCCTTGCCTTTTTTTCTGAGTCGATTCGGGCTTGGCGCTGTTTTTTGCTTTCTTGTTTTAATGCTTGTTTCCTTGCAAGTCTTTCTTGCTTTAATCTATCTTTTTCCTGTTTTCTTTCTAGCTTTCTTCTGTTCTTTTCTCTCAAAAACGTTGCTCTTGCCTTTTGTTTTTCGGCTTTTTTGTGAGCTTTAATCTTGGCAAGTTCAATTCTTTTTTGTGCTTGAACTTTTTGCTTTTCAGCATTAATCCTTTCTCTTTCTAACTTTTTTTGCTCTTTAATTTTTCTTTTTTCGGCCTTTTTTTGCTCTTTAATTTTTTGTTTTTCAGCCTTTTTTTGTTCTTTAATTTTTTGTTTTTCGGCTTTCTGTTGTTGTTTTTGTGCATTAGCCGATTTGTTTTTAGCTTGTTTTTGTTGGGCTGGAGAATTACTCATATCTTTTTTATCGCTCTTTTTTGTGTTTTGTTTTTTATTTATAACTTGAGCATTTTCAGCCTTTTCAACAGCGTTATTCTTCTTTTTTTCCATAATTCCCCCCTATATAGCAAAAACGTGATTACCGATTGTCGTTATGGTCTTTCTTGAAAATATCCATTGACTTGTTGCAGTTGCTGGATTGTAATAATATAGCGAACCATAAGATGGGTCCCACCCGTTTAATGCGTCTTGTGCTGCCTTTTTAGCCGTTGCGTTTGGCGTTAGGTTAATCTGTCCGTCTTCTACAGCAGTAAAGGCATATCTTTGATAAATTACGCCAGCCATTGTGTTTGGAAAAGATGCACTTTTTATTCTGTTAAGCACAACTGCCCCAACAGCCACTTGACCCACGTAGCTTTCACCCCTTGCTTCGCCGTAAATAAGTCTTGCAAGAAGCATTACGTCTGAATTAGTATAAGAACCCGAACTACTTTGATTGTCACCAGCAGAGCTTATGCCAAGAGCGGCAAGCGTTTTGTTGCCAACAATTCCATCCACCTTAAGACCGTTTTTTCTTTGAAAATATTTTACGGCTTCTTTTGTTTTTGGTCCAAAAATACCGTCTACTGCACCCTTATAATAGCCCCAATTTTTGAGTTTGCGTTGAATAGTTTTAACGGTTGAACCGGTGTTGCCTTGTGTAATTACTGCTGCATAACTTGCAACTTCTCCACTTTTATTAGGAGTGCTTGCGCCAGCAAAAATTCCAATCGACAAAATCATAAGGGCAAGGATAGTCACCTTAAAAATTTTTTTCATATCATTTCTCCTTTTTTAAAAAGTCGTTTATAATATCTAAAATCTTACTTTTATAATAATAGCTTTGACTTCCATTAGTAAAACATAATGGTGGATACACCACACACCACCAATTATCCCCTTTAGCACTTCCAAGTTCCACAATTAATGCGTCGTAAAAGCCTCCGTCTAAACGCAAGCCTTCATAAACTCTGGTGGGAAATTTTTCGTTTTTTATACTCACCTTAACCGAGTAGTTAAAGCCATTTTGCAAAAGCACTGTTTGTGCCACCTTTTTAAGATTTTCTAAATTGCTTTCAAGCATTTTTTCTGCTTTTTGTTTGGTGTCACACTCGGCAATATAAGGGGTTAAAAAACTTACTATTTTATCCTTTATCAAATATTTAACTTGTTGGTCGCAATCAAGGTTTGAATTGGCACGAATATGTATCCTAAGATACTCTTTGTGCATTTCAGTCCTATAAGACCATAGACCTATTCCCGACAAAACTATTATGCCGATAATTAAAAAACTTATGCAAACTTTTTTCATATTTAACTTTCCTTATTAATTTTAGTTTTTTATTTATTGACATATATTTTCATTTTTATACCATAACGAACAAAACTTTAAAATTAAAAAAGTCAAGGTGTTAACACCTTGGCTTATTGTTTTTTTATTAGTTTTTATTAGTTAGTTTGTGCCTTAATTAGTTTTTCTCCATAAAGTGGAAAAAGTTTTTTAAACGCTAAATCTCTTTGTTTTTTATCTTCAAAAATACCCACAACTGCAGAGCCACTGCCCGTCATAATCTGTGCTGGCGCACCTGCCTTTTTTAAACTCATTAAATTATACTTTATGTCTTCTACAATTTGGCTAGAAGCTAGATATAAGTCGTTTTTAATACAAGAGCAAAACTTTTTAAAATCATCTTCTTTAAGCGCTTTTTCAGCAGCTGCCGTGCAAGGCTTATAAGTTTTTTCTAATTTATCATACATCTTATAACTTGCCCTTGAAGACACTGGCTTATCTTCGGTTATTATGATTAAATATAGCGTTTTAACAATGTTTTTGCTTGCAATTTTTTCGCCACGACCAGTTAGCACTGCATAACCACCACTTAGCAAAAACCCCGAATCACTGCCCAAAGAATTTGCAAGTGGAAGAAGGTCTGCATCTTTTTTATAAGCTTTTTGCATGCCGTTTAAAACACCTGCAATATCTGCACTTGAACCACCAAGCCCTGCACCACAAGGAATATTTTTTTCTATAATTATATCTGCCCCCGTTGATGAAATTTTATCCATATAAAGTTTGCCTGCCTTAAACGCATTGTTTTCTGTGATAGGGCAATCCACTGCAAGACCTTTCATAATAAGGTTTATATGGCTATCCTTTCTTGGGACAATTGTTATCTTGTCATATAAGTCAATGGTTGAAACAAGTGTTTTTATCTCGTGATAATTCTTTTCTGCACCAATAACGTCAAGCGTCAGGTTTATTTTTGCCGGTGCTTTTATAACTGTCTTTTTCATAAGTATTCCTTTTTTTAGCTTTTTACTTTTGTCTATATACTACTATTCTTTCATTTCCCGTAAGTGGAAATTGCAAATCTTGATTTGTTTCTATCAGCCTTTCTGGACAGACGTTAAGGCGCTTTGCAAGCGAAAATTGCTCTTCATCTTTTATTGCAAGATATACGCTTATTGCACAAGAATTTTCTTCTTTTTCCTCAAGCAGTTTTATATCGCTTACCATTTTTGTTAAGCATTTTTTAAACAAGTTAACCGTCAAAAACACTTCGCCGTCTATATCAACTTCTGTGCTAGACACAATCTTTGCCTCGCCCTTAAACGCCCTTGCCTCACACTCAATTAAACAATCTAAATCAAAAACACCTGAAACTTCTTTTTCAAACGGCATTTCAAACTTTCTTGTAATAACCTTGTCGCCATCTTTAAAATAAATGCTTCCACTATAAGTCGCCGTCAAGCTTAAACCGTTTTCTGTAGCCACCGTCTCTAAAACGTTTACGTTTTCCACACAAACGATAGGTGCACAAGCATTTGCCGGTAATTCGCCAATATTTGCTCTACCACTTACTAAAAAACTATAACTTCTGTTTTCTTGTGGCGTAATTTGTTCGCAATCTTCGTTTATTATCTCAATTTCTCTTTGAGTGCTAAAAACGTCCTTAGCAACTGTTTTGCTTACTTCATTATATGCTTCGCCTTCAAAGATTAAAGAAAGGTGGAACGCCACCACGCTAGAGCCGTTTTCTTCATCAACGCCTACGTCGGTTTTAAAAGATTTTTCCCTTACCCAAGCAATAGCCATCATGTTTGGCATTGCTTCTTCGCTTTCAATTTCCATACGGAAAGGCAAAATTTTGCTTTCTTTTATTATATCCTTTTTTTCGTTTTTTTGCAACAAAACAAGCGATAAAAGAACCTGACCATCTACAATAATGCTTCCAACCCCGCATTGCGTTGCCGTTATAACAGCTTCTGCTTTGTGATAAAGAACTTCTTCAACAGGATATGATAGGTCAAATTCTTCTTCTATAGGATATGTCCCCGTCCTTCTGCCTAAATTTTGCATTGAACAAAACTCGCACCTATTAGTATACAAGTCTTCTCCACCTACAAGCACGCTTTTTTCTACAGTTTTTGTAGGTTTTATCGTGGCTAATAAAACAGCGCTTACAACAAGATATATGCCACTTAAATCGTATTCTACCTTTTGCACACATACAGAAAGTTTTGTTTTAGCATCATCATAATTGTCGGTCAAGTCGGCTTCGCCACCAAACTCTGCACCACATTCGCACTTTTTAACGTTGCCCTCTTTGTCAAGATAGGTAATATAAAAACTTATTTTTCCCTCAAATTTAGATTTTGTGTCAACAAGCTCGTTGTTATCTATACACACAAATGGCGAAACTACCAAAACACTTGCTATTTCTTCACTTGCTATGCTTGATTTGCAATCAACTTTAACTTGATGTGCCACTTCTGGCAATTTTTGTTCATAACTTATTTTTTCAAAAACAGGTTCTACCATAACCCCCTCCACATTGTTTCATAATCGTATTACAATATATTATTTTTGTTTAATTTTTATGACAATATTGCATAAAACTGCTTTGGGCTACTGTATTATTAGGTAATTATAAAAATATTATTATGAAAACTAAAAAAAGAAAAGGGCGAGAAAATATCTCACCCAATACCTTTTGTTTTAAGTTATATTATAATTTTCAAGACTTATCTCTTTAAGCTTTACCCTTCCACACATGTATTCTGAATAAGAATAAGATGTTTTGCCCCTAAACGATTTGTCTATTGGACTTACGGTAAATAGCGCTGGATAAACTCCTTGCACCTTTCCAATATAACTCACAAGCTTATTTCTGCCCATATTAATTGTCACAGAAACCGATTTTTCTTGCATGTTTTTTATGCTTGATTTTACTTCGGATAACGTTAAAGAACTTTTAATCATGTATTGATTATTAACTCTTAATTATTTTTTATACATTAAAGTTAAAAATCTTCATCCTCGTCTTCTTCGTCTTCCTCATCTTCTTCATCTTCATCATCTTCTTCAAAGTCAGATTGGTCAATGTTAGGAATATCAAAGTCGTCAATTTCTTCCTCTTCGATAATATCCTCTTCTTCTTCCTCTTCTTCAAAGTCGCCTTCTTCTTCGGCTAGTTTGTTAAGAGAAAGCATTTCTTCATCCTCTTCTTCTTCCTCTTCTTCAGTGTCGAGATATTCCTTCCATGAATCATCATCCATCTCATCTAAACCGTCTTTGTACTCTTTTTCTTCTAAGCACTTAGCACACATTTTTTCGCCTGGTCTAATATGATTTTGATGACAAACAGGGCAAAGGTCTAAAAGCTCATTATCATCTTCATCGTCAACAGCAAAAATTAGTTGTGGACCTTTTTTAAGTTCAGCTTTACACACTGCGCAATATTCTTCGCCCCTTTTAATGTAATTTAGTTCACATCTTGGGCATTTAATATAATCACCTGGCATAGTAAATTCTCCATATATATCATATATATTATTCTTTAGCTCAAAGAGTTAATATCTTTGCTTGCTATATTATATATACATATAGAAAATTTGTAAACTGTTTTAATAAAAATTTTTATTATTTTTAATATTTTTTTAGTTTTTGTTTAATTTTCGCCCGTTTTACGCCTTTTCTAGTAGCATTTTGTCTGCAATGAGTGCGATAAATTCGCCATTTGTCGGCTTTTCTGCCCCAACGTAAGCACGAACTCCAAGTATTGAATTTATA
>JAZKZI010000037.1:0-13251 GCA_045612585.1 Christensenellaceae bacterium | reverse complement strand
AAGTCCCATCCTTCGCACCAAAGAAGTTCGAATTAAACCACAAGGTTTGATGCGAACTTTTTTTATGTTTAAAAATTGATGGGACTTGGACAAAGTCCTTCGCAGTGACAACGGAGAAGTATATGGAGAAAATTTGTTTTTATTGTATAAAAAAAGGATAACGAGTTAGTTATCCTTTTATCAATTAATTAAACGTGAAAAGTTATCTCGCCGGCAAAAATAGTGTTTTCTTTGCCATCTACTTCATAAACTAAAGCATTATTATTATCTATATCCTTAACAAAAATTTCAGTTGTTTGTCCGTTAATCTCGGCAAACACCTTTTTGCCATTCAGAAAGTTATTTTCTCTTGCAACTGTAAGATAGTCGCTTTTACCTTTTTTTAACAATTTAAGTTCAGTTTTAAGGTTTTTATAAACTTTTTTCTTAACGATATCTAATGGAAATTCTTCACCCGTTTGCAAAAACATAGATGTCGGTGGGGTAATAAATTCTCCATTAAACTCTTTAGAATTAACGTTTAATCCCACGCCAACGATAAGGCTAGAAATCTTACCATTATCGCTTGTGCTTTCAAGTAATACACCACAAATCTTTTTACCCATAGCATAAACGTCGTTTGGCCACTTAATGCTTATGTCGTTAAATCCAAATTCAGTTAATGTCTTAAAAATAGTCACGGCAACGGCAAGGGACACCGATGAAAAATCTTTTATCAACTTTTTATCCTTAATAAGCACAGAAAAGAGCAAGTTTTCATCTTTGCCACTTACCCAAGTTCTTCCCATTCTTCCATGCCCAGCCGTTTGAAAGCCTGCTGAAACAAAGGTAAAATTTCTTAAGAATATACGTCTGCATTTTAAAAATGCAGACGTAGAATCTATTTTATCAAAATGATAATTTCTTTTAAAGCTTTTCATATTACAAGAATATTGTTAGCAATATACCAGCAGCGATAGCACTACCGATAACACCAGCCACGTTTGGACCCATAGCGTGCATAAGTAAGAAGTTTGAAGGGTCTTCCTTTTGACCTTCTTTTTGAACGACACGGGCAGCCATAGGAACGGCAGAAACGCCGGCAGCACCAATCATAGGGTTAATCTTACCCTTAGAAAGTTTGCACATAAGTTTACCGAACAACAAGCCACACATCGCAGCAGTGATAAATGCAGCAATACCAAGAGCGAATATCTTAAGTGTGTCAATTTGTAAGAAAGTTTCGCCATTAGCAGTTGCACCAACTGAAAGACCTAATAAAATTGTGCAGATATATAAAAGTGCATTTGCGCAAGTGTTTAGTAGGTTAGGAACAACGCCACATTCTTTTATAAGGTTTCCAAGCATTAAACAGCCGATAAGTGGTGTAGAAGAAGGGATAATCAAGCAAACAACAAGTGTTACGATGATAGGGAACAAAATCTTTTCTGTTTTAGAAACAGGGCGAAGTTGTTCCATTTTGATAAGCCTTTCTTTTTTAGTTGTCATAAGCCTAATAATAGGTGGGAAGATGATAGGAACAAGAGCCATATACGAATAAGCTGCAAGTGCAATAGCTGCAAGCATACCACCATTATTAGGAATCATGCTGTTAGAAACTAAGATAGCCGTAGGGCCGTCTGCACCACCGATAATACCGATTGAAGCCGCTTCAAAGAAGTTAAATCCGAGAAGAAGTGAACCAAAGAAAGCGATAAAAATACCGATTTGAGCAGCAGCACCAAGAAGCATAGTTTTCTTATTAGCAATAAGTGGACCAAAGTCGGTTGTAGCACCAATGCCTAAGAAGATTAAGCAAGGATAAAGTTCGCACTCAACGCCAAGGTGAAGAGTACCTAAAAGACCACGCTCAACAATATTGCCATTTGCATCAGTAGTAATATAAATTTCAGGGAATATATTTACCAAAATAATACCAAAGGCGATAGGGATGAGAAGATATGGCTCAAACCCTTTTTTAATAGCAAGGTATAAAAACAACACGCCAATTAAAATCATAACAAGGCGCATCCAACCATCGCCGTTAAAGAACTGAGCAATAACAGTTCCTTCAATAATAGAATTAAATAAATCAGCAATACTCATTTTATTTCACCAAAAGTTTAGCCTAAAATAACGATAGCGTCTTTGTTAGAAACCATGTCGCCAACTTTAACGCAAATTTCTTTAACTGTGCCTTCAATAGTAGAAGGAATTTCGTTTTCTAACTTCATTGCTTCAACAACAGCAACAACTTGACCTTTTTTAACAGTGTCGCCAACGTTTACTTTAACGCTTAAGATTTTACCAGCGATAGGTGCTTCAACAGCGTTTGAGCCGTTAGACGCAACTGCCTTAGTAGGTGCAGGTTGGCTAATAGGAGCGCTGATAGTTCCTGTAGATTCTATAACTTCTTCTAATTGTACTTCGTAAAGCTTTCCGTTTACTTTTACCTTGTATGTTTTCATATTACTTAATCTCCTTTATGCTAATAACTTTAATATCTTTTTTAGTTTGTTGTCTAAAATCTATAGAAGCAACTAACGTTGCAACGATAGCGTCTTCATCGTTCATATCCACGTCAATTTTGCTTTGGTTAGTGGCATTGTTTGTAGTTTGTGTTTTAGCTTCCTTTTTTGCATCATCTTTTTTTGCGCAACTATCAATTAGTTTACCAGCGCCAAAAGTTATTGCGATAATAACTGATAGAATAGCAAAAACCAAAAGGATAGCAATTACAGAAACAAGACCACCTTGACCAAAGTCTTTTCCCGAACCATCAATTAAACTTAATAATAATGTCATAATAAATTAACCTCTAAAAAATAACGTTAAATTCTTCCGTCTGATTTTCTTCTTTAGGTGCATATTTCTTTTTCAAGAAATCTGTTGCAACGTTTTCAAAAAGTGCAAGTGAAAGAACGTCTTCTTCGCTTTTAGCAATATCCTTGTATTTTTCCTTAAGCGACTCAAATTCAGGCTCCAATAAGTCTGCAGGACGGCAAGTGATAATTTCATCATCGCCAACTATTGGCTTAGCAATGCTTTGGTCAATTTCAGCAGGTGCTTTGCCGTATTTTCCGTGAAGGTAATCTTTAATTTCCTTCGCAACGATTTTATATCTGCCCATAAGCACGTTAAGAACTGCTTGAGTTCCCACCATTTGAGAAAGTGGAGTGACTAGTGGAGGATATCCCATTTCCTTTCTAACTCTAGGAACTTCTTTTAATACTTCATCATATCTATCCATAGCGTTTTGACCTTTAAGTTGACTCATAAGGTTAGATAGCATGCCACCAGGCACTTGATATGTCAAAATATTTGGGTTTGCAGTTAGTGCCTTAGGGTTCAAAGTTCCGTTTGCAAGATATTTAGAAACAACCTTATCCATGATAGGTTCGCACTCGTGGAGTACGTCTTCGTTTAGGTTAGGTGCAAATTCTGTTCCTTTTAAAGCAGAATTAAATGCTTGAGTAGAAGGTTGACCTGTTCCACCAGAAAGAGGGGAGAGTGATGTATCAATTCTATCACAACCAGCCTTAATTGCAGCCATATAAGTCATTTCGCAAATGCCACCCGTACAGTGACCGTGAAGTTCTAGTGCAAGGTTGGTGTTCTTTTTTAATGCAGTAAAAAGTTTTGTTGCATCTTCTGGAAGAAGAACGCCTGCCATATCTTTTACGCAAAGTGAGTCTGCACCAAGACTTTCAACTTCTTTTGCAAAGTTTACGTAATAGTCAATAGTGTGTACAGGTGAAGTTGTATAACTTAGTGCAATTTGGCACTCGCCACCATATTTTTTAGTTGACTTAACTGCCTGACGCAAGTTTCTAATATCGTTAAGAGCATCAAAAACACGAATAACGTCAATTCCGTTTTCTATAGACTTTTTGCAGAACATATCAACCACGTCGTCAGAATAGTGGCGATAGCCTAAAATGTTTTGTCCACGGAAAAGCATTTGTAGTTTAGTCTTTTTACAAACTGCTTTAATCTTTCTCAAGCGTTCCCAAGGGTCTTCGTTAAGGAATCTCATACATGAGTCAAAAGTAGCACCACCCCAAACTTCAAGGGCATAATATCCAGCATCATCAAGGATTTTAGCCATTGAAACAATTTCATCAGTGGTCATACGAGTTGCAAATAATGATTGATGTCCGTCACGAAGAGAAGTTTCAACAATTTTAACTGCCATAATAATCTCCGTATGTATATATTAGTTGTTATAATTTAACCATATACAATTATATTGTATAACTATACAAAAAGTCAACTCTCAAATAAAAGTTTATTAAAATTTTTTTAAATAAAAATCTAAGTATAATTTTTTTAGCCAATAAAAAATTATGGATGAAAAATTTTTAATATGCTTTAATAAAAATATCCCCAAGGAGAAGCATCTACGCTAACGCTACGATGGCAAAGCCGAACTTGAGTTCGATTATTGACTGAAGATACAAAACGAAAAGGATAGGTATAAAACCTATCCTTTTTTGTTTGGCACACCACACTTAACCTTAATTGAACTTTTAAATTAGCAAACAGACTTGCATAAAGACAAGCACACGCCGTAGTGCCAAACTTAAAGAATCCTTAAAAGTTTTTTTAATATGACAGAATTTGTCATATATGTCGTTTAAAATTATGGTAGCAAAAAGCAAATGGTGTTGTATGACAAAAGCAGAGTTTATAAAAAAAGCAAAAATGTTAGGATATCCTAATGGTTGGATTGAAAATGCTATAAAAACAATGAACGAATTAAACGATAAATACGGGTTTGGCTATTCTTACGAAGATATTGTTATTTTTAAAGTGAAAAAGAAACAAGAAAATATTTCTAATAAGTTTGTTTGGAAAAGAAACGATACAATTATATTTAAGCCAAAGAAAGTATAATAAAATTCATACAACTATTTGTTTTATGTGTTATAATAAAAACAAGGAGATAAAAGATGAAAGAGATAATAAATCCAAAAGAAGTAATAGAAAAAAGAATTTCAGAAACAATGGGCTTCCCCAAGTATGCAAAGATTGTTAAAGAATTACACAATGTTAATGTAAGTGAAGACCGTTTGTGGCAGAAAAATTTCAATGCGTTTTATAGGGTAAGGCGTAATAAAGATTGGCAAAAGATTTATTATGGTATTTTTGAACGTGAAAAAAATAATAAGCCAAATTTTGAGAATATTCTAAAAGAAACTTATAATAATACAGGAAATATTGAGGCGTCATTTGTTAGTAAAATGATTTCTACAATAGATGAAAGTTTGCCAATTTGGGACCAATATGTCTTATCTAATTTAGGGTTGAAATTAGTTGGTAAAACTAAAGAAGAAAAATTGGAGAACGCAATTTGTGTATATAACAAAATTAAAGCTTGGTATGATGAATTTGTTTTTTCTGAGCAAGGTAAAAATTGCATTGAAGAATTTGACAAGGTTATGCCTAAGTATGCTTGGTTTAGTCCAATTAAAAAGATAGATTTTTTCTTATGGAGTATGAGGTAAAATCAAACAAAAGCAGTAATAATTTTTGTTTACCAAAGAGGTGTGAATATGCAGTGGATTTACGAAACAAATGAAGATAACTCAGCAAGATTTGTATTAGGGCAAATATTTAACCCTAATGGCAAAACTTTGCTTTGTTTTGGAATAAACCCAAGCACTGCTTGTCCTGAGTGTTTAGATAATACTATCCGAAAAGTAGTTAAGATTGGGAAACATAATGCTTATGAAAATTGGATAATGCTTAATATTTATCCCCAACGGGCAACTAATCCCGATGATATGCATTCAGAACGAGATGAAACCTTAGTCAAGTTAAATCAATTACATATTAAGCAAGTTGTAGATAAATATGTTAACTCTGATGTTTTACTCGCTTATGGGAATTTGATTTCAAAAAGGGATTATTTAAGGGTTTGTCTTGGTGAAATTATGACCTTCTTAAAAGACGAAAAAGGCAAAGCAATTAAAGTCATAAAAATGACAAAAGATAATAATCCAGTTCACCCATTATACCAATCAAATGAAAGTATTTTAATTGATTATCTTTTTTAATTAAAAATATTGATTTATATTAAACAAAGTAGTCAACACCATATTGGGAGGGTTGCGTAAACCTAAAAAGTTTAATCTTATGGGTGGGACTTTGTGTCCTGCCCTAAATTTTTTACAAAAAAAGAACGCAAATCTATGTTCGGTATAAGGCGAATAAAAATAGCACCCCCAAGGAGAAACATCTACGCTAACGCTACGATGGCAAAGCCGAGCGAGTTGATTCTCCGACCGAGAGTATAAAACAAAAAAGGATGGAAAAAATAAAATAAAAAATTAAAAACTTATCCCCAAGGAGAAACTGCTCCATTTCATTACGCAGGACTGCGTCCGAACGAGTTTGATTCTAAGGGAGAATACAAAACAAAAAAAGGATGGAAAAATTCCATCCTTTTTTTGTTTGGCACCCCCAAGGAGAATCGAACTCCTGATTCCGCCGTGAGAGGGCGGCGTCTTAACCGCTTGACCATGAGGGCGTGCAATAAATATTAAGTTGTTATATAAAGAGTTCGCTTCTCCTTTAACGGAGAAACTGCTCCGATTCTCTACGCAGGACTATGTCCATCAATGATAGCCCATCAAAGGTGTCCGAACTCCTGATTCCGCTAGTAGAGAGGGCGGCGTACTTCTTCGCTTGACCATGAGGGCGTGTGCTGTATTAACTCAACGACTGATATTTTAACACAATCACAGATTATTTGCAACAGATTTTATAATAAAAATAAAAAAAGACCTGCTTAGGCCGGTGGAAAAGAAAATAATAACCCGTTTTGTCAACAGGTGAATGCCACGCTTATTGCTTTTGCATCTCTAAAATAACGGCTGGAAAAAACGTCAGCCAAGAGCACCACTATTCAATATAGACAATGGCTTTCTTAAATTATATTGTGGATTTTTTTTGCTTTTCCTATCGTACCCAGAAGGCTAATTACATTATAGCAAAAAAATCATATTAGTGCAACGAATAGATTGACATTTTTTATAGTTTATTATAAAATTTTAGAGAAAAATATTGGAAAAATAACAAATGAAAAAGTTGATAAATTTTCGCCCTATATTATTTATAATGCTAAGTTTATGTTGTGGAATAGCCACAACTTGTTTCTTTATGTTTAATAAAATAATATGGGGTATATTTTTTATTGCAGTTTGTGTTTTTTCGATTATTATATTTATGTCTTTTTATTCTAAACAAGGCAAAGCGATAAGCAATTTGATATTTTCAATAATATTTTTAGTGTTTTTTATAATTGGTGGGCTAAAACTTTATTGTAATTTAGATAACTATATAAGTGCAAACTTAGGTGGGCACAATTATGATGTTAAAGCAAAAATAGTTCAGTGCTATCAAACGCAAACAGGGAATAAATATATTTTAAGTAATGCCGAGATAAATGGGAATAGGAAAGGTAAAATTTTTTATAAAATTTCTTTATCGGTTGAAGGGGAAAGCCAATTTGATATAGGCGACGTGATAACTTTTAATGCAAACTTATATGATAGTTCTATCATTTATGAAGACAGGTTTAACGCCAACGATATTGAACGCGATGTAAAATATTATGCATCGGCTAAGGCTGAAGGCGTAATTAAAGTATCAAACGACTTAACCATATTTGAACGTATAAATTTATTTATAAGAGAATCGTTAAAAAGTGGTTTAGATAATAAGGAGTTTGCAGTAGGATACGCGCTACTCACTGGAAGCACTAATTTTATGGATAACGACTTAATTTCTAGCTATCGAGACGCTGGTGTTGCACACGTTTTTGCAGTGTCTGGTCTTCATATAGGCTTTTTAGCAATAGCGCTATTGTTTATATTCAATAAAATAAGAATTAAGCCTTTTATAAAAACCATAATTATAACTTTAGCTCTTTTGGCTTATAGTGGAATATGTGGGTTTTCAGCATCTTCACTTAGAGCAACTATAATGACTTCGGTCATGCTGTTTGCAAAACTAAAAGGTAGTAGATACGATAGCTTAACGGCACTTTCTTTTGCAGGAATTTTGATATTACTCTTTTCGCCCGTTCAACTGTTTTGCGTGGGGTTTCAGCTTTCTTTTATGGTTGTTCTTGGGGTCATCGTTTTATCAAAACCTTTGGCAAAAATGCTAAGGTTTTTGCCAAGAAAAGTTGCAAGTTCTATAGGCGTGGTGGTGTCTGCACAAATATTTTCGGTGCCTATTTGTTTGTATGCATTTTCTAAGTTTTCGGCTATTTCAATTATAGCAAATCTTATTTTTATTCCTATAGTATCAGCAATATTTATACTCACACTTGTGGCAACCATTTTGGGTGGAATTTTTGGTATTTCAAACGTTCTGCTTTTGCCATCAAACTATATCTTTAAACTCATCAATTTTTTGATAAGTGCGTTTGATTATAAAATTTTTCTGATTGGTGGTTTTACATTTGGAAGTAGCGTTATAGCCTATTATCTTTTATGGTTTGTTTTAGGTGATATGTTTAACCTAAAAAGGTTGGCAAAATTAATAACTTCGCTAATATTGGTAGCCACGTGTTTATTTACAATGGTTTTAGTTAATTGCTCAGACAAAAGAAAAATTGTCATGAACGTCACTCATTGCGACACTTTAAGTGCAACTTATATTCATACAGAAGAACAAAACTTATTGATTGTTAGCAATGCAGAATATATTTATTCAACTTCAAGCATAAAAAGAGTGATAAACAAAACAAATTGTAATCAACTTGACACACTTGTTCTTATGGGTGGATATAAAGCGAATTTGCAAGAATTTATAACCAAAATGACTTCAGTTTATGATATTAAAAGGGTTTATTATTATGGACATAGACAACTAGAAATGGAAGTAATTTGCGCACAGTCTTTTCCAAAAATAATGCTTAAAAATTTTTATGACGGCGAGCTTTTGTTAACTAAAAATTTAAGTCTTTCTTTTGCTATGGAAGGCAAAGTAATTCTCGGCAGAATAGGCAGTCAAAAAACTGCCATATTTTCAAGACTTGGAGAGGAACACTTAGACTTTTCGTGCATAGATATAGGTTATGATATTATGGTTTGTTTTGATAGAGCAGAAGCCATTTTGTCACGTTATAAGCCACAAAAAGCGATAAGTTATAAATATAGTAATATTTATCAAAATGCACAAAGTTATGGAAATATATGTCTCAAATTCAATTAAAAGTGTAAAAAGTAAAGGGAATATGTTTGCAAAATATTACAAAAAGTGATAAAATGTATAAGAGGGAGTTTGTTTTGAAATATATAGACTTTAAAAACGGCCTTAGCGCTGGTCAAGAATACGCAATATATTTATTTGAGGGAGAAGATGCTTTTTTTATGGAAAGGGGTCTTTCTCTTTTGAAAAATAAATTTATTTCAAACCCAGAACTCAACCTTGTAAACTTAGGTGCAGACACCGATATAGGCACCATAATAACCTCGCTTGAAGGTTATCCGTTTATGAGCCAAAAGCGCATGACGATAATAAGAGAGTTTTATCCAAAGCAAGAGCAATTAAAAAAGGGCTTGGCAGAATATTTAGAAAATCCATTTTTATCAAGCATTCTTGTAATATTAAATCAAAAACCATGCGACTCGTTGAAAAAATTTGATAGTGTTTGTGTGGTTGATTGTTCTAAAGCAGACGTAAGCATGCTAATTAAATGGATTAAAGCAGAATGCACGGCATCAAACGTTAGCATTGATGGCGAAACAGCACAACAACTTAGTGAATATTGTCTTTGTGATATGACAAGGATAAAAACCGAAACGCAAAAACTTATAGACTACGTTGGCAGTGGAAAAACTATACAAAAGCAAGACGTTGAAAATCTTATATCAAAAGATTTAGAATATAAGATATACGAGCTAACTGACCAAATTGGAAAAAAGAACTTTGACAAAGCACTTTCAACGATAAAAGATATGCTAAATAAAGGCGAAATGGCAACAAGGCTTTTATCGTATATCTACAATTATTTTAGAAGGCTTTTGCACGTGTCAATCAGTAATATGAATAACCAAGAATTGGCAAAAGCGTTTGGCGTAAAAGAGTATGCCATTACAAAAATGAAAAGCCAATCTGCAATGTTTAAAAAGCGTGCGTTAAAAAATGCTGTGGATATGCTTTGCGATGCTGATTATAAAATTAAAAGTGGGCAATGTGACGCTGGAGATTTTGCATATCTAACGATTTTTAAAATTATGACTGAAAAATAGGTGAAATATGAATTTAGTTGAAAAAATAAAAATGGTTGTAAATACCCTTTTGGGCACTACTAATGGTATTGTTGCAACGGCAGTAAGTATTTTGGTGTTTACCGTGCTTTACTATTACATGATAAAATTTTTGTTCAATAACGATTCGGGTGCACTTGCAATGTTATTTGTAATCGTTATGGTAATAGCCGGCGCACTTTTAACTTTTATTGAAAATATAAATAGTGCAATTTATTTGGTTGTTCCAGCAATTTTCGTTATAGCAATTATTACTTTATATTCTGTAGAAATAAAACGTTTGTTGTGGGCAAGAAGAAACACCAAACTCCTTGATGCAAAGCATGGCGAAGGCATTTCTTATGATGAAGATAAAATTCAAAACTGCATTGCAGAAATTATTAAGGCACTTCAAAACATGTCAAAAACAGACGTTGGCGCAATAATAGTTTTAACATCTGGTGGTCTTCCAAATCAAATTTTAGATAGTGGGGTAAGGCTTGATAGCGATATAAGTAGCGAACTTATTGAAAGCGTATTTTTCCCAAAAACGCCACTCCACGACGGCGCGATGATAATAAGTGGCACAAAAATAGTTGCAGCAGGATGCTTTTTACCACTTTCACAAAATATAGAAAACATACCAAAGGACCTTGGAACAAGGCATAGAGCTGGTATCGGTGTCACCGAAACTATCGACGTAATATCATTTATAGTTTCTGAAGAAACGGGTATTATTTCAATAGCAAGGGCAGGCAAGATTACAAGATATGCTGATACAGAAGCATTAAAAAAGGTTCTTGCAAAATATTACTGGCAAGAACTTGAAAGTGCTCGTAAATAGGGGGAATTATGGATAATAGGACTATAAACAGAAATCAAACAAACGAAGCAAAAGGCAAAGCAAAAGCATTTTGGAAAAACGTTGGCTTTATTGTTATGGCGCTTTTTGTTGCAGTCATTACGGTTTTTGTATTGAACTTAAATAGATAACGATAATAAAGGAAACACTTATGGACAAAAAAGTTATTTTAGCAGACAACATTTTACTTCCAAACACTAGCGATATGACGGCGTGGGCTTGCATTGCTTGCGACCAGTTCACAAGCGAGCCAGAATATTGGCAAACCTTATCAAGTGAAGTTGACGGCAAAAAAAGCACGCTTAACTTAACACTTCCTGAGATTTATCTTGAGGATAACGCTGATGCTCGCATAGAAAAAATTAATAAAAATATAAAAGATTATCTTGCTGACGGAACATTTAAGAAGCTTGAGAAAGGTTTTATTCTAACTATTAGAAAAACACCTTATGTTGATAGAAGAATAGGTCTTATGACGGCGATTGACCTAGAAGAGTATGAATATTCTCAAAAAAGCGATGCACTTATTCGTGCAACAGAAGGCACTATAGAAGAAAGAATTCCACCTCGTCTTAAGATAAGAAAAAATGCAGACGTAGAGTTCCCACACGTAATGGTGCTTTTTGATGACGAAAATAGAGAAATTACTGAACAGCTTTATAATAATCGTGATAAATACGAAAAAGTATATGACTTTAAGTTAAACATGAAAGGTGGCGAAATACAAGGCTACTTTATCGATGATTATCAAACGGTTATTGATAAATTTTATAAACTTTTGGATAGCGATAGGCTTATCAAAAAATATTCAAAAGATGATAAGTTCTTGTTTGCAGTAGGCGATGGAAACCACTCTCTTGCAACAGCAAAAACACACTGGAATAACGTTAAAAAGACGCTTGATGAAAGCGAGTGGACAACCCATCCAGCAAGATATGCGCTTGTTGAACTTGTTAACGTTTATGATGAAGGCATTTATTTTGAGCCTATCCACAGATACGTGTATGGCGTTGATAAGGATAAGTTCTTAAAAGGCTTAGAAAATGTTGACGGTGGCAAAATGCGTGTATTTGATGGCGAAAATACTACTTCAAAACAAGGTGTAAACGACTTGCCAACAGGTATTCGTTCGGTTGATAAATACATAAAAGATTATATCGAACAAAACGGTGGTTTTGTTGACTACGTTCACGGCGATGAAAACTTAACAAAACTCGTTAGTAGTAGAAATGATGCAGTGGGCATCTTCTTTGAAAAACTTGACAAGGGTGATTTGTTTAGATACGTTTCAAAGAACGGCGCATTCCCACGCAAAACTTTCTCAATGGGTGAAGGAATAGAAAAAAGATATTATTTGGAAGGAAGAAGGATAACAAAATGATAAAAGTATGTAAATTTGGTGGCACGTCAATGGCAGATGCCAAGGCAATGACACAAGCAAAAAAAATTATTGAAAGTGACGCTTCAAGGCGCTTCGTAGTTGTTTCAGCACCGGGAAAGAGATTTAAAGAAGATATTAAAATCACAGACATGCTCTATAAATGCAATAAAGAAGTTTTAGAGTGTGGCAGTTGTGAAAAGAGTTTTAGTTTAATTCGTGCAAGATTTATTGAAATTGTAAAAGATTTAGGCATTGACCTTGAAATTGAAGAGATTTTAAACGAAACACAGCAAGCAATCGAGCAAAATAAAAGTGCTGACTTTGCAGCTTCTAGGGGCGAGTATTTAAGTGCAAGAATTTTTGCAGCATTTTTAGGAGTTGAGTTTGTTGATTGTGCCGAAATGGTTAGATTCGATAGGCACGGAAGACTAAACGACGACTATACAGATGATAAAGTTGCAAGCAGACTTGCAAACGTTGAAAGGGCAGTTATTCCAGGCTTTTATGGCAAAAACTTCCAAGGCGAAATCAAAACGTTTAGCCGTGGTGGTAGTGATATAACAGGCTCTATTATCGCTCGTGGCGTAAAGGCTGACTTATACGAAAACTGGACTGACGTTAGTGGCTTTTTAGTATGCGACCCAAGAATTGTTCCAGAAGCAAAAGCAATCAAGCAAATCACGTATAAAGAAGTTAGAGAACTTTCATACATGGGTGCATCAGTTCTCCATGCAGAAGCAATCACACCAGTTATGAAAAGGCGT
>JAZKZI010000036.1:0-5166 GCA_045612585.1 Christensenellaceae bacterium | reverse complement strand
ATTTTTATCACTTATTCTTTGTGCTTGCTGTATGCTTTCTTTTTCTGCTTGTGATGATAAAACAGTAAACAAAGATAACATTATAAATCCTAGAACTGAAACTAAAAAGGTTGGCTATATTGAATATGCCCCACTCAACTATATGTATAAGGGCAAATTTACAGGCTATAATACCAAACTTGCCGTATCTGTTTTCAACACTCTTGGCTATAACGTAGAATTCGTTTTAATTGAGCCAACTGATGAAGATAGGCGTGTTGTTAATGCAGATGACGTTTTTTCTGCTCTTGATAACGGAGAAATCGATTGTTTCTGGGGTGGAATTACTGACGCCGTGCTAAACGACGATTCAAAATTTGATTTTTCATATAGATACATGGAAAATTCACCTTGCCTTGTTATTAACGAAAACCAAAATCAAATAAATAGTGAAAGCGATTTTGATGGAAAAACTATTTCTTTTGGCAAATTCTCATCTGGCGAGCTTTATTATAATTCAACTTTATCAAAAATTCAAAATATTTCTTTGGATTTTGAAAGTTGCGAAAATGGTCAAAAATCAGCCTTTCATAAAGCAAATTCTTTGTTAGAAGAAGCAAACTGTGCTATAGTTGATACGCTTTTTGCTTATTACAATATAGAAAAAACTAACGAATATGGCGATTTAACCTTAAATTCAACAAAACTCCACCCTGCAACTTATCAAATTGAACAACAAAATTTTCTTAGGGTTGTTTTTAAGAAAAGCACAACGGGAACAAACGAATTAAGAGATAACGTAAACAAAACTCTTGAATTCTTTGCAAGCCTTACCCAAACCTCAGATACGGAAAGCTTTTCTTTACTTGAAATACCTGCCATAGGTATAAATTTTGTAAACGCAGATTTAAAAGATTTTTTAATTACTGACTTTACTTCACAAAAATAATACTTGTTATTGTTTTTTTGCCCCACGTTTTTTGTGGGGCTTTATTTTTTTAAAAATTTTTGCTTTTTTGGTGCAAAAACACTTTACTTCTTTAGCGTAATAAAGTATAATAATTGTACTTTAATAAAGTAAAGTAATAAATTTTTAGGAGATATTATTATGAAAAAACTATTTACACTACTTTTAACAGTAATTATGTCAATGGTTGCTGTATTTGCAGTTGGCTGTACACCAGAAGAAGAAACAGAATCTTATTATTTTGGCAAAGAACTTTTAAGATATGATAGTCAACTTGACACGTTGCCTAAACTTGTAAACGATGATATTGACGTTGCTATTATAGACTCTGTAATGGCTGGTTATTATTGTAAAACTGGCAATTATGCAAATCAAATTGCAATTGTTGAAGACCTTGTTTTAGCTCAAGAAAAATACGGCATTGCTGGCAGAAAGAACGACAAGGCTTTTGTTTCTAAGATTAACGAAGCACTTATTGCTCTAGCAGAAACTCGTTATGAAGAAATCGGTGCTGATTATGGCTTAACAGATAGTTTATGTTTAGATAACGAAACAGCAAACCCACTTGAAAGTGCAACCGACAATTCTTGGAACGAAATTGTAAGTTCTGGTAAAATTGTTATCGGTTATACAATTTTTGCACCTATTTGCTATGATGTTGTTGACGACGTACCTACAAAAGGTTTTGATATTGACCTTGCAAAAGCAGTTGTTGCTTATTTAAATCAAAAATATAGTGTTAGCCTAGACGTTGA
This sequence comes from Christensenellaceae bacterium, assembly GCA_045612585.1. GTDB lineage: Bacteria > Bacillota > Clostridia > Christensenellales > Borkfalkiaceae > UBA1259. Next base: position 3,465 of record JAZKZI010000036.1, on the reverse strand, counting down.
ATTCCTTTTAATCGACTGGGACAACAAAGAAGTTGACCTTGCAAATGACAATATTGACCTTATTTGGAATGGTCTTACAATCACTGACGAAAGATCAAACGCTATGTGCATTTCAGTGCCTTATCTTAACAACAACCAAGTTGCAGTTGTATTAAAGTCTAACTTATCAATGTATAGCGATGCAGGTAAAATTCTTGTTAATATGAACAAAGCCGTTATCGGTGTTGAAAAAGGTTCTGCTGGCGAAAGCGTTGTTTTGAAATAATTTATAAATCTTTATAGGATTTTCTTTATATGGAATTTACACAAATATTAATAGAATTAGGGTTGGGTTTTTTAACAACCCTAAAACTATTTGGAATAACTTTATGTTTATCTTTGCCTCTCGGCTTAATTATCACTTTTGGTTTAAGAACTCGTTTTAAACCTTTAAGTTTTTTATGTTCGATTTTCGTATGGATTATTAGAGGCTCACCTTTGCTATTACAATTATTATTGTTTACAATTTTGCCAAAAACCTTGTTTGGAATTTCAAACAAAGAAATTGCAAACGTTTTTAATTGTAAAGTTTCAGACGTTTATTTTATTTTAGTGTGTGCTGCATTTGTAATTAACTATGCTTGCTATTTTTCGGTTATTTTTAAGGGCGCTTTAGACGGCATTCCAAAAGGTCAATACGAAGCCGGCAAGGTTTTAGGTTTAAAGAAGGGTCAAATTTTTTCTAATATCGTTCTTTTTCAATTAGTTAAAAGAACTCTTGCCCCTGTCAGCAACGAAACTATAACACTCGTTAAAGATACTGCCTTAGCATCATCATTTAGCGTGTTTGAACTTTTGGCTATAACAGATTCTATTGTAAACAAGTTTGTCACTTTAACGCCACTTGTTTATGCTGCAGTATTTTATCTTGTTTTCAACGGAATTTTAACACTTCTTTTCGGTTATTTAGAAAAGAAAATGTCTTTTTATAAGGAGTAAACTATGGCTTATTTAGAAATTAAAGGTTTTAAAAAGTCTTTTGGTAATGTTTCTGTATTAAAAGGCATTGACTTTTCACTTGAAAAAGGTCAAGTTTTATCAATTATCGGTCCATCAGGCAGTGGTAAAAGTACGCTACTTCGCTCTCTTAATTTTTTGGAAACACCAAATGAAGGCACTATGACCTTAGATGGAGAAACTTTATTTGATGCAAAAACGGCTAAAGCTGATGGAGAAAAAGTTTTAAGAAATAAAAGGCTTAACTTTGGTTTAGTTTTTCAATCTTTTAACCTTTTTCCACAATATAACGTGCTAAAAAATATCACTTTAGCACCAATGCTTTTACTTAAAGATAAGGTTAAATCTTATAAAAAAGAACTTAAAAAAGATAATACCCTTTCTATCAAACAAAGAAAAGAAAAGATAAACGAATATAAAAAAGAACAAAAGCTTTATATTGAACAAAACGCAATTTCCTTACTTGAAAAAATTGGCCTTTCAGAAAAGATAAATTCTTATCCTTGTGAGCTTTCTGGTGGGCAATGCCAGCGTGTTGCTATCGCAAGGGCCTTAGCTCTAAACCCAAAGGTTTTGTGCTTTGACGAGCCAACTTCGGCTTTAGACCCAGAACTAACTGGCGAAGTTTTGAAAGTTATACGCTCTCTTAAAGACCAAGATAGAACAATGATTATAGTCACACACGAAATGGGCTTTGCTAAAAACGTTTCCGACAAAATTATTTTCCTTTATGATGGAGTTGTTGAAGAAGAAGGAAAGCCAAAACAAGTGTTTGACAAGCCAAAGTCAGAAAAATTGGTTCATTTTCTATCTAACTTGACAGAAAAAGATGGCGAAGTTAAGAAAATTTAATGCTTTAAGGTGGTTTTATGGGAACAAATCAAGATTATTCTGCGCTTTATAGCGTGATACTTAAACTTAAAACAAAAGAAGACGTTGAAGAATTTTTTTCAGACCTTTGCACGATAAAAGAGCTCGACTCAATGACTCAAAGAGTAATTGCAGGAAAACTACTTCTTTTAGGTGAAACTTATGAAAAAATTATTTCTAAAACTGACATTTCTTCTGCCACCTTATCAAGAGTAAATCGTTGCGTTAAATATGGAAAAGGTTATAAAAAGTTTTTATAAACTAAAATAAAAATTAATAAAAAAATAAAAAGTTGATAAGAAAAACTTATCAACTTTTTTGTTAATTTTTTTCATATTACGTTTATTACGGGAATTCCAATTTTCTCTGCATATTTAACGGTGTTAAACGTTCCACCTTTATTTCTGTTTAAGTAGCATATTACAGCCGAGCTATTGTCTACCATAAATTTATTTCGTTTTTGCATACAAGAAGGCGTATAATTTTCGCTTAAAACTATCTTTTCATCTGCCACGCTAAGAAGTCTATAATATTCTTTTTTCTGCTCAAAACTAAATTTATCGGCTTGATTTAAACAAGGTATGCACGCAATAATTTTTATACTTTTTGTCTTTTTAAATTCTTCTAAAATTTGAAAACATAATGTGTCAAAACCGATTGCCATACCTATTAAAAAAGTATCTATTCCGTTAATAATAAGGTTTTCAAAAATTACCTTTATCTTTTTAACGTTTATATCATTTTTTATATCTCTGTGTCCTGAAACACACACGGCGTTTGCCCTAATAATAAATTCACTCACAAAGGTTTTTTCCTTTCTTTTCCATTCCCACGAGGGTACTCTTTTGGCGTATTTTTCACCTTTTTTATAACAATTATCTGCCTTTTTGCACCTTCTAGTTCAAAATCTTGCACTTTTTCTATTTTTCCACCAAGTATTTTTATTGCATTTTGAGCTTCGGTAATTTCTTCTGTTGCATCGCCTTTATAAGCAATAAAATATCCACCAACTTTTACAAATGGCAATGAGTATTCTAAAAGAGTGTTAAGCCTTGCAACTGCACGAGCTGTACAAACGTCAAAACTTTCTCTAAAATTATTATCTTTTGCAAGCTCTTCTGCCCTACCACAAATGGCTTTTGCACTTTTGAACTCTAATTCTTTGCAAACGGTATTTAAAAATTCGCACTTTTTACCAGTTGAGTCTAACATTGTCAACATAACGTCAGGTTTAAAAATCTTAAGTGGAATCGCAGGAAATCCACCCCCAGACCCTATATCTATCAACTTATTACCAGTTATGTTATCAACACCCAAAAGGCTATCAACAAAGTGCTTTATAATAACTTCTTCACGCTCGGTTATGGCCGTTAAGTTAAATTTTTTGTTATATTCTAACAAAAGGTTGTAAAATTTTTCAAACAACTCTATTTTTTCATCACTTACTTTAATGGAATATTTTTCAAAATAACTTTTCATAAAAAAATTATATCACACTGAAAAAAATAATACAAATATTTTTAATAATTTTTTAGTTTTTACTTTACCTAAACCAAGTTATCAAATCTTTTCAACAATAATTAAAAGTTATAAAAAAGA
>JAZKZI010000035.1:0-11506 GCA_045612585.1 Christensenellaceae bacterium | reverse complement strand
CTGATGAGTTAAACAAAGATGTTCAAACTGAAGAAATTTAATTTTGCCTATTATTAAAACTATTTATAGTTTTAAGGGCGTGTTTTTATCAAACTAAAAATTGTGAATATATTTTGTGAAATTACACACGATATTTTTAGTATAACAAGGGAGAAAAATTATGGAAAAATGTGAAAAATGTAGTAGTGAAATTAAAAACGGAAGTTTATTTGGTTGTAGAAATTGTGGAACAAAATTCTGCGAAGATTGTGCAAATAAAAACTTTAAAATATGTCCAAAATGTTATTACGATATGGAAATTTTAGGGTAATAGATTTTTTAAAAAAATTATTATTCAATAATCCAAATATCACTATGTAAAAATAAAACGAGCAACTAATTTGTTGCTCGTTTTTTAGTTTTTTAAATAATATGAAGCTTAAAATCAATTATTAAGTTGCTTTAATTGGTCTAAAAGACCTCTTTCCATTATGCCTAAACCTTTTAATTGGCACCTATCAGCTTCTTTATATGCTTTAGTGAAAAAGATATCAACCCCTTCACTTTCTCGTCTCACGTTTAATAAATAAGCTATTTTAGCACGAACGTTAGTAGAATTATTTACGTTGTTTATATATTTATCCACTTCATATAAAATATCGTCTGCCTTTTCTTCATCAAAATTAAACGTACAAGCATTATAAAGTGCATCAACTAAGAAAACGGCATATATTGATTTTGGCAAATATTCTTCAAGAGACAATAATCTATCAGTCATTTTATTTGCATTATCATAATCTTTTTTATCCAAATAATAAGAATATCTAGCATTTAATAAGAGTGCAAAATTCAAGTCGTCTTCAGGAAGTTGTGGAAGGTCGAAATATAATTTTTCATCAATTTGTGATGGGGTTTTTCCGTTAAACAACTCTGCTTGAATTTTTAACAAAGTTATCATTACTTTAGATGAATCAGTGTTATGATTTATATGATACAAAACAGCACCGTCATTGAGCGTATGTCCCTCAGAGGCAGGAAGAAAAGTTCCAAAAAAGAAATAAGCTCCGACCGTTATAAACATTGACCAAATTGAGAATGCCCACACCGACAAATACTCTGTTAAAAACAATGATGGAATTCCTATAATCATAAGAACAAACGATGCTATTATGCCACCTGTCGTCATTTTCTTAAACGATTCTTCTAAATCTTCTAATTTTGTTGGAATCATCTCAGTAAAACCAGCTTGCTCGCCAATCATACATAAATTAAATTGAATTATCTTTCCAACCTTTTCCCATTTAAAAAACAAAACTTGCATTGAGGAAAAAGCAAATCCGTTTTTCTTTCCTGCAAAATAATGACCTAATTCGTGAGCAAAAGTACAAATTATTCCTGCGAGAATTGCCCCAACTGCAAACCTTAACACGGAATCAAACAATTCGCCACCATAAACCTCACTACAAAGTGATACAGTACAAAATAGCACAACAATAGTAATAGCCATTGTAATGCAATAATTAATAATGTTAACTGTTCTTTTCATTACATTCCCCTTTTAATAACAAATACCCCTCAAGATTATCACTTTCACTGATAACTATATTATTTGCTTTGGCTCTAATTAATATTTCATAAATAATCGCAACGCCACCTGCGATAACTTCTGCCCTATCTGGTTGAAGTCCAACAAGCGACCTTTTTTGTTCAACACTCATATCTAGCAACTTATCTCTAAGCTCTTTTACTTCTTGCAAGGCCATTGTGTAGCCATGGACAAGTTTTGGATCATATACGGACATTTGCAAACTTATTGATGCAAGACTTGTTGCCGTGCCTCCTATACCATAATAATTAGCACACGGTATATCCTCAAATTCATTAACGGCGCTTTTAATAAATTTAATAATCTTGTTTTTATCTTGCCCACACTCGTTAAAAATTCTAACAGCACCTACGTTAACGCTTTTTGAATAAACAATCTCGCCATTTTTAATAACTAAAACTTCTGAGCTTGCACCACCAACGTCAATAATTCCACCATCCATTCCTTGCAAAGCACCCTTTGCACCAAGCCTTGCTTCCAACAAACCGTCTATTATTTCTACGTCAATTCCCGTCTCTTTTTTAATTTTATCGACAATATCTTTCTTGTTTTTAGCCTGTCTAACTGCAGCCGTAGCAAATATATATATTTGGTCGGCATTTTCGTTTTTCGCTTTTTGTACAAAAAAAGAAACGGCAGATACTGTGCGCTCAATAGGTCCGAGCTGTAAAATCTTATCCGTTCCCATATTTTCAGCAAGCCTTGTAGTTTTAACCTGTTTATATTCAGTAAGTTGGCCATTGCTCATCATAAGTCTAACTGAGTTAGACCCAATATCTATAACAGCATACTTCATAATTTTATTCGCCATCAAAAGAATATCTATAGCCGAGTTTCCTTGCTTCTCTCTCTATCCATTCACGCATAGATCGAGCTTCTATAGTTTCTTCACCCTGCTTTGTTAATATTTCGTATTTTTCTATTTGACCTTCTAAATATTCTATGCGATTTTTTTTGACCCCTATGGAAATCATTTGATAAACCATTATTGTCACTAGAATAAAGAGTAGCAACACTGCTCCTACCGTTGAGGCCACTATAACTCTTTTTGCTTTTGTTTCGGTCATTTGCCTTTCCCTTGCCCTTATTTAACTTATGTATAATTATATTATAAAACTTTTTAGCAAAATTTGCAAGTATTCTATGAAAACTTTTTAAATACATACTAAGCCCTATAAGCACCCCTGCCAGCATATAAATTCTTATATTAGGAAAGTGGTTTTTATAGGAAAAAATTGAAAATGCTATGCTCAAGCTAAACATTAAAAATATATCAACAATTATTTCAAATACTTTACTTTTAATAAATGCTTTTAATATAGAAAATAATGAAAAAAATAAGCCGCTAAAAGCCCCAAACGTCACACATGCCAAAAATATATAAAATTGATTTAAGGTAACAAACATTACTTAAATATCCTTTTAACAATAGGTGTTTTTTTATGTGAATATTTAATCTCATAAAACTCACCTTCTGCCGTCAAATTCCCATTTGCTTTATTAAATGCTGTTATTTTAATATTTTCGCCAACGACCACAACCTTACTATTGTTTACAGTAAGTCTAAGCGATTGCTCGTTAAACCCGTCAACCGTTTGCACGCCACAAAACGATAAGTTTTTTCTTGATTCTAACACTAATTTTTCCTGACTACCTAAATTTTGTTCTTGCATAAATTATCTCCTTATTTGTATATTTTATGCTGTTTATTTATTATTTAACACAAAAAGAAAAAAGACGGAATGTCCGTCTTTCTATCTTTTCGTTTTTACTTTATTTAGTTTATGTAGTTAGTTTGGCAATTTCATGTCACCAAATTTAATCCAACCCTTCTTTCTCATAAATTCGCTAATTATTATGTTTAGAAGTGCTGGAAGAACAAACATTAACAAAATTATCCCAATAATCCCTAACGTTCCAGAAGTGTTTGCAAACAAGTCTATAACACCAACTAATCCACTCGTGCCCATACCACCACCAGAAGAACTACACATTAGCCCAAAAATAGGAGCAAAAGCACCAAGTATTGCACTGCTGATTATCATAGGAAGCATAATTACAGGTTTAACCATTATGTTTGGGATTTGAAGCATGCTTGTTCCTAATCCTTGAGCGATTAAGCCACCCCAACCATTTTCACGAAAACTAGCAACAGCAAAACCCACCATATGACAAGCACAACCTACAGTTGCCGCACCACCTGCAATAAGAATTGCTTGTTCGTTGCCGGCAGATACCGAACTAGATACAGCAACCCAAATAGCAGCTGAAGATGTTGGCATTGTTAATAAAATACCCATAACAACAGCGATAAATATACCCATAGGAACAGGCGCAAAATTAGTTGCAACAGCAATCAAATCACCAAGTTGATTTATGAGCCAAATAAATGGCGCTGCAATAAATATACCAACAAATGATAAAAGTAAAGTTCCTATAGGAATCAATATTATGTCTAACTTAGTTTTTCCTGCATATAACTCAACTATTTCAATAGTAAGCATAGCAAGAACGTAAGCACCTATTGGATTACCAGGCGTGCCAATCTTTAGTTGCACAAAAGGACTAGTAATAGTTGGGAACATTTCAGCCATAAACGAGCCAAAAAGTAATTTATCTGCAAAAGCACCAATCATGCCAGCAACTGCAGCGGAAAATATCAAAAGTTTATTTTTGCCAAGAGCATAAGCAATACCAACACCAATACCTGCACCCATAAGTGATTTTGCAATGTTAGCAATATACAATAATGTTTGACCAATATAATTGGTAGTTTGAATAATTTCAGTAGCAATAGTTGCTAAAATTGTGCCCGCAATTAGCGTGACAAAAAGACCTTGTGCCATGCCTGAAAAAGCAGTTATAAAATAACGTTTTGGCAATTCCTTAAAATATTTTTTAGCCTTTTGACCAAAAGCATGCGTTTGATTTTCTTTTGTCATAACTCTATCTCCGTTAATTTATTTTCCACTTGGTCACAAGACGTTAAATAATATTTAACCCCATTTTTTATAACCAACCTATCTGCTCGAACGTTTTTGCCATGTAAATGTCCATAAATTACACTATCAACGCCATATTCACTAAAAATTTCAGTAAAAGCACTATCCTCTCTATGAACATTAAATGGTGGAAAATGTATTAATGCAATTAGCTTATCCCCTTCTTGTTTTAATTTATATGCATCTTTAAGTGAAAGTTTTAGCCTTTCAATTTCCCTATTATAAATCTTTCTATCCTGTTCGTTAAAATCGGGAGAACCTGGAACGCTCCAACACCTAGAGCCACAAATCACAACGCCATCAAACCTTATACTGTCGTTTTGGAGTGCATAAAAATTTTGTGGAAGCATATCTCTAACCTTGCCGATTCCACTCCACCAATAGTCATGATTGCCTTTTATCAAAATCTTTTTTCCTTTTAATGAAGTTAAGGACTCAATATCCTGTTTAGCATCTTCAATGGTCATTGCCCAACTGATGTCGCCACCAATTAAAACCAAATCTTCATCGCCGACCTTATTTTTCCAGTCTTCATAAATTTTATCCATATAATTAACCCAATTTCCACCAAAAACATCCATGGGTTTGTTGGTAGAAATGGATAAATGTAAATCACTAATTGCAAAAATTTTCATATGCTTATAATAGCACAATTGCTTTTATATTGCAAGCGTATTAAATGAATATTCATTTAAATGCAAATAAGCGTGGGATTTCCCACGCTTAAAAATGCAAAACTAAATAAATTATTCAGGATACATAGGAAGTTCAAAAAATCCTGCGCAGACCTCTTGCGTATATTCTTGACAAGGTGGAATTGCGGCATATCCATAAGATGGAACAAGAAGCTCAACTTCCATTACAATTTTAATTATAATAGAAACACAAGCATCTATAATAAATTGATTAAAATCAGTATAAGTGCCTTGTGTAGATACTAATGAAACTACTGCCTCAACGTTATATGGCATAATAGATGCTGATGGAATATTAAGAATAACGTCTTTAGGTATAGAAATGGTTGCCGAAGCAACACCTTCAACGTTATTCGCGTCAGTATATGCCACAGAAACAGGAATTATAATATCTGTCTTTACCCTTGCACAATTTGGTCTTTCGCTAAGTGGTTCGATAAGCAAATTACTAATCACCCCTTGCGAAACCGTGCTTTTGGCACTTATAAACGTTAATGGATATGTAGGATTTGCTGGCGTTAAATTTGTTATGTTTAAAACTATATTTGTCAATTGGCTTTGTTGCATACATGCATCAAACACCTTTTTTACTTGCAAGCATACTTTTTCACACAAGCCGTTTAACGGATTACCATTTATTTGTCCTGGACACTTGTCAGATTGAAAATTACAGAAAAACGACATATTCTCCTCCTTTTTGTTTTCTAATTCAATATATGCAAGTTGGATAAATAAATGTCACTTTTTAATTTTTTACATAAAAATGCCCTATATACGTAAATATAGGGCATTTTAACTAACTTAATTTTATTAAATATTAAAAATTATAACCAATTTCTATTGCTTTAAGGTTCTTTTCTAAAAGTTCAGCCTTCTTTGCAGGAACCATTTGAGCTAGGCATGTCTTAATTTGTTCTAACGTTAAAACGTTAGTTTCTTTTAATGCTTTGCCTAAAATAATAATGTTTGCAAGACCTGAAAGACCATTATCGTTTGCAAGTTTAGTTGCTGGAATTTTAGAAATTTTAACATCTTCTCTTGACACTTCTTTGCTAATCAAAGAGCTATCATAAACAATATTGCCACCAACTTCTGTTTCATATAGATATTTTTCTAATGAAGGAAGGTTCATCGCAATTAAAAGGTCTGGTTTATCTACGATAGGTGAACCAATAGGTGTATCACTAAGTGTGACACTACAGTTAGCAGTACCACCACGCATTTCTGGGCCGTATGATGGAAGCCAACTAACTTCCATGCCTACTTTTAAGCCTGTATATGCGAGTGCTTTACCTGAGAAAAGAATACCTTGTCCACCAAAGCCTGCAATTAAAATCTTTGTTGTAGCCATTTATTTTTCCTCCTTGTATTTATCTTTAAACACGCCGAGAGGATAATTTGTTTGCATGTTATCTTCAAGCCACTTTAATGAATCTTTTGGTGATAAACCCCAGTTTGTTGGGCAAGTTGACAAAACTTCTATTAAAGAAAATCCTTTTCCTTCCATTTGGTTCTTAAATGCGTGTAAAATTGCTTTTTTAGCATTTTTAATATTTTTAACGTTGTTTACAGCAACCCTTTCAAGATATGAAGCGCCTTCTACTTGTGAAAGCATTTCGCATACTTTAACAGGATATCCAACAACAGTAACGTCTCTACCATAAGGAGATGTTTGTGTCACTTGATTTGGAAGTGTTGTTGGTGCCATTTGGCCACCTGTCATACCATAAATTGCGTTGTTTACGAAAATAATTGTAATATTTTCGTTTCTTGCTGCAGAGTGAACAGTTTCTGCTGTACCGATAGCAGCAAGGTCACCATCGCCTTGATATGTAAATACTATATTGTTTGGGTTTGCTCTTTTTGCACCCGTTGCAACTGCTGGAGCTCTGCCGTGTGCTGCTTGAATCATATCGCAATTAAAATAATTGTATGAGAAAACTGAGCAACCTACTGACGCTACACCTACCGTTCTATTTGTAAGTCCAAGTTCTTCTAATGCTTCAGCAACCAAACGATGAATAATACCGTGTGTGCAACCTGGGCAATAATGAAGTTGATTATCTGTTAAACCTTTGGTTTTTTCAAATACTACCATTGCTTTGCTTCTCCTTTTTCGATTTCTTCAAGTTTATTTAAAACTTCGTCTGGTGTCATAATAACGCCACCTGTTCTGCCATAGAAATATACTGGTTTTTGACAATCGATTGCAAGTTTAACATCGTCAACCATTTGTCCCATGTTAAGTTCAACAGAAAGGAAAGACTTAACTTTGCCAGCAGCCTTCTTTAATGCATCTTTTGGGAAAGGCCAAAGTGTTATAGGTCTTATCATACCAACCTTAATGCCTTTTGCTCTTGCTGCTAAAATTGCGTTTTTAGAAACACGGGCAGCAATACCAAATGCAACAACGCATATGTCAGCGTCATCCATCATGAATTCTTCATACATAACTTCATCACGCTCAACGATTTTGTATCTTTCGTATCTAGTTTTGTTCCATTCTTCAAGTTGAGCAGGGCTGAGTGATAATGAGTTAACAACGTTTCTGCCTTCATGTGTGCCTGTACCTGTTGTTGCCCAAGGCTTGTCATATTCTTTAACTTCGCCAAGTTCTAGGCTAACTGGTTCCATCATTTGACCCATTGTTCCGTCAGCTAAAATCATTGCTTGCATTCTGTATTTATCTGCAAGATCAAATCCCTTAAACGTTAAATCAACCATTTCTTGAATTGACGCAGGTGCTAAAACGATAAGTTTATAATCGCCGTGTCCACCACCCTTTAATGCTTGGAAATAGTCTGATTGTGATGGTTGAATACCACCAAGACCTGGACCACCACGTTGAACGTTAACGATAAGCGCTGGAAGGTCACAACCAGCAAGGTATGAAATACCTTCGCTCTTAAGTGAAATTCCTGGGCTTGAACTACTTGTCATAACTCTTTTACCACAAGCAGCAACACCGATAACCATGTTAATTGCAGCGATTTCTGATTCTGCTTGCAAGAACGTGCCACCAATTTTTGGCATACGCTTACTCATATATGCAGCAACTTCTGTTTGTGGTGTAATTGGATAACCAAAATAATATTTACAGCCAGCCATTATCGCTGCTTCTGCTAATGCTTCATTACCTTTCATTAAAACTTTTTCTGCCATATTGCACCTACCTTACTTCTCAACCCTAATAACAGTGTCAGGACACATTGTTGCACAGAAAGCGCAAGCAATACATTTGTCTTGGTCTATTATTTGTGCTGGGTGATAACCTTTTGCGTTAATTTTTTCTTTTGCAAGAGCAATTATTTGCTTAGGACAAGCAATTTCGCATAGTCCACAGCCTTTGCAACGCTCTTCATCAAAACTTACTTTTGCCATAGTTTCTCCTTTTATATCCAATCTCCGTATTTTATAGGATCAATTGGTAAAATTTCTTTAATTTTCTTTATTCTTTCATCACTAGCAAGGCTCTTTATCACCCCTGTAAATTTGAGTGGTAAATTTATCTTGCTTGCTAGTTCTTTTGCAAACTCAACACCACTTAAAATGGTTTCTACTGTTGTTTCTTTGCCCAAATTAGAATTACTTACAATGCCTGTAAACTTAATTTTGCTAGCATACTCAATTTCGTTCATTATTTCAATAGCGCCCTCTAAATCTCTTGTTTCTGGACGATATTTATTGATAACGAAAAGCGAATCATAATTATTTTCTTCTTGAATACGCTCATAAAACCTACCAAGTGCTAACGCACCCCTATCGTCGCCACCGATGTCGGCAACGGCATAGCGAGATTTATCGTCAAGCATTTGATATGCTTTTGCGTTCATTGCAGGTAAATCAACGTTTGTTTGAGCATAAGGTGAAACAACAAGTTCAACCTTTTCTTTTTCAAGCATTTTTTTTGCGTCTATCGTTCTAAAATATGGGTTTACGATATCTAAGTCATAAATGCTTACGTTTTTACCCATTCTAGCTAGGGCAACAGCGTAATTTACCGAAATAAAGGTCTTACCACTGCCATAATGCCCCATAAATAATGTAATTCTTTTATCAAACATTACATTTCAACCTTAACGCACCAACCACGCTTGTCTTCAACTCTACCCCATTGAATACCTGTTAGTTCGTTGTAAAGTCTTTGAGCAAGTTCGCCAATCTTGTTGTCTGCAACGATATGGTCAACATCTTGGTAAACAAGGTGTCCGATTGGTGAAATAACGGCAGCAGTACCTGTTCCCCATGCTTCTTCTAAAGTTCCATCTTTAGCAGCACCGATAAGTTCATCAACAGAAATTAATCTTTCTGTCACTTTGTATCCCCATTCTCTTAAAATTTCGATACAAGATTTTCTTGTAATACCAGGGAGAACTGAGCCTGTTAGCATTGGTGTAATAATTTCGCCATTGATTTTGAACATAACGTTCATTGCACCAACTTCTTCGATGTATTTTCTTTCTACACCATCAAGCCAAAGAACTTGAGAGAACCCTTTAGCAGCAGCTCTTTTACCTGCTCTCATACTTGCAGCGTAGTTGCCACCACATTTTGCATAACCTGTGCCACCACGAACTGCTCTAACGTCTTCGCTTTCAATGCTGATTTTAACAGGGTTAAGACCTTCTGCATAGTAGTTGCCTACAGGTGAAAGAATAACAACGAAAGTTGCTCTATGAACTGCGTGAACACCTAAAGATTCATCATTACCGAACATAAATGGACGGATATATAATGACGTTCCTTCTTTTTCAGGAATCCAAGCATAATCTAAACTGATAAGTTCTTTTAATGCCTTTAATGTAAATTCTTCTGGAAGTGCAGGAAGGCATAATCTTTCAGCAGAATCGTTCATTCTTCTAATGTTTTCAAGTGGTCTAAACATTTGGAAGCCATCTTTTGTTTTATAAGCCTTCATACCTTCAAAAATTTCTGCACCATAATGCAATACTGTAGATGCTGGATGAATAGGAATATAATCAAAAGGAACTATTCTTGCATTTTCCCAACCCTTGCCTTCTGTGTATTCCATCACAAACATGTGGTCAGTAAAATACTTACCAAAACCGAGATTTGTAGAATCTGGTTTTTCTTTTAATGTTTTTGCTTTTACGATTTTTATTTCTTGCATAATGTCACCTCTTTGCATTATTTATTGATTTTTAATTTATCTATTGCGTCTTCACGCATTTTATACTTTAATATTTTGCCTGCTGCGTTCATTGGGAATTCTTCTACAAAAATAAAATATCTTGGAACTTTATGTTTTGCCATGTTTGAATTTCCGTATTCTCGCATATCGTCTTCGGTTGCCGTTTGACCTTTTTTAAGGATAATATAAGCACACGCTTCTTCACCATATCTTTGGTCTGGAACGCCTACTACTTGAACGTCTTTAACCTTATCGTTAGTTAAATAGAATTCTTCAATTTCTCTTGGATAAAGATTTTCGCCACCACGAATAATCATATCTTTAAGTCTGCCGGTCACTTTATAATATCCATCAGGTGTTCTACAACATATATCGCCACTATGTAGCCAACCTTCAGCATCAATGGTTTGCTCGGTTGCTTTTGGCATTTTATAATAACCCTTCATAATATTATAACCACGAGCTACAAATTCACCATTTTCTCCATCAGGGAGTTCTTCGCCTGTTTCTGGATTTATAATCTTACACTCAACACCTGGGAAAGCACTTCCAACAGTTTCAACCCTGTGGTCTATGTCTTCATTAACTTCGCCCATTGTACAACCAGGAGATGCTTCAGTTTGACCATAAACACTGATTATTTCGGTCATATTCATTTCTTTTGCTGCCCTTCTCATAAGTTCTGGTGGACAGTTAGCACCTGCCATAATACCTGTTCTTATATGTGAAAAGTCTGTTTTGGCAAAATCAGAGTGGTTAAACATTGCAATAAACATTGTTGGAACGCCGTTAAAACAAGTTATTTTTTCATCATTAATGCAAGCAAGCGATGATTTTGGTGAAAAATATGGCATTGGACAAAGCGTGCCACCGTGAGTCATCATACTTGTCATTGATAGAACCATACCAAAGCAGTGGAACATTGGAACTTGTATCATCATTCTTTCGGCTGTTGATAAATCCATTCTATCGCCTATGATTTTACCATTGTTTACAATGTTTCTATGGGTAAGCATTACGCCTTTTGGAAAACCTGTTGTTCCAGAAGTGTATTGCATATTACAAACGTCAT
>JAZKZI010000034.1:0-2509 GCA_045612585.1 Christensenellaceae bacterium | reverse complement strand
TTTTAAAACGTGCTAACATATCTTCAAAAGACATATTTTCTGGTTCGTTTTTAGGAGTGCCGTTCCAAACAGGTGGTTGACTTTTCTTTGGTTTATCATAAGTCTTTTTAGGTGCAGGTGCTTCTTCTTGTGGAAGAGCTTTTTTAATTGAAAGAGCAATTTTGCCCTTTTCATTAATATCAATTACCTTAACTTTAACTTCTTGATTTTCAGATAATTTTTCGTGAATATCTTTAATATAAGTGTTTGAAACTTCAGAAATATGTACCATACCTGTTGATTTGTCAGGGAGTTCAACAAATGCTCCGAAGTTTGTAATGCCGGTAACTTTACCGTCTAAGATTTCGCCGATTTCTACTGCCATGAAAGACTTACCTCGTTTTTAATAAATTATAAATTAAGCGCCTGGTGTAATGTCAATATAAACTCTTTCGTCTGTTTTGACATACCCATTTTCTCGTGCATATTTTTCAGCAATGGCTGCTTCGTCATTTTCGTCAATAGTGTTTTGAAGAGCTTCGTTTTGTTTTACTTGTTCTTCATATTGAGTTTGGAGTTCACTGAGTTCTTGCTTTTTTTCATTTATTTTTTTGTTTGTGTTAAAAAATGAAACTGCAAAATAAACTATTGCTGCTCCGAAAAGTACAGCCATAACAATGCTTATTTGTCTGCGTTTTTTATTAACTCGTTTATTCTTCATCGTTATAACCTTCCTTCTTTTTGACATTCCGTTGCTTTTCAAATATACCTAATAAATTATACACAAACAACCTAAGTTTTGGCAAGTGTTTTTTTCGATTTTTCTCGTATTTTTTGCTAAGTTTTTTAAAATTTTGAGGAATTTTACTTTTTATTTTACAAAAAACTCTGAAAATAGCTTTGAAAGGTGCAATAATAATTTTAAATAGAAAAGAAAAAGTTTTGTGAATTGCTGTTACAAAAACATCTGTAAAACTTTTTGCGGCTATTCCAAAAGAGATATAATAAAAAATAAATCCTAGAATTTCGCCAAAAATCATATAAGAACGAAACTCACCCTTGTTGACAGCCAAAAAGAATAAAAACGTAGCTAAAGAGAAAATTAAAAAGTAAATAATATCAAAAACAAAAATAATAAATTTGCCTTTTGAAATAGTAAGACGAATTGCTCTTAAAATATCGTAAACAATGCCTAAAATAAACCCAGCACCCAGAGAGAGCAAAAATAAATTTAATTGCTCACTTTGTTCGAAGGAATACATTACCTAAAGACCTTTCCCCAAAAGCTAACGTTTTTAGGAGCAATATCTGTGTAACTGAGTGCAGCAATATTGCCTTCAACTTGTAATTCACCTATTTCTAAAGAAAGGCGTGTTATATGTAATTTTTCACCGCGAATTGTGAGTTCACCTAAATCAGTAAGTGCAACAATTGTCTGTTCGTCAAAACTGTCAACGTCATTAACACCTGAAACTGAAAGTGTGCGCCTATCTTCTAAAATGCAATTGTGTGGAAGTAAACTTGTCTTTTTTTCTTCTGTTATCATAAAAAAATCCCCTTTCAGTAATATATATTACCGAAAAAGGTAGTTTAGACTTGTTATTTTATCTTTTTTATTTTGTTGCCTTTTACAAAATAAACGTTTTTACTTATATCCATAAGTGGTTTGTCGTTAAAAGAGTCGGTGTAAAGGTCGTCAATTTCTGCGTTAGGGTATGCTTCAAAAAAAGCCTTTACTTTATTTTCACGAAGACAAAGTCTTTCAATTTTGCCTTTTTCTTCATTAATAGAAGTGCCAATGTAATTTTTAACACCTAATCTTTTGCAAATTTCACTTAAAGAAATTTCTGGTGAGCAAGAAAGAATTAAATCGTCATCTCTTCTTACTTTTTCATAAAATGGTTTTATGTTCTTTTCGTGTTTATCCCAAAATTCAGGTATGCAATTTTTGTAGTGAGGGTTTTTAATATAATAATCGAGTGCTCTCTGGGCGTATTTATTTATAGCTTCTTCCACAGTTAATTTGCCTAATTTATATTTTGTAAAAGCAGTTACTACTGCAGGCAAAAAGGTTATAAGCCCTTTGTCTTTCTTTAAAAAGAATTTGAATAAATGAAAGGCACTTTCGCCATCGTAAATTGTGTTGTCAAAATCATAAACATTCATTATTTTTAAACCTGTTCCATTTTTTAATGTTGAGTGTTGTAAAGAGTAATGCAATTATATCTATTACAATCCACACAATAACAGTGCCGTTCCAGCCTATGTTGTCTGAAATTATACCGAAACCATAAGTTGCCGCAGCACAGCCTATGTAAGCAGTAGCGTTCATAACGCCTGTAACAGTTGCAGTTTTGCCATATTTTGCAAATTGCATTGGAACTAAAGTAATAATCATATAGTTAAAGGTGTGCATTGCAGTAGTGCCGAGTGCTAAAAGAATAACACTTACAACAACTGGTAAGTTTTTCATAAATATGAGGAATGTAAATGGAATTAAAACAAACGCTAAAATAAATGCACCTGTTTT
>JAZKZI010000033.1:0-6374 GCA_045612585.1 Christensenellaceae bacterium | reverse complement strand
ATAAGAAGTTAAATCTTTTGCTAACGCAAAATCTTTGCAAAATTAAAAATTTTGCCATAAAAACTAAGTTTTTATACTTCAAGCTTGAAAAACAGCGAAGTTTCAAACCCTTGCAAGCAAGTTTGCTACTTCTTATATTATAAATCATAGGAGATATTATGAAAAAACTCACATCAGATAGTTTAAGACAATTGTATTTAAAATTCTTTGAAAGTAAAGGACATAAAATTATAGCATCTGCAAGTTTAATTCCTGAAAACGACCCATCAGTACTTTTTACTACTGCGGGAATGCACCCACTTGTGCCATATCTTTTAGGCGAAAAGCACCCAGAAGGAACAAGGCTTACAGACGTTCAAAAGTGCGTTAGAACGGGCGATATTGAAGATGTAGGCGACCCATCACACTGCACCTTTTTTGAAATGCTTGGAAACTGGTCACTTGGCGATTATTTCAAAAAGGAAATGATACCTTGGAGTTTTGAGTTTTTAACAAGTGAAGAATACCTTGGTATTCCTGTTGAAAACTTAGCGGTGACTGTTTTTGAAGGTGATGAAGATGCTCCACGTGATGAAGAAAGCGCATCGTACTGGGAACAAGCAGGTATTCCAAAAGATAAAATTTTCTATCTTCCAAAAAAGAACAACTGGTGGATAGCGGGAAATGTTGGTCCTTGTGGCCCTGATACTGAAATGTTTATCGATAGGGGTACTCCAAAATGCTGTCCTGAATGTTCGCCAGCGTGTGATTGCGGTAAATACTTAGAAATTTGGAACGACGTGTTTATGCAATTTGAGCGCAAGGCTGATGGCACTTACGAAAAATTAAAACAAAAAAACGTTGATACCGGTATGGGCTTAGAAAGAACACTTTCTATTTTAAATGGTGTTCCTACCGTTTACGATACTGATGTTTTTGCTGGCGCAAAACTAAAAATCGAAGAATTAACCGGCAAAAAGTATGATGACAACCCTGATACAACAAAGGCGTTTAGAATTATCTTAGACCATACAAGAACAGCGACATTTATGCTTGGCGACCAAAAGGGAATAACTCCATCAAATGTAGACCAAGGCTATGTTTTAAGAAGGCTTATAAGAAGGGCAGTTAGGTATGGCAGACAAATCGGTTTAGAACAAGGCAGTTTATCTTTAATTGCTTTAACATTTGTTGAAAAGTATAAAGATGTTTATAGCGAACTTGTTGAAAACAAAAATAAAATAGTTGATGAACTTAACAAAGAAGAAGAAAAATTCTCTAAAACTTTAAGCGAAGGTTTAAAAGAATTTAATAAAGTTATCACTTATATTAAGGGGGATATTTTCCCAGGTAAAACAGCATTTAGGCTTTTTGATACCTTTGGTTTTCCAATAGAAATTACAACCGAACTTGCAAGCGAAAAGGGTTTTACAGTTGACAGACAAGGCTACGAAGATGCTTTCAAGGCGCATAGGGAAAAATCACAAGCCGGCTCTGAACAAAAATTCAAAGGCGGACTTGCTGAACAAAACGAAACAACACAAAGATTGCATACTGCAACTCACTTGTTAAATGCAGCGTTAAAAGCCGTTTTAAATGATGATAATATCAATCAAAAAGGTTCAAATATAACTGTTGAAAGGTTAAGGTTTGACTTCAACTTCCCAAGAAAACTCACCCCAGAAGAAATAAAGGGCGTAGAAGACTGGGTAAACAATGCAATCAAGTCAAACGCCCCTGTTGTTATGGAAGAAATGACGGTTGAAGAAGCAAAAAATCAAGGCGCTATCGGTGTGTTTAGCAGTAAGTATGGCGATAGGGTTAAAGTTTACACAATGGGTTCTTTCAGTAAAGAAATTTGTGGTGGCCCACACGCTAATAACCTTGGCGAACTTAAAGAATTTAAAATTATCAAAGAAGAAGCAAGTTCATCAGGTGTTAGAAGAATAAAAGCAATTATAAAAGAATAAAATTAAATGCGTTAGTGGTAGCACCTGCTAACGCATTGTTTTTAACTAAAACAAATCAAGTTTTTTATTACAAAGGCAAATTTTAGCAATTATATCGTAAATAAAAATATTTTTTATAACAAAATAATACAAAATTATATAAAATCGCTTTTCTTATCTAAAAAAATATGATATAATCATATAGCAAATGGCCCAATGGCCGAATAATTTTTTTGAGAAGATTGTTAAATTTTTAACAAGCATATCAAAATAGAATAAATAAGATTGAATAATGTAAGTAGTAAAGGAGAATAAAACTATGAACAAAAAAATTACAATAATCGGTGCAGGTGCAGTAGGCTCATCAATAGGTTATTTACTTGTAGCAGAATCAATTGCTTCAGAAGTAGTATTTATTGATGTTAATAAAGACAAGGCATTTGGCGAAGCAATGGATATTTACCAAGCAACTCCATTTTTATCACCAGCTATCGTTAGGGCTGGCGAATATGAAGATGCAAAGGATTCTGATATCGTTATTATTACATCAGGTATTGCAAGAAAGCCAGGTCAAACTCGTATTGACTTAGCGCAAACAAATGTAAACATTATAAAAAGTATTGCTCCACAAATTACAGCAGTTTGTCCTAATGCATTATATATTATCGTTGCTAACCCTGTTGACGTACTTACTTATACGTTCCACAAGATTACAAATATTCCAACAAACCGCATTATCGGTTCTGGTACAAGTTTAGATACAGCAAGATTAAGAACAAGGCTTTCTGAAATCTACAAAGTATCTCCACTTCAAATCGAAGCAAACGTATTAGGCGAACACGGTGATACATCATTTGTTGGTTGGTCAATGGCAAGAATTGCTGGTATTCCTATTGATGAATACAAAGCTGTTATGACTGATGCTAACGATTCAATCGTTGCTTACGATAAAGAAGATGTTGCTGAATACATTAGAAAATCAGGCGGTATCATAATTTCTAAAAAGGGTGCTACATTTAACGGCGTTGCTGCTGCGGTTGCTTATATTTGTAAAAGCATTTATTTAGGTTTAGATAGCGTTATGTGCGTTTCAGTATTAATGAAAGGCGAATACGGCATTGAAGATGTATGTATTAGTATTCCAACAATCATTGGTAAAGATGGTATTGTGACTACATTAACTCCAACTTTAACAGAAGAAGAACAAAAACTTTTAGTAGCAAGTGCAAATGCTATGAAAGATGTTATTAACCAAGTAAACTGCAAATAAGATATTAAAACATAAAGGAGATGCTAATATGGAATATCGTATTGAAAAAGACACGATGGGCGAAATGAAAGTTCCTGCTGATAAGTATTGGGCGGCTCAAACTCAAAGGAGTTTACAAAACTTTAAAATCGGCGGTGAAATAATGCCTCGTGAAATAACCCACGCTTTTGGTATTTTGAAAAAAGCTGCGGCTATTGCAAATTTCCGTTTAGGCAAAATTTCAGAAGAAAAATTAGAAGTTATTACAAAGGCTTGTGATGAAGTTATTTCAGGTCAGTTAAATGAGCACTTCCCACTTGTTGTATGGCAAACTGGTTCAGGTACTCAATCAAATATGAACGCTAACGAAGTAATTGCTGGTAGGGGAAATGAGTTAGCAGGTAAAAAACTTCTTCACCCTAATGATGACATTAATAAAAGTCAATCAAGTAATGATACTTTCCCTACTGCTATGCACATTGCAGCAGTGCTTGCTATTGAAGACAAGTTGTTCCCTGCAATGGACACTATCATTGAAACTTTCAAACGCTTAGAAAGTGAAAATCAAGGTATGGTAAAAAGTGGTAGAACTCACTTACAAGATGCTGTTCCTATTAGTTTTGCTCAGGAAATTAGCGGTTGGCGTACAATGGTAGAAAACGCAAAAGAAATGATTAAAGCATCACTTAGCGGTCTTTACGAACTCGCTCTTGGCGGAACTGCTGTTGGTACAGGTTTAAATGCACCAAAAGGCTTTGCCGAAGCTGTTGCGGAAGAGGTTAGCAAAATCACTGGTAAAAACTTTGTGACTGCACCTAACAAATTCCACTCATTAACTTCAAAAGACCAACTCGTATTTGCTCACGGTGGTTTAAAAGCGTTAGCGGCAAATATGATGAAGATTGCAAACGACGTAAGATGGCTTGCATCAGGCCCTCGTTGTGGTCTTGGTGAAATATTTATTCCAGAAAACGAACCAGGCTCATCAATAATGCCAGGTAAAGTTAACCCAACACAATGCGAATCAATGACAATGGTTGCCGTTCAAGTAATGGCAAATGATGTGGCAGTTGGTATGGGCGCTTCACAAGGCAACTTTGAATTAAATGTATTTATGCCTGTAATTATTTACAATTTCTTACAATCAGTAAGACTTCTTGCAGACGGTTTAAAATCATTTAACGATAACTGCGTTTCGGGAATAAAAGCAAACAAAGAAAAAATGGAACACAATCTTTATAACTCTTTAATGCTTGTGACTGCACTTAACCCATATATCGGTTATGAAAATGCAGCGAAAACAGCAAAAAAGGCTCATAAAGAAAATATAAGTTTAAAACAAGCATGTGTGGAACTTGGATTTTTAAGTGAAGAAGAATTCGACAAAGTATTCCATCCAGAGCAAATGATTTAATAGGTAGATTATGAAATTTAGTTATTATCCAGGGTGTACCCTTAAAACCAAAGCGAAAGATTTGGACAAATTTGGTAGGAAATCTCTTGAAGCACTTGGTGTAGATTTTGAAGAGATTAAAGAATGGCAATGTTGTGGTGCTGTATATCCTGTTGCAAAAGATGAAGTTGCAACAAAACTTTCAGCAGTAAGAACACTTGCATTATCAAGAGAAGACGATGGTAAGGTTTTAACTTTATGTTCGGCTTGTCACAATGTTTTAAAACGTGTAAACGAAGATATGAAAAATGATGAAAATATGCGTTTAAAAGCAAACAATTATTTAGATTTAGAAACTCCTTATTTAGGCGAAGCGGAAGTTATTCACTATTTAGAAGTTTTGAAAAACTACGTAGGGTTTGATAAAATTAAAGAAAAAGTAGTAAATCCATTAAAGGGCGTAAAAATTGGCGCTTATTATGGTTGTTTACTTCTTCGCCCAAGTGGTGTTTTAGCATTTGATAATCCTGAAAATCCTTCAATCATTGAAGAATTTATTAAGGCAATCGGTGCAACACCTGTTGTATATTCTTTTAGAAATGAGTGCTGTGGCGCTTATGTTTCTACTACAAGAAAGGATATCGCAGAAAGCAAATGTAAAGCAATTATCGATTCTGCTAAAGATGAAGGCGCTGAAATGCTTGTGACTGCTTGTCCTTTATGTATGTACAACTTAACAGAAAACGGCAAAAACGAAATTCCTGTTAAATATTTTACTGAACTTTTAGCGGAAGCATTGGGGGTAAAGGAGTAATTTATGGATAAAAAGGAACAAGTAAAACTCATTAAAGAGAGAAGTGGCACTGAATCCAAAAGATGTATGAAATGCGGTAAGTGTTCAGGAAGATGTCCAGTATACAACGAAATGGATATTAAGCCACATCAATTTGTAAGTTATATTGAAAAAGGCGAAATTGACAAGTTGTTAAATAGTAAATCATTATTTACTTGTCTTACTTGTTTTGCCTGTGTAGAAAGATGCCCAAGAAGTGTTGCGCCAGCGGCAATAATTGAAGCGGTTAGGCAAGAAGTTATTAGAATGCAAGGCGAAAATCGTGTACAAGCAGAAGAAATTCCTGCAATCGTGGATGAAAAAATCCCACAACAACTCTTGGTTAGTATGTTTAGAAAATTTAACAAATAATATTATAGGAAGTGAAATATGCAAAGAATAGGCGTATTTGTATGTTGGTGTGGTACCAACATCGCAGCGACAGTAGATGTCGTAAAAGTTGCTGAAATACTTAGAGCAGAACCAAATGTAGTAATTTCTGAAAATTATCAATATATGTGTTCTGAAAACGGTCAAGCACTTATTAGAAATGCAATTAAAGAACATAATCTCACAGGTGTAGTAGTATGTTCGTGTTCTCCAAGAATGCACGAAGCAACTTTCAGAAAAACTTGTGAATCAGCAGGAATAAACCCTTATATGGTAGAAATCGCTAACATAAGGGAACAATGTTCTTGGATACATAAAGATATAGATGAAGCAACAGAAAAAGCAGTCATCTTAGGAAGAACAGCAATAGCAAAATTAAGGCTTAATGCTCCACTTACATCAGGTGAAAGCCCTGTCACAAAAAGGGCACTTGTTATCGGTGGTGGTATTGCAGGTATTCAATCTGCACTTGATATTGCTGATGCAGGTTTTGAAGTTGATATAGTAGAGCAATCACCAACTATCGGTGGTAATATGGCTAAACTAAGTCGGAGGCCAAGCGGTCTTAGGAAGACAATGTAA
>JAZKZI010000032.1:0-7304 GCA_045612585.1 Christensenellaceae bacterium | reverse complement strand
GCAGTTATAGCAACAACTGCGATAATATCTTCAACGCTACAACCACGAGATAAGTCGTTAATAGGTTTTGCAAAGCCTTGACAAATTGGGCCGAGAGCCATGTATCCACCAAATCTTTGTGCAATTTTATAACCGATATTGCCTGCATTGATATTTGGGAAAATAAATACGTTAGCATTGCCTGCAACTGTTGAGTCTGGTGCTTTTAACTTGCCAACTTCTGGAGCAACTGCAGCATCGAATTGGAATTCGCCATCGAGTTTAAGATCTGGAGCAGCAGCTTTTGCAAGTGCTGTTGCTTCTTGCATTTTTGGAACGCTCTTGAAGAACTTGTCGTCGTTGCCAGAACCCTTTGTTGAGAAAGAAAGCATAGCAACTCTTGGTTCGATACCAGCGATGTCTTTTGCTGTTTGAGCAGAAGAAATTGCAATGTCAGCAATTTGTTGAGCATCTGGTTCAATGTTGATAGCGCAGTCTGCAAATACTGCAACGCCATCTGGGTTATATTTGTTTTCGCCATTTGGAGCAACCATAACGAAACTGCTTGATACAGTGTTGATGCCAGGTGCTGTTTTGATTACTTGAAGACCTGGGCGAAGTGTGTTTGCCGTTGAGTGGCAAGCACCTGAAACTAAACCGTCAACGTCGCCAGCTTTTAGCATGAGTGCAGCGTACATTGTGTAGTCTTTTAAGATACCTGCTTTTGCAGCTTCAACGTCTGCATATTCAGGTTGGCCTGTTTTTTTGTTGATTTTTCCAGCTCTTGCATCGAACAAGATTTTTGCATAACCCATTGTCTTTTCATCTGTCACAGGGTCAACGATTTGAACGCCTGAAAGGTCAACTGTTGGATTAGCCTTTGCAATTTCATCTTTATTGCCTAAAACAACAACCTTTGCAAGACCTTCTTTAGCTATTTCGCTTGCAGCAACAACAACTCTTGCGTCTTCGCCTTCTGGTAAAACTATGCATTTATTTAATGCTTTTGCTTGACTTTTAATATTTTCTAAAATGTTGGACATAAAAATTTACTCCTTTTTATTTTTTCCTTTAATAGTTTTGCATTTTTATTTAATTTGTTGTAAAATATAAATATAAAAGCACGCTATTCTTATTTTACAACTTTTACAAAAAAAAGTAAATCAATATTAGGGGTATTTATATTTTTTATGAAAATTTGTGGCATAATTGCTGAATATAATCCATTTCATTTGGGGCACTTAAAACAAATTGAATACGTTAAAAACGTTTTGGGTGCTGAAAAGATAATAGTTATTATGAGTGGGGGCTTTACTCAACGTGGAGAAGTGGCAGTTCTTGATAAATTTACAAGGGCTAAGCACGCACTAAAAGCCGGCGCTGACCTTGTTATCGAACTCCCTACTATCTTTGCCACTGCTAATGCTGAAATTTTTGCCAAAGGTGCTATAAACGTTTTAAATTCCCTTAACGTTGTCGATTCTATTTGCTTTGGCGTTGAAAGCGGGTGCGAAGACGATTATATCTCGCTTGCAAAAGCAATGAATAACGAAAGCAGAGAGTTTAAAAAAATATTAAAGGAAAAACTAGAAAAAGGGATTTCCCTAGCCAAAGCAAAGTTTGAAACCTTAAACGAACTTGGAAAAGAGTTTGACCAATCGCTTATTGCCACACCTAATAATATCTTAGGCTTGGAATATACAAAAGCCATTTTGTCAACAAAGAGCAAGATTAAAATTTATCCTATGATTCGTGAAGGTAAACACAACGATAAAACGCTTAAAAAAGGCATAACGAGTGCTAGTAGTATTAGAGAAGTCTTGAAAATGGGCAAGAAAAAAAAGTTAAAAAGCAACGTGCCTAAGTTTGTTTTTAGTGACCTTACAACTTATCCTTTTAACTATGAAAGCATTTGTTTGGCAAGCCTTATTACTGCAAGCACAGAAAAACTTAAAAACGTTTTAGATTGTACAGAAGGGCTAGAAAACAGAATTAAAGCATTGGTTAAGGACAACCACTCTTTAGACGTTCTCGTTGATAAGGTATGCACCAAAAGATATACTAAAAGCAGAATTCAAAGGATAATTTTATCTAACTTATTAAACATTGATAAATCGCTAGTTTTTGACTCGTTAGGTAGCAGTTTATATGCAAAAGTGCTTGCCGTTAATAGCAATTCAAAAGATATTATTCCACTACTTTGCAATAATGCATCAGTGCCAATTTTAACAAGAAAAAGCGATGAAGGACTTTTAAATAAAAAGGCAAAAGATTGCTTTGAAAAGGATATTTTAGCGAACGATATATATTCACTTGTGACAAACAAAAAGATTAACGAACATCAAATGGTCATTGTGTAAAGTAAATATATTAAAAAAACACAAAAAGGGTAGCAAAATCGCTACCCTTTTTTCATATCAAATATGTGCATATATTTAATTATAAGCCTAAACCTTCACGCATAATTCTTAAGTTTTCTTTAATGATATTTGTATCGGTATCGTCGCTTAGTTTATATGCGTTTAAGTGTAAAAAACTAGCAACTTCATAGCCACCACGAGCGATATCTTCTTTTGCAGGCAAATAGCCGTGAGAATCGTTTGCGTTGCTTACGCAAAGCGTGTTTTCAAACGGACTAAATTGTCTTAACCTTAATGCGATTGAAGAAAATAGTTCGTGCAAGAACGGAACGATTGCAGTGTTATTAAAGGCATAAATTGTTTGTGGAACTATTTTTACCTTGTCAAACTCTACTTTTTGCTCATACATCTTTTTTATAACGACTAAAGATGCTGCTTTCTTTCTTGCAACCCCTTCAAGTTTAGATGGGTCGCCAAGAAGTTCAAGTTCAGATTCCACTTCTTCTAAGCTTGGCATTTCTTTATAAGGCAACACCATATCGCCCTTAAGAAGCTTAAAGTCAACTTCTCTATATTCTTTAATTTGTTTATACGCTTTAGTTGCGTCAAGGGCTGCAAGAGAACCTATTTCTATCATATCTGCAAGCCTTCCTGCCGTTCTACCATTAGAAAGCCTTGGCCCCATATCGCCTATACTTCCGTTAAAATAAACGGTTATTGCGCCCGTCTCTTTTTCTAGCCTATCAACCATAGGTCCTATCCAGTCACGAGAAACCTGTGGCTCTCTGCCCATAGACGTGCCGTGTGCGTTATAGTGAATAATATTAACTAGGTTTTCGCCCGTTAAACTCTTAAACGCCATAACGGTCATTGTGTTGTCTTGCGAGCCAAAAGGATTTTGACCTAAAAATACCCTTCCTTCTTCGTTAAACTGACGCCTATTAACGCCCACATAGCTTTGAGTTGTTGAAACGCCCATTATTGCTGGCTTTAGGCTTGATATTGCTTTTTTTGCAGCAATAATGGTTTGTGGAATTAAAATTTCATCCACGTATTCATTGTTGGCGTTTGTATATCCTTCAAAACTTTTTGTATTAGGTCCGGTGTGAGTATGGGTTGATGCAAAAGTTAAATTATCGCAAGGGAAACCCGTTTCAGCAAAAATTTGTTTTTTTACTGCTTCTGTTATTTCTTTAGAAATAAGGCAAAGGTCTGCACTGATTAAAAAACCCTTGTTTTCGCCTTGTTCGATTGCAATTACGCTAACAGTTAAATCATCGTGCACTTTTTCTGCAAAAATATCGTTTGTGTAGCCATATAAATTTGTGCCAAGTTTTGGAGAAATAACTTCTTTTCCTACACCAATTTTGAATTGTTCTTTCATAATTTTACCTAAATGATTTGTTTGCTTTATAAATAATTTTTCTAAAAGGGTAGCAAAATTGCCACCCTTTTTTACTTTTTAACTTAAAAACTATTTGTTTAAGTTTTCTTGCATAATTCTTACGTTTTCTTTAACAATCGTTGCATCTGTATTTTCTTCAAGTCTATAGAACGTTGCACGTTTAAATACCGTCACTTCATAGCCACCACGAACCATATCTTCTTGCGCAGGAAGATAGAATTCAGAGCCGTTTGTATTACACGTGCAAAGAGTGTGTTCAAATGGACTGAACTTACGAAGTCTAAGTGACACAGAGCCAAACATTTCAAATGGGAATGGAACGAAAACTGTTGAGTTAAAGTTAAACATAACTTGATGATATTTCATGCTATCAACAAATTCAAAGCCTTCTTCATACTTTTTAACTGCATCTTGAAGTGATGCTTGTTCTCTTAAGCCAACGCTTTGTGGATTATCACCAAGCTCAACGAGTCTTGCTTTAACTTCTTCAAGCGTTAAGTGTGGCTTATAAGGAAGACAAACTTCACCCATTAAGAGATTAAAGTTAACTTCTCTATATTCCTTAATTTGTTTATATGCTCTCGTTGCATCTAATGCTGCAAGGCATCCAACTTCTGTCATTTCTCTTAGTTCGCTTTCACCTGTTTCAAGGTTGCTTGGACCTGTTGTTCCACCACTTGAAAGTCTTGGGCCAACGTCACCTTCAGCACCATTAAAGAATACAGTTGTTGCGCCAGTATGTTTTTCTAAACTATCAATCATAGGACCTGGCCAGTCACGTGTGATTTCCCAACAGCCACCTGCTGCTGTGCCGTGACAACCATAGTGAACGATATTTACAATTGGCTTTCCTTCTAAATCTTTAAATGCCAAAACAGTCATAGTTTTATCTAAAATACCAAATGGGTTTTGACCTAAAGTGACACGACCTGGTTCAACGTACTCACGGCGATTGATACCAACTAAACTTTCTGTTGTTGAAACGCCCATAACTGCAGGGACCATGCTGTCAATAGCTCTTTTTGCAGCCTTTGCTGTTTGTGGAATTAAAATTCCATCGATATACGCATCATTTGCATCGCCCCAACCACCAGAAGACTTGATTGCTGGACCTGAGTGAGTGTGCGTTACTGAGAAAGAAATATTTTCCTTAGCAACCCCAGTTAAATCGAAAATTGCTTGTCTAATTCTATCAGTAATTTCAAACGTCACACTACAAATATCAGCACTGATAATAACGCCACGGAGTTCGCCTTGTTCACATGCAATAGCATTAACGCACAAATCATCGTGAACTCTTGATGCTGGTCTCTTTCTTGGATAACCATATAAAAGTGTGCCAAGTGGAGGTGAAATAACTTCTTTTGCTACACCAATTTTGAATTGATTTTTCATTTTCTTTATTTCCTTTTTTTAATTTTAATTTTTATTTATTTATCGAGCACTATGCCCATAATTCTTAAGTTTTCTTTAACAATTGTCCAGTCGGTATCGTCTTTTAGTTTGTAAACGCCACCCTTAAACATATTAACTTCGTATCCACCACGAACTAAATCTTCTTGTCCCGGAAGATAACTATACGAGCCGTTTGTAAGACACATAGAGAGTGTGTTTTCAAATGGACTAAATTGACGAAGTCTTAAGATGATTGATGAAAATGTTTCAAATGGAAAAGGCACAAACACAGTTGAATTAAACGCAAATAGCGTTTGTTGATATTCTAACGCCCTTTCAACTTCAGCATTTTCTTGATGAATTTTTAACACTTCCATGAGCGATGCATATTCTCTTAAACTAGCATCGTGAAGCTCATTTGGGTCGCCAAGCTCGTTTAGTCTTGCATTTACTTCTTCCACCGAAAAAAGTGGCTTATAAGGAAGACTTACCTTGCCCTTAATTATCTTAAACTCAACGTCACGATATTCTTTGATTTGCTTATACGCTCTCGTTGCATCTAACGCTGCAAGCGAACCGACTTCAATCATATCCATCATGGTGCTTTCGCCCGTCTCTAAATTGCTGTCGCCACCCGTTCTTCCGTTTGTCACTCTTGGACCAACGTCGCCTTCAGCACCATTAAAAAACACTGTTGTTGCACCCGTATGCTTTTCTAAGCTATCAATCATAACACCCGGCCAATCACGTGTCACGTACCACGCTGAACCTGCACTCGTTGGGTGACAACCATAGTGCACAATGTTTAATATAGGCTTGCCACTTAAATCTTTAAAAGCCACAACTGTCATTGTCTTGTCGTAAATACCAAATGGGTTTTGACCTAAACCAACGCCACCACTTTTTGTGTATTGGCGCCTGTTGATACCAACCATACTTTCGGTTGTAGATACCCCCATAACGGCAGGTATCATATCTTGAAGCGACGCCTTTGACGCCTTGATAATTTGTGGGATAAAAATGCTTTCAAGATAGTCAAGGTCTGCTTCGCCCCAACCCGGCATATTTTCAAGAGAAGGACCAGAGTGAGTGTGTGTTGCTGAGAAAGAAATATTCTTACTATCAACGCCCGTTTCTTTAGATATCAAGTCCTTAATTCTATTAACCATTTTTGCTGGCACTTGAAGAATTTCTGCACTTATCATAATGCCACAAATATCGCCATTAGAAAAAGCGATAGCGCTTACTGTTAAGTCATCAAAAATCTTTTTTGCAGGTCTTCTTCTTGGATAACCTTGAAGTAGAGTTCCAAGTTTTGGAGAAATAATTTCTCTTGCCACACCTAGCTTAAATTGATTGCTCATATATTCCTCTTTCAACAATTCTTTCTTATCCATTTAATAATAACACCCATGAATTTATTTGTCAATATATAATTATACTTTTTATAAAAGTATTTATTAAAAAATTTTGGTTAATTTTTGCGATAAAATTTATAGAGCAAATGATTTAATAAATAAAGAAAAACGCAAGGAATTTTCCTTGCGTTTTGTTTATAAATTTTCTTATACATTTTAAGGTTTAAATACAAGCAAGACAAGGCTCTAAAAGTGTTTTAAGCGATTAGATGCGAGTTGCAGTAGGCTCGCTTATCAAAACGAATGAAATAGACCGTCTGGTCATTGAAGTCGTCTTGATAAAGCAGTAAACGACCTGCAACGAAGTATATAATCGAATAAAAAAACGCAAGGATAATTCCTTGCGTTTTTTATGTCTTAAAATTATACGTTGCCTTGTGCCTTCATAGCCTCTGCCACTTTTAAGAAGCCTGCAATGTTTGCACCAGCCATGTAGTTGCCTGGCATGCCGTATTCTTTAGAAGCTTCGTCACAAGCTTTGAAGATGCTCTTCATAATACCGTGAAGTTTTTCATCAACTTCAGCAAAAGTCCAAGAAAGTCTCATGCTGTTTTGTGTCATTTCTAAGCCAGATGTTGCAACGCCACCTGCGTTTGCTGCCTTTGCTGGACCATAGAGAAGACCATTTGAAAGATATGTATCGATTGCTGCAGGTGTTGATGGCATGTTAGCACCTTCTGAAACAACCTTACAACCATTTTTAACGAGAGCCATTGCACTTTCGCCATCGATTTCGTTTTGTGTTGC
>JAZKZI010000031.1:0-13639 GCA_045612585.1 Christensenellaceae bacterium | reverse complement strand
GTGCATTACAAGATAATTAGTTTGGGTTGCAACAATGTCTTTAATATTGATAATTTTAAACTCGCCACTTTCAATAAATCCTTTAACGTATCCTTCAGTTAAAAAGCCAACCCCTAATTTTGAACGGATAGCAGTGACTATTGCTTGGTTGTTAGATGAGTCCATTATAGGAGAAAAAGACATGCCCCTAACTTCAGCAAGTTCTTCTAAAAAATCGCGAGAGGAACTGCCGTGTTCTCTTATAAGTAAAGGGATTTTTGTAAATTGCTCAAGTGTTATTTCTTTATAAATGTCATAATCGGCGTGACAAACAGCAACAAATTTTTCGCTAGATAGAGGAAGGGCTTTAAGATGTGGCGAAATTACCTTTCCACCAATAAGCCCAAAATCAAGAGTGCTCTGTTCAAGTTCGTGTTGTATTCTTGTAGACTGTCTTATCAAAATTTGTGGCTGAATATTATAGTTTTGTTCTTGCACCACTTCTAGAAAACGTGGGATAATAGTTTGCCCTAAGGTTAAAGATGCACCGATTTTAACTAGTGGGTTTTGACCATGCAGGGTTGCAAGCGCTTCAAAATCTTCAAACCTAGAAAGAATTTCTTTTGCTTTAGTTAATAGTTCCTTTCCAATGTCCGTTAAAATAAGTCTTTGATTAATTCTTTCAAATAGTGGAACTTTATAAAACCTTTCTAATTCGGTTATGGTGTGTGATATTGTCGGTTGAACAATATATAATGCCTCAGCTGCTTTGGTTGTACTACCGTGTTCGCATACGGCTACAAAAATTTTCAAATGTCTTAAAGTCATCTTTTATACCTATATAAAAATCTTATAAACTTTATTAAATTATACTATTTATGATATAACTTGTCAATGCTTTACTTATAAAAAGTTGGGTGCTATAATAAAAACAGATTTACATGAAGGAGATAAAAAGATGATAACTGAACAAAATGTGATGCAGTTAGTGGCAAGCTTGGTGTGGTTGCTTGCTGGTGTAGGGGTGTTTATCGTGGGGATGAATTTTATGAGTAGTGCCCTTGAGAAAAGTGCAGGAAGTGGTATGAAAAAACTACTTGGCAAAATAAGTAATAACAGGTTTTCGGGGGTTGGGATAGGCGCAGGCGTAACGGCAATTATTCAAAGTTCCTCGGCAACTTCGGTCATGGTAATAGGCCTTGTAAACGCAGGGGTTATGACGCTTATGCAAGCAACACCTATTATAATGGGTGCAAATATAGGAACAACGGTGACGGGTATCCTTGTATCGCTTAAAAACGATTATTTTGAAATTATAATGTATATTCTTGCGTTTGCAGGGGTAATGATGGGGTTTACTAAATCTGAAAAAGTAAAAATTATCGGTAGTTTTTTTTGTGGCTTAGGCCTTATCTTTGTAGGGTTAAATATAATGGGGAGTAAAGAAGCGTTTAAGAACCCTTTGATAGAAGAAGTGTTTATCAACGTGTTTAAGTCTGTAAATTTTCCATTATTGTTAATAATTATCGGTGTAATATTCACTGCGCTTATTCAAAGTTCTTCAGCTGCAACGGGTGTTGTAATCACAATGGTAGGCTCTAAAGTTTTACCACTTGACCTTGCACTTTTTATAGTGCTTGGTGCAAACATAGGCACTTGTGTGACAGCCTTGATTGCTTGCTTAGGTGCAAATGCAAACTCAAAAAGGGTTGCATTTATACACTTTATTTTCAACGTGATAGGAACGGTGCTCTTTGCAACCATAATTTGGATTTTCAAAGATTGGGTGGTGAGTTTGCTTATCAGTTGTTTCCCAGGTGAAAGCACAATGGCTCTACAAATGAGAGTTTCGCTCTTCCACGTAATCTTTAACGTGTCAACAACCATATTATTGTTACCATTTGTAAAACAACTAGTAAAATTATCTAAAGTTGTTATAAAAGATAAAAAAGCAAATAGTGAGCCAGCTTTTGCATTAAAGCACGTTGACGATAGGCTTTTAAGTATGCCATCGGTTGCCCTAATGCAAGTTAAAAAAGAAATTGAATATATGATGTTGCTTGTTAAAGAAAACACTATAAATTGTTTTACAGCAATGCAAACGGGCAGTGAAGAGTATGGGGAATCATTAGAAAATAATGAAAAGCAAATAAACTTTACAAATAGTGCGCTCACAAGGTTTTTGATTAAACTTTCATCATCAGGGCTTGAAGCTAGCGCCGAACAAGTAATCGGTGGCTACTTCCATGTGTTAAACGACTTAGAGCGTATCGGCGACCATGCAGAAAATTTCTATGAAATAGGGGTGGAAATGAAAGAAAAAGGCTTGGAATTTTCTAGCTCGGCTAAAGAAGAACTTGCACAAATGCACAATAAGGTTATAGAAATGTTTGATGCTTCACAAAATACGTTTAAGAATTTTGATAAAGCCCTTCTTCCTACCATTGCGCAAATGGAAAACACTATTGACGAGCAAAAGAAAACTCTTAAAGCTAAACACTTTGCTCGTTTAACTGAAGGTGGCTGTCAAGTAGAGCTTAGCCCATATTATACTTCAACCATAGTTGGCTTAGAGCGTGTAGCCGACCACTTGTTAAACGTTAGCTATAGTATAGTTAACCCTGTTGGCTCACAAGAAGAATAATTTGAAAAACAATAAAAACCTCGGCTTTTGATAAAGCCGAGGTTTTTTGTTTATATGGATTTTTTATTATAAACTTTTTACATAATCTAAAACTGATTTTTGTAAGCAATTTTTATCGCCGTCGTTAGTAATAACTATGTAATTAGATAGTTTAAGAGTGCTATAGTCAACTTGGGCGTTTATTCTTGCTAAAATTTGCTCTTCGGTTAGTTTAGAACGCTCTTTAACGCTTGAAATGCGTGTATGTAAATCCCTTGTAATAACTATAACGCCGTCAAACTTATCTTGATAGCTACACTCAAATAGTAGTGGCACTTCCACAAAAATCAAGCCTTTTTTCCTATTTGCCCTTTTTAGAACTTCATCTAAAACGAGTGGGGTGATAGTGCTTGTTAACTCTAAGTGTTTGTCTTTATTAAAAAAAGTAATGTCGGCAATTTTTTTAGTGTCTAGAGTTAGTCTTTTCTCGCCACTAACAGCCGTTGGAAAAATGCCTTTTAAAATCTTTTTAACGGCGTGCGTTTTATATAAATCTTTAACAATTTGGTCGCAAGAAAGTGTAAAATAGCCAGCGCCTTTTAAGATTTCTAGTGCAAGGCTTTTGCCACTGCCTATTCCACCTGTAATTGCAATAAGTTTATTGCCTTTCATTTTCTATTTGGCGTCAAACCAAGTTGTGCCACTGCCCGTTTCAACAGTAAGCTTAACAGCAAGGTCCACTGCCCCCTCCATTTCGGTTTTTAGTATATTTTCTACTTTTTTCTTTTCATCTATAAATGCATCGATAATAAGTTCATCGTGCACTTGCAAGATTAGTTCGGATTTTAGTTTTTCTTTCTTTAACCTTTTTGCAACTTTTAGCATTGCAATCTTTATAATGTCGGCACTGCTACCTTGAAGAGGCATATTCATAGCCACCCTTTCACCAAACTGGCGCATTGCATAGTTAGATGCCGAAAGTTCACGGATATATCTTCTTCTATTTAGCAAGGTTTTAGAATAACCATTTTCCTTTGCAAACTCTATATTTTCTTGCATATAGGCTTTAACTTCTGGATATTCTTTAAAGTAAGCGTTTATAAAATCTCTCGCTTCAAAGCTTGGAATTTTTAATTGTTTAGCAAGCCCGTATTCGCTCATGCCATATATAATGCCAAAGTTAACGGCTTTTGCTCTGCTTCTAAGGGTAGGGGTGACATCACCAATGCCCACGTTAAACACCTTTGATGCCGTTGCACTGTGAATATCCTTGCCTTCGCAAAAAGCATCTATTAGGCTTTGACATTTTGAAAAGCAAGCAAGAAGCCTTAGTTCAATTTGCGAATAGTCTGCGCTGATTAAAATTCTATCTTCACTCTTTGGCACGAAAAATTTTCTAATTTCCTTGCCTTCTTCATCACGGACAGGAATATTTTGAAGGTTTGGTTCTTTGCTAGAAAGCCTTCCCGTTGCCGTTAAGGTTTGGTTAAAAGTCGTGTGCACAAGCCCCGTTTTTTTGTCGATTAACGGCTTAAAACCTTCTATATACGTTGAAGAAAGTTTTTGCAACCCTCTATATCTTAAAATAAGCGAAATGACAGGGTGTGTGCCCTCTAAGCTCTCTAATATCTCAGCTGTTGTTGAATAGCCGTTCTTTGTCTTTTTGCCTTTGCCAAGTTTAAGTTTTTCAAAAATAACGTCGCCAAGTTGTTTTGGTGAGTTTACGTTTAAAGTAGGTTCATCAACTAGCGTGCGAATTTCACTTTCTAACTCAGATAAAATTCCACGATACTTTTCGCCTGCACTTAAAAGGGCAGTGTAGTCCACCTTAAATCCACTTTGCTCCATATCAAATAGCACGTCAGAAAGCGGGAGTTCAATATCGGTGTATAGGGTGGTTAGGTTTTGTTCGGCAAGTTTTTCTTTCAAAATATCGTACAGAACAAACTGAGAGTATGCGGGCAACGATGTTGAAAGATTATACTCGGTTAAAACTTCGTTTAATGTTTGTGAGCCTGCCGAAAAATCGCAAAGATATTTCATAATGCAAGTGTCATCTGCTGGGGCTGTAAAATTAATTCCCACAGTGTTAAAAACAAAATGCTTTATGTCTTTTTTGCCATAAACGATAAGTGGCGTTTTGCCATTAAGGTGGTGAGAGAGTGCGTTTAGCACGTCTGCAGTGTTAAATCCGTCATCAAGTAGGCTTTGTCTTATTTTGACAACGTATTCACTTTCGCCATCGCTTAAATTGATGCTACTGTCCCCAAAAACAATGCTTAATCTATCAAACTTGTTGTAAAAAATAGGCTCAATTAAATCATTAACTTCAAAGATTTCTAAAGTTGTAGCAGGTGTTGTGGTTGAACTAAGAGTGGGCTCTTCACTTTCAAACCACTCTTCTTTATTGTAAAGTGACTTAAATTCAAGCTTTATAAACTTTTCTCTAACTGCACTGCTAAACGGCAAACTAACTGCCATTTTTGATAGGTCGGTGTCAACCCCTGCGTTGCAGTCTATGGTTGCTAAGGTCTTTGACAAAAAGGCACTGTCTTTGCCTAAAATAATTTTTTCTTGCAATTTGCCTTTAAGTTTATCGGTGTTTTGATAAAGGTTTTCAATATTAGAAAACTCGTGCAAAAGGTTTAGTGCCGTTTTTTCGCCAATGCCACTAACACCGGGGATATTATCAGATGAATCGCCCATCAAGGCTTTAAGTTCTATAATTTGGCTTGGGATAAGCGATGTCTTTTCAGTAAAGTTTGCGTTATTATAAATTTCAACGTCGGTTATACCACGCTTTGTAAAATGTACCTCTGTTTCATCATCAACAAGTTGAAAAGAGTCCTTGTCCCCCGTGATAATTATGGTTTTAACCTTGGTTGCTTTGGCAATAGTTCCAATAATATCGTCGGCTTCGCTTCCTTCAAGTTCAAAGGTCTTTACGTTCATCAAACTTAACACTTCTTTTAAGAGTGGAATTTGTGGGCGAAGTTCTTCTGGCATAGGCTTTCTTGTGCCCTTATATTCAGCATACATTTTATGCCTAAATGTCGGTGCTTTTAAGTCAAAGGCAACCCCAACGTAAGTAGGTTTTTCTTCACTAAGCATCTTAAAAAACATGTTCATAAACCCATAAACGGCGTTGGTGTACGTGCCGTCTTTAGTTGATAAAACAGGCATGGCATAAAATGCACGATTTATTAAACTGTTTCCATCAATCAAAACTAATTTTTCCATAAAAATCCCTTTAATTGCTTGCTATTTGAAAAAAATTGTGATATTATCTTATAGCAAACTTTGAAAAAGTGTTGTATATAAATTATTTTACCATATAATTTTATCAAAAATACAACAATTTTGCAACATTATTAGCAAAATAATTGCCGCTGTGGTGAAATTGGCAGACGCGCTGGACTCAAAATCCAGTGGTAGTGATACCGTGCCGGTTCAAGTCCGGCCAGCGGCACCACGTCAGAGCAAGACAGTTTGTCTTGCTCTTTTGTTTTGTCACAAAAGAGCAATGACCTGATTGTCTGCTCTTCCTTTATCGCAAAAAGTTCTTCGATACTTTTTGCGAGTGTTTTTTATTTTTGTATAGATGGCTGGGCTTGAATTAGGAGCCAGCAAACTTTAGTTTGCGTGTTCGCCATTAGGCGAAAAAATAGTCCAGTGGACTATTTTGCGGGAGGCTCGAGAGAAGCAAGTCCGGCCAGCGGCACCACGTCAGAACAAGGCAACATGGTCTTGTTCTTTTTTTGTCCAAAAAGAACAATGACTATATGCCTGTTCTTCCTTATCGAAAAAATTCTTTCGCTTTGCAAAATTATTTTTTCGAGTTTTTATTTATTTCAGTCTGCTTTTCCTTTTTCGCAAAAAGTTCTTCGATACTTTTTGCGAGGTTTTTATTTAGGCTCGAGAGAAGCAAGTTCGGCCAGCGTTAATTAAAAAATCACAATTAGATATGTCAAAATAAGAGTTTTTAATATAATATTATATTAAATCACAATAAATCATTGACTTTTGTTTGGCGTTGCAATATAATATAAAAATAAAAAACAAAATTTAGGAGAAATATTATGAAAAGATTATTTACACTTTTACTTGCAGTAATTATGTGTTTTGCTTGCGTATCACTTTCTGCTTGTTCTGAAGAAGAAAGCATCAGAAATTTAGATGATATCGTTAAGAGTGGTAGAATAACTATTGCAACAAACGCAGAATTCCCACCATTTGAAGGCAAAGAAGGAACAGAATACTTTGGTATTGATATTGACATTGCTAAGACGATTGCAGATTACCTTGACGTTGAACTCGTTATCAACAACATGGACTTTGATGCTGTTGTGACCTCTGTTCAAAAAGGACAAAGCGACCTTGCTCTTGCTGCACTTACAATCAGCGATAAGAGAAAACAAGCAATCAACTTCTCTGATGCATACTTTGGTGCCGCACAATATCTTATTGTAAGGGCAGATAACAACGAATTTGATGCTTGCCAAACAAAAGAAGAAGTTGATACTATTCTTGCTGCATCAACTGGCAAAAAGGGTGTTGCTCAAAACGCAACAACAGGATACTACTATTTGAAAGGCTCAGAAGACTTTGGTTTTGCAGGATTTTCAAATATCCAAACTTCTGGTTATGAAAACCCATCATTATGTGCGATGGCACTTGTTAACAATCAAGCAGATTACCTTATCGTAGATAAAGAAGTTGCAGAAAGCGTTGTAAATTCTAACTCTGGCGTTAAGGCTATTGCAATTTCGCTTTCAAGCGAAGAATACGGCATTGGCGTAAACAAAAACAATGCTGCATTATTAAAAATCGTAAACAAAGTTCTTGCTGACCTTAAAGTTGTTGAAGAAGACGGAACTTCAAAACTTGACAAGATTTTTGCAAGGCACATTGAAGGTTAATTAAATTAAAATGTGGCAGATATTTATTGATTCATTTATAGGCGAAAAAGCCTATATAAATGTTTTAGAAGGCATTGCAGTTACTATTGTGACTGCAATTTCTGCGCTTGTCATAGGTATAATTTTGGGCACGATTGTTGCGCTTTCAAGAGTGTTTAAATCCAAAAATCCATTTATCAAAGTTTTACAAGTGATTGCAAAATTATATGTTGGATTTTTTAGGGGCACGCCTATCGTTGTGCAATTATTATTCATCTATTTTGTTATATTCCCAGCAATCGGCTTAGGGCTTATGAACGTTATGCTTGTGGGTATTATAATTTTTGGACTTAACTCTGGTGCATACGTTTCTGAAATTATGCGTGCTGGCATATTGTCGGTTGACAGGGGTCAAAACGAAGCAGGCAGGGCGTTAGGTCTTACATATACCACAACGCTTTTTAAGGTTATTTTGCCACAAGCAATTAAAAACGTTATTCCAACAATTGCAAACGAATTTGTTTCGCTATTAAAGGAAACTTCGGTTTTAAGCTTTATAGGAATAATGGACCTAACAAAAGCACTTAGGGAAATTGGTGCTGCAAACTATGAATTTACAATTCCATATCTAGTGCTTGCCATAATTTACTTAGTATTAGTCATGATTGCGACAAGCATTGTTAAAATTATTGAAACGAGGTTAAGACGAAATGAGAGACAATAAAGAGCAAAATGTTATAATTTCGGTTGATAACCTTTTTAAAAATTTTGGAAAACATCAAGTGCTTAAAGGCGTATCTTGTCAAATAAAAAAGGGCGATAAAGTGGCTATAGTTGGCCCATCGGGTTCTGGTAAATCAACCATTTTGCGTTGTATGAACCTTTTAGAAGAGCCTACCTATGGCGAGATTTGGTTCAATGACGAACTTCTTACTCCAATCGACCCATACTTGCATTTTGATGTTATAAGGCTTTCAAAAACATACAAAAAGGTATGCGAAGAAATTAAGGCAGAGGATCCTGAAATCGATGAGAATTGCCTTGATGAAAAAGCAATTGCCTTGATAAAAAAAGATGACCTTCTTAAAAGGTTTGAAGGTAAAGAATATAGCAAAGCAATAAAAGAGTTATATAAAGAAAATCACGTTGACATTAACCTTGCTCGCCAAAAACTCGGCATGGTGTTTCAACACTTTAATCTTTTTAACAACCTAACGGTTTTGCAAAACCTTACTTTAGCGCCTGTTAAACTAAAAATTATGAGCAAAGAAGATGCTGAAAAGAAAGCATACGAACTTCTTGATAGAATTGGTTTAAGAGATAAGGCAAACGCATATCCATCAACCCTTTCTGGTGGACAAAAGCAAAGAATAGCAATTATTAGAGCACTTGCAATGAATCCAAAAGTAATTTTATTTGACGAGCCAACAAGTGCATTAGACCCAGAAATGGTTGGCGAAGTTTTGGCACTTATTAAAGAACTTGCAGATGACGGCATGACTATGGTTATTGTCACGCACGAAATGGGCTTTGCAAAAGAAGTTGCAAACAGAATGATATTTATTGATGACGGCGTGATAAAGGAAGAAAACTCACCAAAAGAGTTCTTTGAAAACCCTAAAAACGAAAGATTACAAGAGTTTTTATCAAAAGTATTATAAAAAAGGAAAGAAAAAATGCTGTGGAAAATCTCCACAGCATTTTTTGGTGCACTCGATAGGGTTTGAACCTATAACCTTCAGAATCGGAATCTGATGCTCTATCCATTTGGGCTACAAGTGCAAGACTGCTACTTAAAAAATCTTAAGTAGCAGTTTGTTTTTTAATTATTCATTTGTTTGTTCTTCAGTTTCAGCGTTAATGCTAACTTTAACTTGAAGAATTCTCTTAACGGTTGATTTCATAATTTCAATCGATAAGTTTTTATAATCGAATTGATACCCAGCGTGTGGGATAATTCCCAAAAGCTCTATAATAAAGCCACTTAGCGTATTTGCACTTAAAGATTCATCTTTTTCTAGCTCAAACTTTTCAAAAAAGTCAGCGATAGGTGCATTGCCATCAACGATGCAAGTTTCTTCATTAATGTCCTTAAAGAAATTTATAATTTCATCGTGTTCATCATAAATTTCGCCAACCAATTCTTCTAATATGTCTTCCATAGTCAAAAGTCCAAGAGTTCCACCATATTCATCTAAAACAACTGCAATGTGAACTTTCTTAATTTGAAGTTGTTTTAATAGGTCTGAAATCTTAGCATGCTCGGTTGTATAAAAAGCATTTTGCATAATGCCGTCTATACCTTTTTTGCCGTTAAGGTAAGCATTGAAGAAATCTTTTTCGTGAATAGTACCGATAATTGTGTCGATGCTATCTTTATAAACAGGGATACGAGAATAGCCTTCTTTAGCAAAGATTTTCCTTATATCATCCATAGAAGAAGATATGTCAACTGCAACGATATTAACTCTTGGGACTAAAATGTCGCCAACTTCTAAGTCGTCAAACTCGATAACAGAACGGATAAGTTCGGTTTCTTCTTCTTTTAACGTGCCATCTTCTTCTGCTTCTTCAACCATGGTCATAATCTCAGCTTCAGTAACAATATTGTCATCTTTGAAACGGAATATTTTGCTGATAAGCCATTTCCAACCAGAGAAAACTAGGTTGAGTATGTATAGCAAATAATACACGAACTTGATTATTGGATAAAAGGCCATAGCCATTTTTTCTGGAAAAGATTTTGCTATAAGCTTTGGTGTAATTTCCCCAAAAATCAAAATAGAAACAGTCATAACCACGGTTGAAACAATATTTGCTGTCGATGGGTCATTTTTAAAGATGAGCCCAAACAAAATAGTCGCAAGTGTGGTCGCTACAATGTTTACAATGTTGTTGCCTATAAGTATCGTACTTATAAGTTTGTCATAATTAGTTTCTGCAAGGTCTAAAACCTGCTTTGCTCGTTTGTTGCCGTTAGAGGCAAGTGAACGAAGTTTGATACGATTTGCACACGAATACGCTGTTTCTGTCGATGAGAAAAATCCCGACAAAATAACAAGCACAACGAGTGCGATCAGTATGGGAACGGAGCCGTCAGGCATATTTATCCTCCTATAAAAAATGTTTTGTTAAAATATTCTAACATAAAAAAGTTGCAAAAGCAATAAAAAAGCACAGAAATATGTAATTATTTGCAAAGCAATCAAATATTTTGCATTTATTATTTAATTTATTGCGTTTTTTTGGTAATTATGTTATTATATATGCACTTTAATTAACTTTAACAAAAAAAGGAGTTTTTCATGAAAAAGACCGTCGTTGTTGGTATGAGTGGTGGTGTAGATAGTTCTGTTGCTGCACTTATTTTAAAAGAACAAGGCTACAACGTCATTGGCCTTTTTATGAACAACTGGGAAGAAAAGGACGAGTGTGGTGCTTGCACCAGCGAAGAAGATTTTGCCGACGTTAGAAGGGTCGCTGGTAAAATAGGTATTCCTTATTATTCTGTTAACTTTGCTAAAGAGTATATGGATAGGGTATTTTCTTATTTTCTTGAAGAATACAAGGCTGGCAGAACGCCTAATCCAGACGTTTTGTGCAACCGAGAAATCAAGTTTAAGGACTTCAAACGTAAGGCTCTAGAACTTGGTGCCGATTACATTGCAACAGGGCACTATTGCGATATTTTGCACGATGGCGACACCCACTATTTATTAAAGGCAAAAGACCAATCTAAAGACCAAACCTACTTTTTAAACCAACTTTCTCAAGAGCAACTTGATAAGGTTTTGTTTCCTCTCGGCAAGCTTGATAAAAGCGAAGTTCGTGAAATTGCTCAAAAACATGGCCTTGCAACTGCAACAAAAAAAGATTCGACAGGAATTTGTTTTATAGGGGAAAGAAACTTTAGAAACTTTTTGCAAACTTATATTCCAAACCAAAAAGGCTTAATTAAGACTTATGACGGAAAAGTTTTGGGCGAACATTTGGGGCTTATGTATTACACTATCGGTCAACGCAGGGGCTTAAACATCGGTGGACAAAAAGGTGATGATGGTTCTCGTTGGTTCGTTATTGAAAAGGATTTAAAAAACAATATATTATATGTAGCTCACGGCGCTGAAGACAAACTCTATTCAAAAGGACTAATTATGAAATCTTGCAATTGGATTCCATCAGAGCCAAAAGAAAAAGATTTTTCTTGCACGGGCAAGTTTAGATATCGCCAACCAGAACAAGAGTGCACAGTTCATATTAAAGATGATTATATAGAAGTTGAATTTAAAGAAAGACAGCGTGCAATCACCGAAGGTCAGTTCGCAGTATTCTATGATGGCGATAAATGTATCGGTGGTGGAGTTATAGAAAAAGCAATTTTCTAAATATAATAATTTCGTTTAAGTTTGGGGCAAGATGGAGTTTTTGACAAAAATTAACCATGCTTGCCCTTATATTATATATATAATGTTTATAGGAAGGCAAAAAGCGGGCATCAGAGTAGGGTAAAAAGGCAAAATGCACTAAAAAAGTGCCAAAAATTAGACAAAATGCCGAACTTTAACTTTTTTTAAACTTTTTTAAAAAACCTTGTAAAAACGTTTGACAAATGTTTTGATTTAATATATAATCAGTCATGCTCTCTAGATGAGAGCAAAACTTCATAGGCAAAATCGTTAGATTTTTTCTTATGATTTTAAGTCAAGAGATTTACAATATATCGTGGCTGACAAACGGAAAAACACAATATTTTGTAGTCGAAAAAAAAGTTTGAAAAAACTTAAAAAAAATTTAAAAAACATTGAAAAAATGCTTGACTTAAAAGTTTGCTTATGATATTATATGTAGGCTGTCGCGAAAAAAGACAGCAAGCGTCAACCGAAGTTGACTAACGTAGCTTAAAAATTGAATAGAAGGAAATAAGACGAAATAATAGTTATTTTGAAAGTTTCTGTCAAAATCTTTTGAGTATTTATGTACTTAAAAAAACAGTCATTAAATGACAAACAACAACAAACGCTAAACAAAGCGAAATTCGTTAGAGCAGTTGAGCTTACGAGCTCGGCTTTAAATAATTAAACTTAAGAGTTTGATTCTGGCTCAGGACGAACGCTGGCGGTGTGCTTAATACATGCAAGTCGAGCGGAGTTAAAGGGGCTTGCTCCTTTAACTTAGCGGCGGACGGGTGAGTAACGCGTGAGCAACCTGCCTATATCTGGGGAATAACACATAGAAATGTGTGCTAATACCGCATAAGACCACAGTGGGGCATCCCACAGGGGCCAAAGATTTATCGGATATAGATGGGCTCGCGTACCATTAGATAGTTGGTAGTGTAACGGACTACCAAGTCGACGATGGTTAGCCGACCTGAGAGGGTGATCGGCCACATTGGAACTGAGATACGGTCCAGACTCCTACGGGAGGCAGCAGTAGGGAATATTGGGCAATGGAGGCAACTCTGACCCAGCAACACCGCGTGAATGATGAAGGTCTTCGGATTGTAAAGTTCTGTGATGGGGGACGAAGAAAGTGACGGTACCCCAATAGCAAGC
Source organism: Christensenellaceae bacterium (assembly GCA_045612585.1). GTDB lineage: Bacteria > Bacillota > Clostridia > Christensenellales > Borkfalkiaceae > UBA1259. Next base: position 584 of record JAZKZI010000031.1, on the reverse strand, counting down.
TCCGGCTAACTACGTGCCAGCAGCCGCGGTAATACGTAGGGAGCAAGCGTTGTCCGGAATGACTGGGCGTAAAGGGTACGTAGGTGGCTATTCAAGTTAGTGGTGAAATTCCGAGGCTCAACTTCGGCGCTACCACTAAGACTGTTTAGCTTGAGTGCAGGAGGGGTAAGTGGAATTCCTAGTGTAGCGGTGGAATGCGTAGATATTAGGAGGAACACCAGTGGCGAAGGCGACTTACTGGACTGTAACTGACACTGAAGTACGAAAGCGTGGGGAGCAAACAGGATTAGATACCCTGGTAGTCCACGCCGTAAACGATGAATACTAGTTGTGGGAGGTATCGACTCCTTCCGTGACGACGTTAACACATTAAGTATTCCGCCTGGGGAGTACGGCCGCAAGGTTGAAACTCAAAGAAATTGACGGGGACCCGCACAAGCAGCGGAGCATGTGGTTTAATTCGACGCAACGCGAAAAACCTTACCAGGGTTTGACATCCTCTGACATCCCTAGAGATAGGGCTTCCCTTCGGGGCAGAGAGACAGGTGGTGCATGGTTGTCGTCAGCTCGTGTCGTGAGATGTT
>JAZKZI010000030.1:0-19161 GCA_045612585.1 Christensenellaceae bacterium | reverse complement strand
AATCTTTTCTGCAAACGCATCAACCGATTCTTTAACGTCAACAAGGTTTTTGATAACAAAGATATCAACGTCAGCACCACTTCTAGCAAAAGCCTTTTTAGTATCGTATTCACAGTTTGTTCCTGGGAATACAGGCACTAAAACTCTAGGTTTAGCAAACTTTGTTGGTGAAAGCGTCCAGTTGTCAACGCTGAACTTAATTTCTGGAATTTCGCCTTTTTCGGTAGCCACGTCATTACACTTAAACACACTTTCAAGTTTATCTTCATAAATACCTAAAAGGTTATCGAGTGAAATGCCCTTTCCATTATAAACAATTTCTTCTTTTTCAGTTGTATAACCTAAAGTAAACGCCTTATCAACTGCGATGTCGCCATCGAGTTCGATAATAAAGCCACCATAGTTATAACCGAAAATTGTTTCAAGTGAAGTGTCAGCAAATTCAAAGCCGATAGAGTTACCGAACGCCATTTTCATAATACCTTCTGCTATGCCACCGAGTGTTGGTGTGTACATTGCAAGCACTTTGTTTTGGCTGTTAAGTTTTTCGATAGTCTTAAAGTTTTCAAGTAGGTCAGCAGTATCGATAAGTCCGTCGCTAGTCACTTTTGCTGGCAAGAACACTACCTTACTACCTGCCTTTTTGAATTCTGGTGAAACAACCTTATCTAAAGTATCAGTTGTTATAGCAAAAGAAACGAGCGTTGGTGGAACGTCGATATTTTCAAACCAACCACTCATAGAGTCCTTGCCACCGATAGCAGAGAGCTTGAGTTCTCTTTGCGCTCTGTATGCACCAAGTAATGCACTCATAGGTTTGCCCCAACGAGTTGCGTCCTTGTTTGGTTTTTCAAAATATTCTTGGAATGTTAAATATGTGTCTTCAAAAGTTGCACCTGTCGCAATGAGTTTACATACGCTTTCGATTACTGCATAATAACCACCGAAGAGTGGGCTCTTTTCACTAACAAATGGATTGTAGCCCCAGCTCATAAACGAACAAGTGTCTGTATCAGCATTTTCAACTGACACCTTGTTAACCATTGCTTGAATAGGTGTTCTTTGGTTTTTTCCACCGAAAGGCATAAGCACTGTGCCTGCGCCGATTGTAGAGTCAAAACGTTCTGAAAGTCCACGCTTAGAGCAGATGTTAAGGTCATCAGCAAGTGCTTTTAAGCCTGAAGTAAAGCAAGTTGGAATTTGTTTTTTATCAAGTTCTTGCTTAACTACTTTAACGTTTGTTTTCTTTTCAGCACCGTTAGAATTTAAGAATTCTCTTGAAATGTCAACGATAGTGTTGCCTTTCCAAGTCATTTTAAGTCTTGCGTTGTCTGTGACAGTTGCAACAACTGTTGCTTCTAAGTTTTCACTGCCAGCAAGAGCAATAAATTCTTTGACGTACTCGTTTTCAACAACAACAGCCATTCTTTCTTGAGATTCGCTGATTGCAAGTTCTGTTCCGTCAAGTCCGTCATATTTTTTAGGAACTTTGTCAAGGTCGATAAGCAAGCCGTCTGCAAGTTCGCCGATAGCAACAGAAACGCCACCTGCACCAAAGTCGTTACAACGTTTGATGAGTCTTGATGCTCTTTCATTTCTAAATAATCTTTGTAATTTTCTTTCTTCAGGAGCATTACCCTTTTGAACTTCTGCACCACAAGTTGTAAGTGAAGATAGGTTGTGTGGTTTTGATGAACCTGTTGCACCACCACAACCATCACGGCCTGTTCTACCACCGAGAAGAATAACCTTATCGCCGCTACTAGGAACTTCACGCCTTACGTTCTTTTCAGGCGCTGCTGCAACAACTGCACCGATTTCCATACGCTTTGCAACGTAGCCATCATGATAAATTTCATCAACCATGCCGGTTGCAAGACCGATTTGGTTGCCGTAAGAAGAATAACCACTTGCTGCAGTTGTGACAATTTTTCTTTGTGGAAGTTTTCCTTTTATCGTTTGGTCAAGTGGCTTTAATGGGTCACCTGCACCCGTCACACGCATAGCAGCGTATACGTAGCTTCTGCCAGAAAGTGGGTCACGGATAGCACCACCGATACAAGTTGCCGCACCACCAAATGGTTCAATTTCAGTTGGGTGGTTATGTGTTTCGTTTTTGAATAATAAGAGCCAATCTTGTTTTTCACCACCAACGTTTACCTTGATTTTAACTGTACAAGCATTGATTTCTTCAGAGTCGTCAATCTTAGGTAAATCGCCAGACTTTTTGTGATACCTTGTTGCAATTGTTGCAAGGTCCATAAGGTTAATTGGCTTTGTTCTATTTAATTCTTGTCTTGTTTTAACATATTCATCAAAAATCTTACCAGCAAGCTCGTCTTCAAACTCAACGCTTTCAATAGTAGTTAAAAACGTTGTATGACGGCAGTGGTCTGACCAATATGTGTCTATCATTTTAATTTCTGTAATTGTTGGGTCTCTATCTTCCTTCTTAAAGTATGTTTGCAAGAACTTTAAGTCATCTAAGTCCATAGCAAGTGCCTTTTCTTTTAAGAAGTCACCAAGTCCCTTTTCATCAAGAGCGTTAAAGCCGTTTAACGTTTCAACACTTTCAGGAAGGTCATATGATACTGCAAGTGTGTCTTTTTCAGCTAGGTCAGCTTCTCTACATTCAACAGGGTTTATAACGTACTTTTTAATAGCATCTAATTCTTCATTAGAAAGTTTGCCATAAATAGCATAAACTTTTGCAGTTTTTACAATTGGACGATTGCCTGCTGAAAAGAGTTGAACGCATTGTGCAGCTGAATCTGCCCTTTGGTCAAATTGACCTGGAAGTGGCTCTACTGCAAACAAATAGTCTGCTTGTGGCAACGCCTTAAATGCATCGTCGATTTGTGGCTCAGAAAAAACTGAGTTGATGCACTTAGAAAAAAGTTCTTCACTAATTTCTTCAACGTCATAGCGATTGATTACGCTAAGATTTTCGATACTTTTAATGTTAAGTAAATTTTTAATTTCGCCAAGTAATGCCTTTGCTTCGTTAGCAAACTCTGGCTTTTTTGCAACGTAAATTCTATAAACCATTATTTTTCTCCATAAGCTTTTAAAGCTCTTTGTCCTATGTCTTTGCGATAAAATGCATTGTCAAACGCAACCGTATTAACCTTTTCATAAGCCTTTTCAATTGCCGTCTTTAAGTCATCTGCTATAGCTGTCACTCCAAGCACCCTACCACCATTAGTTAAAAGTTTGCCGTTATCTAAACGTGCGCCAGCAACAAAAATGTTGTCCTTATCGCCGTTAAAGGTTATTTCATAACCCTTTTCATACTTTTCTGGATAGCCCTTGCTTGCCATGATAACGCAACAAGCTGACTTATCATAAAACTCAACGTTTATTTTAGAAAGTTCTTGGTTTGCAACGGCTTTAAATATTTCAAATAGGTCTGTCTTTAATAGTGGCAACACAACTTGTGTTTCAGGGTCGCCAAATCTACAGTTATATTCGATTACCTTTGGTCCTTTTGGCGTTAGCATAAGTCCAAAGTATAAACAACCCTTAAACGTTCTGCCTTCCTTATTCATTGCCTCGATTGTTGGAATAAAAATTGTTTCCATACACTCTTTAGCTATTTTTTCAGTGTAATAAGGGTTAGGTGCAACCGTTCCCATACCACCTGTGTTAAGACCTTTATCGTTATCGAGTGCCCTCTTGTGGTCCATTGATGAAACCATAGGAACAAGCGTTTTGCCATCGGTAAATGATAAAACAGAAACTTCTGGGCCTGTTAAAAATTCTTCAATAACGATGTTAGAGCCAGATGCACCGAAAACCTTATCTTGCATCATAGAGCGAACTGCTTCTTTTGCATCGCCAAGGGTTTCTGCAATAATAACGCCCTTACCGAGTGCCAAGCCATCGGCCTTAATTACTATTGGCATATCTTGAGTTTCAAGATATTTAATTGCGCTATCCATATCAGAAAATGTTTCATATTTTGCTGTAGGTATATTATATTTTTTCATTAAGTTCTTAGAAAAAATCTTGCTTCCTTCAATGATTGCTGCCTTTTTGTTTGGACCAAAACAAGGAATTCCTTTTTCTTCTAAAAGGTCAACAGCGCCAAGCACCAATGGGTCGTCTGGTGCAACAACTGCAAAGTCAATAGCGTTTTCCTTTGCCCAAGATGCAACCTTTTCAACGTCTTTAACGTTTATATCAACGATAGTAGCATCGCTTGCGATACCACCGTTTCCTGAAAGAGCATAGATTTTTTCAATCTCTTTGCTCTTTAATAAACTTTTTATAATGGCGTGTTCTCTGCCACCATTTCCAACAACTAAAACTTTCATTTTATATTGTTTTCTCCTTAATTTTTATATTTAATATGGTTTTGTGTTTTGTATTAATGATGGAATAGTCTCATGCCTGTAAATGACATAACCATGTTTCTTTCATCACACGCTTGGATAACCAAGTCATCTCTAACTGAGCCACCTGGTTCTGTGATATAAGAAACGCCACTCTTTGCAGCACGTTCAATATTGTCGCTGAATGGGAAGAAAGCATCAGAGCCAAGTGTCACACCTGAAATCTTAGATAAAACTGCCTTCTTTTCTTCTCTTGTAAAGAGCTCTGGCTTTTTAGTGAAGTATTTTTGCCATACACCGTCAACGAGTAGGTCTTCGCATTCATCAGAAATGTAAATATCGATAACGTTGTTTCTGTCTGGTCTGCCAAGTGTGTCTAGGAAAGGAAGTTCCATAACCTTTTGGCTTTGACGCAAGAACCAGTTGTCTGCTTTAGAACCAGCAAGGCGTGTGCAGTGAATTCTTGATTGTTGACCTGCACCGATACCGATTGCTTGACCATTGTGTGCAAAACATACTGAGTTAGATTGTGTGTATTTAAGAGTGATAAGTGCAATTATCATATCTTGAATAGCACTTTCTGGTAAATTCTTGTTTTTAGTAACAATTTCTTTTGTCACAAGTTCTCTATCAATCTTAAAGTTGTTTCTGCCTTGTTCAAAAGTGATGCCGAAAACTTGTTTTGTTTCTTTTTCTTCTGGAATATAATCTTTGTCAATTTGAACAACGTTATATGTTCCGTTTCTCTTTTGTTTAAGAATTTCAAGTGCCTTTTCTGAATAAGATGGAGCGATAACACCGTCACTAACTTCTCTTTTAATAATTTTAGCAGTTGTTTCATCGCATTCATCAGATAGAGCAATCCAATCACCAAAAGAACTCATTCTATCAGTTCCCCTTGCCCTTGCATAAGCGCAAGCGATAGGAGAATCATCTAAGCCTTCGATATCATCAACAAAGCAAGCTTTCTTTTCAATATCTGTTAACTTTTCGCCAACGGCAGCACCTGCTGGGCTAACGTGCTTAAATGACGTTGCGCATGCTTTTCCTGTTGCTTGCTTTAGTTCTTTAACTAATTGCCAAGAGTTAAAAGCATCTAAAAAGTTGATGTATCCTGGTTTTCCGTTTAAGATTTGAACAGGTAAATCTTTGCCATTTTCCATATAAATTCTTGAAGGTTTTTGGTTTGGGTTGCAACCATACTTTAGTTGAAATTCTTTCATTTTATTTACTTCCTTTATTTATCTTAATGCTTTCAATATTTTCTTATTTATTTTTGTTTATGATAATTTCTGTTGCTTTCTTTGTTTCAAGGTCAAGAGAGCGAACAAAGAGAGAAACCTTATTGTCTTCGTTTAAGTTTGTCCAAATCATATCAGCGAGCTCTTCTGCTGTGTTTGGAAGTTCAACTTCTTCTGGTTCGCCATAAAATGATGGAATTGGGTTTCCGTTATGGCTATAAGTGTGGATAAAGTGACCGATACCTGCAAGTGGGCTATAAGAATAGAAATATCTGTTGCAAACTTCTGGGTTGCCGTTTGCACTCTTTAGAATAGATAGTCTATAGCAAAAGTCGTTATTACAGCAAGAACAACTGCCATATTTAACGATACCAGAAATTCTTGGTGTAAAGTTTGGGCTATCTGGTTCAAATTCACGAGTAAATAGTGCCTTGTCAAAAGCAAAACCATCATCGCCATTTTCTTTTATGTAATTATAAACAGTGTCCGTTTGGTCGCCGTTTGTAATAATGTCAATGTTTTCTAAAGCGAGATATGGATTATAAATAATCAAACTTGGATCAGTGAGTTTTGATTCATCAAATGCCTTAGTTCTCATACCACCATCAAACTTTTCAAATATACGGTTACGGCTGTTTTCGCTTCTTCCCATAATAAAGTAAGCAATCATAGCACTTTTTCCGTCTTTACTTTTGCCGATAACAATTCCACGGCCTGGATATTCGTTTTCTGATAACAATTTCTTTAAATCAAATTTAGCCATAATCTTAATTCCTTATATTCTAACCTTAATTTTTATTCTTTAATAAATCTTTGCAAACCTTTTCAAGTGAAAGTGGTAAAATCTTCCATTCTGCCTGCTGCATAACACGCTTTTGTAATATTTCTGGCGTATCGCCACCCTTTATACTAACTGCCTTTTGCATTATAATCTTTCCACCGTCTGGCACTTCGTTTACAAAATGCACGGTTGCACCCGTCACCTTAACGCCATATTCAAGTGCCTTTTCGTGAACTTTAAGCCCATAAAAGCCTTCGCCACAAAAAGATGGAATAAGCGATGGGTGAACGTTTATAATTCTACCACTATACCTATCGGTAAAGTCTTTTGATAAAATGCACATAAATCCAGCAAGCACTATTATCTCAGCCGAACACTTTTCAAGTTCTAAAATTAGCCCTTGTTCAAACTCGGCTTGGGTTTTGCCTTTCTTCTCTACTACCACGCCTTCGATATCAGCATTTCTTGCCCTTTCTAAAGCATAAGCACCCGCTTTATTTGAAATAACCTTAACAATTTTTCCACTTTTGAGTTTTTTTGCCTTTTCAAAGTCGATAATTGCTTGTAGATTAGTGCCACCACCCGAAACTAAAACTGCAACGTTAACTTGCTTTTTCATTTTCTATCTCCTTTTTTTGTGGGGCTTTATTTTGGCTTGCCATTTGTAGATATGGCAAAATCATAGAACCGATAGTGTTTCCAACAACAACCAATAATATAAATAGCACTATTTCAAATGAGAACATGTTTGCAATTGCAAAGTAGCCAATGTCTGCAACCGAGTGTTCAAAGCCACACAAAATAAAGGTTGGAATTGCAAATATAATTGCAACGATACTTTTGTTTTCTTTATAAACGTACACGGCAATGAACATTAAAACGCCACAAAATAGGCCACGAATAAGAGTTTGTTCCCACGTTTGCTCTAATTTTGCCGAACAAAGGGTTATTGCCTTTTCTTTTATATTAGGAAGGGCAACGCTAATTAGCAAGCCAAATACAATCATGCCTATCGCATTACCAAGCAAGCCTAAAAGCAAAATTGAAAAGTCTTCTTTTTTGTGCGAAAAAGGAATAAATCCAATTTTTCCTGTATAAAGCGAATATCCCCTAAAGCAAATTACCAAAAGAGCAACTGTAAATAGTATTGAGCCAACAACCTTATTTTCGCACGCTAGAAATACCGTGCAACCAATAGATACCATAAGTGCGGCACTTATGCCGTTTAATACTTTGCTTAGCATAATTCTATCTTTGAATCTGACTTAACGATTTCGCCCATAATATAAGCATCTTCGCCAGCGAGTTTTAATATATTTAATGCCTTGTCAGCATCTTCTTTCTTAACAACAACGCTCATACCAACGCCCATGTTAAATGTGTTGAACATATCTCTTTCAGCAATATTACCTGTTTTTGCAAGCAAGTCAAAGATAGGAAGAATGCGAACTGCACTTTTTTCAATTTTAGCACCAAAACCATCTGGGATACTTCTTGGAATATTTTCATAGAAGCCACCACCTGTGATGTGTGAAATAGCACGGATATTAACTTTCTTTTCAAGTAATGACATAATAGCCTTTACGTAAATTTTTGTTGGAGTTAAAAGTGTTTCGCCAAGGCTCTTGCCACCGAGTGCTTCGATAGGAGTTTTAATATCTGCCTTTTCAACGTCAAACACCTTTCTAACTAATGAAAAACCATTGCTGTGTACGCCTGTTGAAGGGATAGCAATAACAACGTCACCAGCTTGCATTTTCTTGTTGTCTAAAATTTTCTTTTTGTCAACAACGCCAACTGCAAAACCAGCAAGGTCATATTCATCTACAGGATAGAAACCTGGCATTTCTGCAGTTTCGCCACCGATAAGTGCACAGCCTGCTTGAACGCAACCTTCAGCAACGCCTTCAACAATTGAAGCAACTCTTTCTGGCACGTTTTTGCCAACTGCAATGTAGTCAAGGAAGAAAAGTGGTTTTGCTCCACTACAAATTACGTCGCTTACACACATTGCAACGCAGTCAATACCAACAGTATTATGCTTGTCCATCAAAAAGGCAATTTTAAGTTTTGTTCCAACGCCGTCAGTACCACTAACGAGCACTGGGTTTTTAACTTTGCCAAGTGCAAATAGTCCACCAAAACCACCAATGTCTGAACATACGCCATCTGTCATTGTTCTTTTGATATGACCTTTCATAAGTTCTACTGCTTTATAACCTGCAGTAATGTCAACGCCTGCTGCCTTATAACTTTCACTAAAGCTCTTTTCCATAATTTTTATCTCCCTTTTTAATGTCTTTTTGTCTTTTGTTCAATATCTATTTTTGTTTGGTATTTATCAGTGCTTTCCGATGGCGTTCTTGTAGGATATTTTCCATCAAAGCACGAATAACAAAACGATACGCCGTTATCATTTTTGGCAAGTTCAAACATATCTTCAAGTGTAAGATAATGCAAACTATCAACGCCAATCATTTGTCTAATTTCTTCTTCAGTATGTTTATTTGCAATAAGCATATCCTTGTTTGGAACGTCTGTTCCATAATAACAAGGGAACAAGAACGGTGGCGAAGAAACCATAAAATGCACTTCTGTTGCACCGGCTTCTCTAAGTAAGCTTACCACCCTGCCACTTGTTGTTCCACGAACAATCGAGTCGTCAACCATAACAACTCTCTTGCCATTAACAACTGATTGAATAGGGTTAAGTTTTTTTCTAACTTGGTCTTCTCTATCCTTTTGTTCTGGGAATATAAACGTTCTTCCAACGTATTTATTTTTCAAAAATCCTAATTCGTAAGGAATTCCCGATTCCTTTGCATAACCGATAGCAGCATCGTTGCCAGAGTCTGGAACGCTTATAACAACGTCTGCTTCCACTGGGAATCTCTTTGCTAAAAATCTGCCCATTTGAACCCTTGCTTCGTGAACAGGATAACCATCGACGATAGAGTCTGGGCGAGCATTATATACAAGTTCAAAAATGCAAAGTGACATTTTTTCTTTTTTGCAATGTTCGGTAATTGAGCGAACGCCCATAGAATCAAACACGATAACTTCGCCAGGTTCAACGTCTCTAATTAGTTTTGCCCCAACAGCATCAAGCGCACAACTTTCAGATGCCACCACGTAAGAACCATCTTGTGTTTTTCCGTAGCACAATGGTCTAAATCCGTGCTTATCACGAGCAGCGATAAGTTTTGTTGGCGACATAACAACCAAACTATAAGCACCTTCAAGCTTGTCCATCGCTTTGACTATTGCTTGCTCGATAGATGGTGAAGAAAGTCTAGCCTTAATAATCTCATAAGTGATAACTTCTGCATCGCCGTTAGATTGGAAGATAGAGCCTTGAAGTTCAAGTTCGGTTTTAAGTTCGTTCTTATTAACAAGGCTTCCGTTAAAACCAATAGCCAAACTACCTTTAACGTGATTTACCACAAGTGGTTGAGCGTTTGCATAAGATATAGTGCCTTTTGTTCCTGCCCTAACGTGACCAACGGCAATTTTACCATTACCAAAGCTCAATAATTTTTCTTTTGTGAACACATCACCGACAAGCCCTAAATCTTTCTTTGCCGTAAACACGCCACCGTCATTTACAACGATACCACAGCTGTCTTGTCCACGATGTTGAAGGGCATACAAGCCGTAATATGTCATGCTTGCAAGGTTTTGCTCTTTAGATGCATACACCCCAAACACGCCACATTCTTCACGAAGTTTGTCCATAAATTACCTCCAAATAAAATCGCAATTAAACATAGAAAAGTGAAGCAAATTTTCTAACTTCACCTTTCTCAAAAGACCACTTTAACCAAGCAGTCTGTCAAATATTTCGTTATAAGCCTCTTCAACGTTGCCAAGATCACGCCTAAAACGGTCTCTATCAAGTTTTTCATTAGTGATAGAGTCCCAAAGTCTACATGTATCAGGCGAAATTTCATCAGCAAGAACAATCTTTCCGTCAGCCGTTCTGCCAAACTCTAGCTTAATATCGATAAGCTTTATTTTTACATCTAAAAAATACTCTTTCAATATTTGGTTTATTTTAAGAGAATATTCGGTTATTAAATCAAGTTCTTCTTTGGTTGCAAAGCCCATTGCTAAGATATGATACTCGTTTACCATAGGGTCGCCTAGTTCATCTTTTTTGTAGCAGAACTCTATAACAGGCTGTTTCATCTTTGCTCCTTCAGGAAGCCCCAACCTTTTAGAAAGCGAACTTGCCGCAACGTTCCTCACCATAACCTCTAAAGGCACGATGTCAACCTTTTTAACGAGAGACTCTCTGTCAGATAGCTCTTTAACAAAATGCGTAGGAACACCATTTTTTTCTAAAAGCTTCATAAGATGTCCACTTATTTTGTTGTTAATAATGCCCTTTCCAAAAACCACGCCCTTTTTTAAGCCGTTAAAAGCCGTTGCATCATCTTTATAACTGATGATACAGTATTCTGGCGTATCCAAAGCAAAAAGTTTTTTTGCTTTTCCTTCATAGAGCATTTGCATCTTTTCCATTTGCTACCTAACCGAGTTTTAATTAGTTATATTTTTGATTAATTTCTTTATCAACAGCCAAAATCTTTTGCATTTTTTGCGCTCTTGCATCTGCTAATTTGTTTGCCAAGTCTTTATCTTCAACTGCTAAAATTTGAATTGCTAAAAGCGCAGCGTTTTCAGCCCCGTCAATGGCAACCGTTGCAACAGGAATACCTGCTGGCATTTGAACTGTAGATAAAAGTGCATCCATACCATCTAAAACTGACGCCTTGATAGGAATGCCAATAACAGGAAGAGTTGTGTTTGCTGCAATAGCACCAGCAAGATGAGCGGCTTTTCCAGCACAAGCAATGATTGCGCCAATGCCGTTTTCCCTAGCGTTCAAAGCAAAGTCCCTTGCCTCAATTGGTGTGCGATGTGCAGAATAAACGTGCACTTCTGTTTGAACGCCATAATCTTTTAAAGTGAGAATGGCCTTTTCAACAACCTTAAGGTCGCTGTCACTACCCATAACAACTGCAACTTTTTTCATAAATAATCCTCCAAATAACGCCCATTTAATGCAAAAAGACAGTTTGAAAAAACCCAAACTGCCCAGACGGCCGACAATAAAATGTTTTTTACTTCCTGTGGACAATTCCACTCAGCCGTCAGTCGCAAAAAACTAATATTCATCTAAGTACATATAGTATAACATTTAACATCAATTTTTGTCAAACGTTTTCTTTAACAAAACCAACTTATGTGCACTAAATTGACAAAATTTTTTATTACCTTTATTTTATAAAATAAAAGGTTAACTAATCGGTTAGATAAAAGGTGCAAGAACTAAGTTTTTTGCGTTTTAGCCTCATTACCTTTCCACTCTCCATCTTATAAGCATAGCCATCTTCAAAAGGACAAGCCGAGCAATTTGCACCCAGCAAATTTTTCATAGGACAATGCCTTAAAGTCATGTATGAAAAATCCACCCTTTTGGCAAGGTCACCTTCTGCCACAAAAAACTCTTTTCCAAGTTCAAATGCAGTAAAATTATTATAAACGTTAAGCCCTGCGCCAACAATTACGTCATCAGTTAGGTTAAGTGCATAATAATTGTTTGCAACTATGCCTATTTGACAATTTTTAATAATATTTTTTAATAACTCTACATCTTTTTCTAATGCGAAGTTTGGCGTGTCTAAATAAGGCTTACACCCTAGCTTAACGCACCTATTCTTAAATTCCAAAATGTCACTTTCAATATATTCGCTAGGCGAATAAATAACGTTTTTTGAGTCAAACTTATCGCTAAGTTTTTCCACAATACAAAAATCGTTAAACTCATTTATTTTAGGTAATTTTGGCAAACTTTGTATGTGCACGCTACGTTTTGGCGTGGTTAAAATTTCAAAAACCTTATCAAAAACTTGCCTTCTAAACTTGTTTAAGTTTTGCTTTAACATAAACACCTTTTCTAATTGGCATATTTTGATATTACCCAAAAAATATTCGCTTTTAGCGAAATTATTTTTAAGTTCTTGCTCGGTTAGTGGCTGACTTTTTGCCTCGGTTAAGTTGTCGCCTATAACCACTTGTTTTTGACCTAAAAGTTCAAATTCTGCCCTGATTGGCATGCCAATACTAGCAAAAATTTCAATGTCTATACTGCGTTTAAGGGCAAAAGAAAGTGCTTTGTTTTCGCTTTCGCTATCTACGATTAAATGCACGCTTGCACCCTTCCCCACGACACTTGTTGTGGTTAAAACAAATTTATTATCGCCCAAATCTTTGACGTCGAAAGCAGAAATTGTCACTTCACTTTGACCTTGCAAAAATTTTAGCGTTGACTTAGGGTAAATTTTTCTATTAGAAGTAAAGAAAATCTCGTTAAATTTTTTGCCTTGCTTAAAGTCATAAACCTTGCCCACCGACAAGCCGATATGACTTTGAACGTTAGAAATTATCTCGCCATTATCGTTAAAATAGCCTTCGGTGTAGTTTCTGTTAAATGCAAGCTTTAGTTTTTCAATGCTTGCCTTTTTGCCATCTAACGCCCTTCTATATTCCCTTGTCGCCGTGGCAACGTAAAAAGGTCTTCTTGCTCTGCCTTCAATTTTAATGGCATCTACCCCAGCACTTTTTAAATCTTTAAGCCTGTCTATCATGCAAAAATCTTTTGCGCTTAAGAGATATCCTTTTTTAAGCCTTTTATCCCCTTTATAAAAGGTATAAGGTAGCCTACAAAGTTGCTTGCACTTACCCCTGTTTCCACTTGCAGATTGAGTATAAGAACTAAGATAACAATTGCCAGAAAAAGACACGCATAGTGCCCCTTGCGCAAAATATTCTATCTCAACGTCGGCAAACTTCTTTATTCTTTTTATTTCTTCAAGTGGGGTTTCCCTTGCAAGCACCACCCTTGAAAACTTATATTTCTTAAGCGCTAAAATTCCTTCTAAATTATGGATAGCCATTTGAGTGCTTAAATGCACGTCTGCCATAGGATAAAGCTTATTTATGAGTGAAATTAACCCTAAATCTTGCACGATAAAGGCGTCAACGCCCATGTTTAAGGCTTTTCCAACCACTTCTAGTGCACACCCAAGTTCGCTGTTGTCGAATAAAATGTTTATTGCAAGGTGAACTTTAACATTATATATATGCGCAAAATTAACCGCGTCTTTTAAGGTATCAAGTGTAAACCCTTCTATATTATTGCGCGCGTTAAAATCGCTTATCCCAAGATAAACTTCATCTGCGCCGTTATATACAGCCATTTTAAGACTTTCAAAATTGCCTGCTGGAGATAATATTTTCATAAACTGCCTTGCCACTAATTTTACACCTAAATTATAACATAGAAAAGCTCTTTTTTGAAATTGATTTTTTATATTTTTTTATATTTTTTTATTATTTGGTATTTTAAATTATTGCAAATTGACTTATAATTTGTTATAATACACTTGTTATTAAACTTTTTATGAGGTTATTTTATGAAAAAACTTTACACAGGTAAAACAAAAGATGTTTTTGAACTTGAAAACGGCAACGTTCTACTTAAATTCAAAGATGATTGCACAGGAAAAGACGGCGTGTTTGACCCAGGTGAAAACAGCGTTGGCTTGACAATTGAAGGTATCGGCAAGGCTAACTTAAAGTCTTCTGTTTATTATTTTGAAATGCTTAAAAAAGCAGGTATTAAAACACACTATATCAGCGCTGATATTGATAACGCTACTATGGAAGTTCTTCCTGCAACAGTTTTCGGTAAGGGCTTAGAAGTTATTTGCCGTTTGGTTGCAACGGGAAGCTTTATCCGTAGATATGGCGAATATATTGAAGACGGCACAGTTTTAGAAGGTGGCTACGTTGAATGCACATTCAAAAACGATGCTAAGGGTGACCCACTTGTCACAAGCGAAGGCTTAGCAGCACTCAAGGTTATGACACCTGAAATGTTTGAAAGCATGAAGGCTCAAACACTTAAAATTACAAAAATCGTTGCTGACGACTTAAAGACAATTGGTTGCGACCTTTGGGACATCAAGTTTGAATTTGGTTATAACAACGGCGAAGTTATGCTTATTGATGAAATTGCATCAGGCAATATGCGTGTTTATAAGAACGGAGAAAAGCTTGACCCTGTTGAACTTACAAAACTCATCAACAACAGATAATTTTAGCTAAACAAAAGTTAAACTTAACTAAAAAACTAATAGCGTGGAAAAACTCCACGCTATTTTTTTATTCCTTTATTTGTTTTTAGTTATTTGCAAGTTCATTTGCAAGTGATTTTATTTGTTCTATATTTTCTTGACTTACGCCTGACAAGATTTTAACGCCGGTGCTAGCAAATGTAATATTTTTGCTCTTTTCAAGCATGCTTTTAATTATCTTATCAGCAAGAGGCGCCCAACTTCCGTTTTCAATAATGCCAACAAACTTGTTTTGGAAGTTTCTTTCGGTTAAATGATGAACGAACTCTTTCATAAATGGAAAGATATCGCCATTATAAGTTGTCGTTGCAAAAACCACCTTGCCATATCTAAAGGCATCTTCAACGGCTTCTGCCATGTCGCATCTTGCAAGGTCGTTTACTGCAACCTTTATTCCCTTATCTTCTAATTCTTTTGCTAAAATTTCCACAGCCTTTTTGGTGTTGCCATAAACTGAAGTGTAGTTTATAACCACCCCTTCGCTCTCAACCCCATAACTTGACCAAGTTTTATATAGGTCGATATAATAACCTAAATTATCTGTTAAAATAGGTCCGTGAAGAGCGCAAATTCTTTCAACTTCAATATTAGCAAGTTTTTTCAAAACTGCTTGAACTTGCACCCCATACTTACCAACTATGCCAAAATAATATCTTCTTGCTTCGCAAGCCCAATCTTCTTCCACGTCAAGCGCACCAAACTTACCAAAAGCATCGGCAGAAAACAAGGTTTTGCTTGTTTTATCATAAGTCATCATAACTTCTGGCCAATGCACCATAGGTGCACTAACAAAAGTTAGTTTGTGTTCGCCCAAATCTAACTCATCACCTTCGTTAATTACAACTTGCCTATCATTAAAGTCTGTGCCGAAAAAGTTTTTCATCATTACAAACGCTTTTGAAGATGAAACTATTTTTGCATCAGGATATTTTTCTGCAAAAGCCGTTATATTTGCAGAGTGGTCTGGCTCCATATGTGAAACGATAAGATAATCAACCTTGCCGTCACCCATTTGTTTTTCAATGTTTGAAAGCCACTCATCACCGAAATTTTTGTCCACACTATCTAAAACTGCAACCTTTTGGTCTTTTATTAGATAAGAGTTATATGCCATGCCGTTTGGCACAATGTATTGACCTTCAAATAGGTCTATAGTTTTATCATTTACACCTATATAAAAAATATCTTTTACAATTTCCATAATACTTCCCTTTATTATCAAAAAAGGATTTGCCTAAGCTAAATCCTTTTTTATTTGTCATAAATTATTTTGCAAATTCAGTTGCACGCCATTCTCTAATAACGTTAACCTTGATTTGACCTGGGTATTCCATTTCTTGTTCAATCTTTTTAGCAATGTCTTTTGCTAAAAAGAGCGTTTGAGCATCGTTGATTTGTTCAGGCTTAACCATAACTCTAACTTCTCTACCTGCTTGAATAGCATAGCATTTTTCAACACCCTTAAATGAAGATGAAATTTCTTCAAGTTTTTGAAGTCTTTTAATATAGTTAGTTGTTGTTTCCCTTCTTGCACCAGGTCTTGCACCAGAAATAGCGTCTGCTGCTTGAACAAGCACAGCTTCTAAAGTCTTTGGCTCAACGTCACCATGGTGAGCAAGGATTGCATTGATAACGTTAAAGTTTTCTTTATACTTTTTAGCAAGGTCTGCACCAATTTGCATATGCGTGCCTTCTATTTCAAAGTCAACAGCCTTTCCTAAGTCATGTAAAAGTCCTGCACGTTTTGCAAGGTTTGCATCAATACCAAGTTCGTTAGCCATAACACCTGCTAAGTGAGAAACTTCGATAGAGTGCTTTAACACGTTTTGACCATAACTTGTTCTAAATTTAAGTCTGCCAAGAAGTTTAACAACTTCTGGGTGGAGCCCAAAAATTCCACACTCAAACATAGCGGCTTCGCCAGCTTCTTTGATTTGAGCATCGAGTTCTTTTTTAACTTTTTCAACCGTTTCTTCAATTCTTGCTGGATGAATTCTGCCGTCTTGAATAAGTTTTTCTAAGGCAATTCTAGCAACTTCCCTTCTTACAGGGTCAAAACCAGAAACGATAACAACTTCTGGAGTATCGTCAATAATAAGTTCAATACCCGTTGCATTTTCAAGTGTTCTGATATTTCTACCTTCTCTACCGATAATTCTTGCTTTCATATCATCGTTAGGAAGTGGAACAACAGAAACAGTTATTTCTGTTGCTTGCTCTGTGCTACATTTTTGGATAGCAAGGCTGACAATTTCTTTTGCCTTTCTTTCGCCGTTTTCTTTGGCCTCTGCTTCTATGTTTTTAACCATACCAGCAGCATCACGCTTTGCTTCGTCTACAATAGCGTCAACCAATTCTTTTTTAGCTTCTTCCCTGCTCATTTGGGCAATTTTTTCAAACTCTTCAATCATCTTGTCGTGTTGTTTATTGATTTCGTCAATCTTATTTTCAAGTTCGATTTCTTTTGCCTTTAAATTGTTTTGTTGTCTTGTTGTTTCTTCATTTCTTTTCGCAAGATTTTCTTCTTTCTTTTCCAAACTTTCTTCTTTTTGGTTAAGTCTGTTTTCTAATCTTTGAAGTTCTATGCGTTTTTCTTTAGCTTCACGCTCAAACTCATTGCGAAGTCTTATTTCCTGTTCTTTTGCTTCTAAAATAGCTTCTTTCTTTATAGCCCTGCTCTCTTCTCTTACGTCATCGAGCATTCTGTTTCGTTGAGTTTCTATATCTCCTGCTTCTTTTTCATATTTTTTAGTTAAAGATTTAGCACTTAATTTCCAACTCAAAAGCCAAGCGGCTATTGCTAATACCACTAATACTGCAATTATAATCACCCAAACGGTGTTATCACTGCTCAAGAACAGGGGACTGTAATTAAAATTTTGCATAACGATATGCCCTCCTGTTTTTATTTAACGCACAAGCGTTTTTTACTATTTATATTTTATACTAATTCAACGAAAAAGTCAATAGATAAAATCAAGCATTTTTATTCTTATTATTAAATGCATCCAAAATTCTATTTTTGATTTCGTTTGAAACTTCAGGGTTGGCTTCTAGATAAAGAACGGCTTTTTCCCTGCCTTGTGCAATCTTTTCGCCATTATAAGAAAACCATGCCCCGCTTTTTTGAATTATTTCATATTGTATGCCAAGGTCGATAAGACAGCTTGCTTGAGAAATTCCCTTGCCGAAAATAATATCAAATTCTGCCGTTTTAAATGGTGGCGCAACCTTATTTTTAACAATTTTTGCCTTTGTGTGGCTGCCGTATGCACCTTCGCTATCCTTAAGTGCATCTGCCTTTCTAACGTCAATTCTAACGCTTGCATAGAATTTAAGCGCCTTTCCACCTGCCGTCACTTCAGGGTTGCCAAACATAACGCCAACTTTTTCTCTAAGTTGGTTAATAAAGATAATACATGTTTTGCTCTTGTTTGTAATTGCAGTAAGTTTTCTAAGAGCCTGAGACATAAGTCTTGCTTGAAGACCTACGTGAGAGTCGCCCATGTCTCCTTCAATTTCTGCCTTTGGTGTGAGTGCAGCAACAGAGTCCACAACAATAATGTCAACTGCTTTACTACTAACAAGCGATGCCGTGATGTCTAACGCTTGTTCACCCGTGTCTGGTTGAGAAACGTAAAGTTCATCAAGATTTACCCCCAAAGCCTTTGCATAAACAGGGTCTAATGCGTGTTCTGCATCGACAAACGCAGCAATGCCACCTGCTTTTTGTGTTTCTGCAATAACGTGAAGGGCAACAGTAGTTTTACCAGAAGATTCTGGTCCATAGATTTCAATAATTCTGCCCCTTGGAAGTCCACCTACGCCAATTGCAAGGTCAAGTGATAGACATCCTGTTGGCAAAACTTCTATATTTGTATCGCCTGCATTTTGTCCAAGACGCATAATTGCGCCCTTGCCATATTGTTTTTCAATTTGTGCCATAACGCCGTCAAGCGCTTTTATTTTTGCTTCATCCATAATAATTTCCCTTTATAGTGATTTTAATTTTTTTATTGCCAAAAACAGCGCCGTATTCTTTGCCGTTTCTGTAATTTCTTCTCTTGAACCCGATAGTTTATATCTATAGGTATGAACGCCGTCTTTCATGCCGACTGCAATATAGCAAAGCCCCACCGGTTTATCGGTATCGTCACTTTGTGGACCTGCTATGCCCGTTGTTGAAACTGCTATATCCGAGCCTTCTTTTAATAATCCCACTGCCATTTGATAGGCAACCACGGCACTTACTGCGCCTTGAGCCTTTAAGTCTTCTTCCTTAACGCCAAGCCTTTTTATTTTGCTTTGATTTGAATAAGACACAATCCCTTCGTTTACTACAGCCGATGCGCCTGAGTTTTTAATTATTTCTGATATAACTCTGCCACCAGTAAATGATTCAGCAGTTGAAAGTTTTAGTTCTCTAAGTTTTAATAGGTCAAACAACCTTTGGCTTAAACTTGTGTCATACTCAGCGTAAATATTATCCTTTAATGAGGACACAACGTATCTTACAACTTGTTTTTTTGTTTCTTCTAAGGTGTCGTAATCAAAAAACAAGTCTATTGTTTTATCTCCAAACTTCTCAAAAATGGTATAGT
>JAZKZI010000029.1:0-9361 GCA_045612585.1 Christensenellaceae bacterium | reverse complement strand
CTATTGCACTTGCATTAATTTTGGCAAGGATAGCAAGCGTTCCTGATAAATTTCTATTAAAAGCATTTGATAGTTCGCTATTTATAAAACTTTTAGGCGTTATGTTTTTGTTTTGCGTTGCACAAAACAACCAAACCCTTGAAATTATAGCAAAAAAGGCAATTTTGCTATGTAGAGGAAAGGTTAAACTTATTCCTATTGTTTTATTCTTTTTTTCAGCCATAATTTCATTTATTGGTCCGGGACTTATTTCTGCAACTGCACTTGTTTCTGTACTTGCAATAGCACTTGCCATTGAAGCAGAAGTCGACCCTATGAAATTCTTGTTTTTCGGCGGATTAGGTGCTTTTGCGGGTGGACTTTCGCCAATAACTCCATCGGGTATAGTTGCAATAACCAAAGCTGAACAAAGTGGTATAGTTGGCATTGAATTCTCTATTGCATTTTTTATGTTTATTATAATGCTTTTAATTGCCATAATCTTATATTTCTTTGTGTTCAAGTGGCATAAATATGATGATAGTCAAAACAAAAAAGCCGAAATTTCTAATAACGTTAAGTTTGAGATAAAGCATTTGTTTACAATAATAGGTATTATTTTAGTATCTGCACTTTCAACAATTTTTAGCATTGATATTGGCTTGATTTCATTTTTAGTTGCAATAGTCTTATGTATATGTGGTTTTGGCAGTGAAGCTGAAGCAATGAAAAAAATTCCTTGG
Source organism: Christensenellaceae bacterium (assembly GCA_045612585.1). Taxonomy (GTDB): domain Bacteria; phylum Bacillota; class Clostridia; order Christensenellales; family Borkfalkiaceae; genus UBA1259. Next base: position 8,639 of record JAZKZI010000029.1, on the reverse strand, counting down.
AATACCCTTATTATGATAACAGGCGTAGGCATTCTAATTTCACTTGTAACCGAACTTGGTGGTGTAGACCTTTTATCAGACGGCATAAAATTATTAATGGGTGAACAGACTGCTGCTGCTATAATAACTATATTAGCGGGCATTATGTCTTGGGTATCATCTGCATCAGGTGTGGTTATGCCAACACTTATTCCAACTGTCCCTGCGCTTGCCGTTTCGGCTGGTGTAAACCCAGTTGCACTTGTAACAGGCATTTGTATCGGTGCAAACGCTGCTGCGTTTAGCCCACTTTCTAGTTGTGGTGGACTTATGCTTTCGGCTTATTCTACAAGTAAAATTGCAACCGAAAAAGGCAGAGATAAACTTTTTTCTAAATTATTCTTATTGTCGGTATGTTCGATATTAATTACCGCTTTAATAGCGCTAATTGGTTGCTTTAACTGGTTTGTATAAACACAAACATCCTTATAATTTGCTGGCTAAACTTCCTTTTGTACAGAAATGATAGGGATTATCGGTGCTGGTAATAGCCCTAGGCTAAAATGACAGTTGTATAAAGCAGTTGAAGCTTTGTAAGCATTAAATAAATAATTAGGAATTTACTAACAATTTTAAGTTTTTTTTGACGAGCTCTAATTTTTGAGTTTAGTATTGTAAAAAACTTAAGCTATATACAAAAAATAAAAACAGCCAAATTTTTGGCTGTTTTTTTAATTGATTTTTTTAGAAAATATAGTTTTATAAATTTATTTTATTTTGGGCTAGCCCTTTTTCCAAGTGCGTGGAACGAACAGCATTAAGATAGGGAAAATTTCTAATCTACCTATAAGCATTACAAAAGAAAGGATAATTTTCGAAAAGGAAGTAAAGTCCACATAATTAAACATAGGTCCAACAACTTCAAAGCCAGGCCCTACGTTGCCTATACAAGCAAGTGTTGCCGATATCGATGAAAAGAAACTATCGCCTGTGTATGGGTCAATAGATAGTAATAGTGATGAAACAAAAACTATTATTATCCAAAATATAAAAAACGTTCTTACGTTTCTTTCAGTTGATGGAGTTATAGGCTCGCCGTCAAGTTTAGAATAAACTACAGAGTGTGGGTGAAGTAATTTCTTAAAATCCGAAGTAGAAGACTTGCACAAAATTATCATTCTTGAAATTTTTATTCCACCACCCGTTGAGCCACCACAAGCACCGAAAATAGTTAAAAGTAATAATATTCCTTTAGAGAAGGAAGGCCACAAATCAAAGTCTGCAGAGACTAACCCCGTTGTTGAAGAAATAGATGTGACCTGAAAGGTAGCGTGTTTTAATGCAGATGCAAAAGTTGTATATACGTTTGCCATAGAAGTATATATGTTTATTGCAATGGCAAGAATAGAGAAAATAACTATAATAAAGAAAGTTCGCACTTCTTCTAAAGCAAAAACCTTGCTAACGTTGCCGATGAGCAGTAAATAATACACGTTAAAGTTAAGTGCAAAAAGGAACATAAACACCGCAAGCACTATTTGAACGTAAGAAGAATAACCTATTGCGCTATTACCCTTAACGCCAAAGCCACCCGTTCCTGCCGTACTAAACGACATTACAAATCCATCAAAAACGCTTAGTCCACCACAAATGAGAAGAATTGCTTGTATAAGCGTTAACACAATATATATGCCATATAAAATTCTTGCAGTAAATTTAAGTTTTGTTGCAAGCTTGTCAACGGATGGGCCGGGTGCTTCTGAGCGAAAAACGTGCATAACGCCGGCGTTATTTGCTGGTAATATAGCAAGAACGAACACTAAAATACCCATACCACCAATCCAGTGGGTAAATTGGCGCCAAAACATAATGCCTTTATTCATACTTTCAATTTGAGTGGTGCTTAGTATGGTTGCGCCGGTAGTTGTAAACCCTGAAATAGTTTCAAAAAGAGCATCTATGTAATTTGGAATATAGCCACTAATTACAAAAGGAACAGCACCAAACAAAGACATTAAAATCCAAGAAAACGCAACGATAACAAAACCTTCTTTTGCATAAAGGGTGTTGTCTTTGTCTTTTAATTTTGACAAAGGAAATCCTATTGCAAAAAGCAGAGCTATAGGAATTAAAAATGCAATATAATTATTCTCTTGATAGGTCATTCCCACCAAAAGGGGAATAAACATAAGTCCTGCTTCAATAAGCAAGGTTTTTCCAAGTATGGACAGAACAACTTTATAATTCATATTATCTTAAAATTTGATTAAACTCCGTAATTTGTTTGTCTACAGTGAAAACTATAACTTTATCGTCAAGTTTAAGGGTGGTTCTTCCTTCTGGAAGAATAAACTCGTCGTTTCTAACGATACCACATATTAACACGCTATCAATAAGATTTAAATCTTTTAATGCAATATTGGTTTTTGTAAAACTTTCGCTAACCTTAAATTCAAGTGCTTCTGCAACGCCGTTAATTTTATAAAGCGTTTTAATACTGTTTCCCGTTGCCGTTTGGTGGGCACGAACAAACCTTATTATATGGTTTGCGATAATGTTTTTAGGTGCTATAACTGTATCCAAATTCAACTTGTTTGTCATTTTTATCATCGATGGCTTATCAACTTTTGTAATGACCTTTTGCACGCCTTTATTCTTTGCATATAAGGAAACTATAACGTTTTCTTCATCAGTACCGGTGAGAGACACGAAAGCGTCGCTTTTTTGCATCTTTTCTTCGTCTAACAATTCTTGATTAGTTGCATCAAAATATAAAATTGTGGCTTTTGTAAGCGCTCTTGCAAGTTCGTTTGCTCTACTTTCGTTATTTTCTACAATTTTAACGTCTATATTAGATTCAAGTAATTCCTTTGCTAAATAATAAGCAATTATTCCACCACCAACGATGAACACCGATTTTGCACTTCTTTTAAAAATCTGCAACTTTTTAGTGATGTTATATAAAGAACTTTGTGCAGTTATCATATGCACGGTGTCGTTTTCTTTAATAACCGAATTGCCGTGTGGTATAAAAACCTTATCATCACGTTTTATAAGTCCAAAAAGAAATTCTTTTCCGTATTCTTTTGCAATTTGAATAAGAGGCTTGTCAACCAGTGGATTATCTTTTGTAATAACAAATTCAAGCATGGCAGCCTTTCCATTAGAAAACGATTCAACGCTTTTTGCCAATGGATATTTTAATACTTGAACTATTTCTTTTGCCGATTGAAGTTCTGGGTTAAAGAAGAAATCAAGTCCAAAAATCTCTTTTAAGTTTTCTACTTCTTTGAAAAGTTCAGGGTCTCTAATCCTTGCAATAGTGTATTTTGCACCAAGTTTTTTTGCAAGCGCACAACATAAAATATTCTTTTCGTCTTGAGTAGTGCAAGCTATAACGAAATCGGCATTTTCTATGCCGGCAGAAAGTAAAACGTTTCTTTCAAGACCACTACCGGTCATACCGTTAACGTCATATTTATTTACAACATGATGCACTTTATCGCCATTTAAGTCAATTGCAAAGATATTGTGTTTTTCAGTGATAAAATTGGAAATTAGCGTTTCGCCAACGCCACCTATGCCTATAATTACTAAATTCATAACTATCCTTAAAAAATTTAACAATTAATATTATTATAACAAAAAGAAATATTTAAAACAATCTTTTTTAATAAAATTTAAAATTGTTGGTAAATATAGCCCTTGAAAAATAAAAAATACTTAATTTTTAATAAATATGATATGTATTAATATTTTATCAAAACCCCTTGATTTTTTTTAGTGTTTAATGATATAATTTATTTAATTCATTAAATAAATTCTAATCATAAAGGAGCAAAAATGGATATAGAAAAAATGGACCCCAACCTTGCCGCCGTTTCTGGCAATTGCGAAGGGGTTAAGTTTATAAGTGCGCACGATAAAAGGATTTCTCTTCACGGCGTTTACTTTGATGAAACAGAAGGCATATATAGACGTGTTCCAGAACAAGTTGCAAAACTTTCAAGCGAATATATGGTTGCGCTTGGAAAGATGACAGCAGGTGGCAGACTTCGTTTTATAACAGACTCTCCATACATAGCAATAAAGGCATCAATTCCATACTTTTCTATAATGTCGCATATGACTATAACTGCAAGCCACGGCTTTTCCGTATATGCAGATGGCTTTTTCCAAGCGAGATATTCGCCAACGCCAAAAGCATTTGCAAAGACGTTTGCAAAAGGCGAAAAAATCTATTTTGCAGACAAAAAGCCATTGTTAAAGGCAGAAGGCAAAAAACTAATAGAAATTTACTTCCCACTCTATGGTGGTGTATCTGAATTATATATAGGTGTTGACCCTGAATCAACGATTGAAAAAGCACCAGACTATGCTATTACAAAGCCAATGGTTTTCTATGGCAGTTCTTTAACGCAAGGCGCTTGTGTGTCAAGACCGGGCAACGACTACATTTCTATTATAGGAAGAAGGCTTAATGCAGATTATGTTAACCTTGGTTTTTCAGGAAATGGCAATGCAGAAGCCAACATGGTTGACTTTATCAACTCGTTTGATGGCTCTATTTATTGCTTTGACTATAATCTATATGCAAATTTCCCTGATAGAGTTTTGCCACCACATTATTCAATCTATGAAAGGATAAGAGAAAAACACCCAACGGCAGGCATACTCTTAACTGACAAGCCTTGCTGTGATTATGATAAGAATATTCAAAGGGAACAAACCATTTTAAATACTTATGAAAGGGCGATTGCAAACGGGGATAAAAACGTTGCGCTCGTTCCTGCAATAGACCTGTTTGGAGTGGGTGAAAGGGATAGTTGCACGGTTGATGGCTTGCATCCAAACGACCTTGGTGCAATGCGTATGGCAGATGCGTTTACCCCTGCTATTAAAAAACTTCTTGGCAATTAATTTAACAACAAATAAATTACAAACCTTATTTATAATGAAAAAGGAGAAATTATGGATATAGAAAAAATGGATCCCAATCTTGCCGCCGTGTCTGGCAATTGCGAGGGGGTTAAGTTTATAAGTGCACACGATAAAAGATTTTCACTTCACGGCGTTTACTTTGATGAAACAGATGGCATATATAGACGTGTTCCAGAACAAGTTGCAGGACAAGTTAGTGATTATCTTGTGGCGCTTGGAAAGATGACAGCAGGTGGCAGACTTCGTTTTATAACAGACTCTCCATACATAGCAATAAAGGCATCAATTCCATACTTTTCTATAATGTCGCATATGACCATAACAGGAAGTCACGGCTTTTCTGTATATGCAGATGGCTTTTTCCAAGCGAGATATTCGCCAACGCCAAAAGCATTTGCAAAAACCTTTGTAAAGGGCGAAAAAATCTATTTTGCAGACAAAAAGCCATTGTTAAAGGCTGAAGGCAAAAAACTAATAGAAATATACTTTCCACTTTATGGTGGGGTATCTGAATTATACATAGGTGTTGACCCTGAGTCAACGATTGAAAAAGCACCAGACTATGCTATCACAAAACCAATAGTATTTTATGGCAGTTCAATAACTCAAGGGGCGTGCGTGTCTCGCCCAGGTAATGATTTTATCTCTATCATCGGCAGAAGACTTAATGCTGACTCTGTGAACTTAGGATTTTCTGGCAATGGAAAGGCAGAAGACGTTATGGTTGATTATTTTAATTCATATGATGCTTCGGTTTTAGCCTTTAACTATTATATGTTTAAGTCGCATCCAGACATAGTTTTGCCACCACATTATTCTATTTATGAAAGGCTAAGGGAAAAGCATAGAGATGCAGGCATTTTATTATGGGATTTCCCAAGCGTTGACTATATGCCACACGATGAAAGGGCAGAAATAGTTCGCTCTACTTATGAAAAAGCGCTTGCAAACGGCGATAAAAAGATTGCTTATGTCACGGGCAAGTCACTTTATGGCGAAACTGAGCGTGACTGTTGCACGGTTGATGGCTGTCATCCAAACGACCTTGGTGCAATGCGAATGGCAGACGTTATGACACCAGTCATAAAAGAACTACTAACGAAATAATTTTAATTACAATAAAAAAGTCGCTTGATTTAGCGACTTTTTCTTTTTATTCCCAAGTTTCAAAGCAATATTTTCTGTATCTTCTAGGGAAGTATCTATCTTGCTGAGCCGTATTTTTTCGCTCTTTTATGTTCACAGACTGAAAATACTTTTTCCAAAGCAAGTTAAACTCTTTTTCATTTTCAGAAGGCACAAAATTTGCAGGTAGGTCGGTATGCCTAATTTCAAGTTTTTGTCCGTTAGAAATGGCAATTTTGTTTCGCTTTCCATCGTGAATAATAAAGGGAGTTCTTCCTAAGCGTTTTAAAAAATGTGGAGCAATTAGTTCGGTGATATCGTTATCAGGTACGTATTTTGCATACATAACGCCTTTAGCACTTTGTTCAAACCTTAAAAATCCCAAAACTATGTGTCTTTCGTGCAATACCTTTTGAATTAAAAAAGAAAAATCCGAAACGGCCTTTTCGCTTAGTATATTACAAATATCTTGTCTGCGTTTAAGCATAAGGTGAGCATAATTAAAGGCAATGGATAGAGCATTTTTATCGCAAGATAATAAACAAACCTTTAAGTGCGAAATTATATCGTCGCCCCCATACTTAAAAAGAGCAGTTTTAACCCTTTCAGCATGAGAAAGGTCGGTTAAAATGTCAATAGCAAGACAATCTAAACGCCCTTGATAAATTGTCTTGTCCACAACAAACTCAGGCACAATCTTTTCTGTAAAACTTATAAACAATGCCGAAAGCAAGCCGTTAATATTATTATCAATAACAAAAATTTTCATAATTCCCCCGTTAGTGCCGAAAGGGATGCTAGAGAAGAATTAAACATAGAAAGTTGCTCGTTTTGGCTCAATTCAGCACCGATTAAAAGCGATTTTATTAAATATTCGTTTTTTGTGCCTATAAATTTTCCACCACAAGTAATAAAATGCACGGCTCTTTTAAGCACAACCCTAAGCCTTTTTAGGTGCTCAAAATCGAGTTTTGCATGCTTTCTTGCGTTTACAATTCTCATTGCACTTTTAACGCCAATCCCAGGCACTCTTAGTAGCATTTCAAAAGGTGCAGAGTTGATTTCAACAGGGAACAGCCCCAAATTTTTTAACGCCCACGCACACTTTGGGTCAAACTCAGTGCTTAGGTTGCCACTATTATCGGTTATTTCGCTTGCAGAAAAACCATAAAACCTAAGTAGCCAGTCGGCTTGATAAAGCCTATGCTCTCTAATCAGTGGCGCTTGCGAGTATGGAAGAAGGGAAGTTTCAAAGTTGGTTGGCACATAGTTAGAGTAGTATACCCTTTTAAGTTTATAAGTTCTGTACATAAATTCAGTAAGTTTCAAAATCTCTGCATCAGACTCAGGTGAAGCCCCCACAATCATTTGAGTGGTTTGACCGGCAGGCAAAAAATCTTTTCTGCGATTAAGTTTTAAGGGGTTATCATAATATTTGTCGAGTGCAAGCATCTTCATAGGCTCTATAATAGCCTTTTTGCTCTTTTGTGGGGCAAGAAGTGATAAACTCTTTTCGCTTGGGAGTTCTATGTTAAAACTCATTCTATCCACAAAAAACCCAGCCTTTTCTATCAAAAGCTTGTCTGCAAGCGGAATGCCTTTTAAGTGAATATATCCGTTAAAGTAATACTTTGTCCTTAAAAGTTTAACCGTTTCAAACAATTTTTCCATAGTGTAGTTAGGATTTTTGAGCACGGCAGAAGATAAAAACAAGCCTTCAATATAGTTTCTTTTATAAAACTCAATAACAAGCTCGCAAATCTCTCTTGGTTCTGCCGTTGCTCTCGGCGTTTGGTTAGATGCTCTATTAACACAATATTTGCAGTCGTAAATGCAGTCGTTGCTCATCAAAATTTTAAGTAGCGAAACACATCTGCCATCTTGTGTAAACGAGTGGCAAATCCCAGAAAAACAGGCGTTCCCAAGTCCACCCACGTTTTTTCGCTTAGACCCACTTGAAGAACAAGAAACGTCATATTTAGCACCATCTGATAAAATTTCAAGTCTTTTCAAATCTAACATAAGTTCACCTTTACCTATATTATATATATAAAAAAACAAAAAGTCAAACATATGTTCGCATTTTACCAAAAATAAAAGGTGGTAAATTTTACCACCTTTTTTGTGTTGTTTATTTAATAGCGCTAATTAGATAACTCTTACCTTAATAATGTTTTCAACTTGAGCGATGTTTTTGATAGCATCTTCTGAAACCTTGTTATCAATGTCCAAAATTGTCACTGCGTAGTCGCCTTTAGATTGGTTTGTAAGGTTAGAAATATTAATGCCTTCGTTTCCAACAGTGCCTGTGATTTGAGCTAAGATATTCTTTGTATTCTTGTGGAGAATAACAAGTCTATGTTCAGTTGTTCTTGGCATAGAGCAAGTTGGGTAGTTAACGCTGTTTACAACGTTGCCGTTTTCGATATAATCGATAAGTTGCTTTGCAGCCATAACTGCGCAGTTGTCTTCTGCTTCTTCAGTAGAAGCACCAAGGTGAGGAATACAAATAATGTTGTTGATTCCAATAATATCGTCAGCAGGGAAGTCGCAAACGTATCTTGCAACTTTACCGCTATTAACAGCGTCTATCA
>JAZKZI010000028.1:0-59802 GCA_045612585.1 Christensenellaceae bacterium | reverse complement strand
AACGATATCAACCTTGCCATAATTTGCTCTGTTATCTCTAACGTAATTGATAACTGAGCGAACAGGTGCTAAACCGATACCACCTGCAATAAAGAGCATGTCTTGTCCCTTAAACTCTGTTTCTACAGGGAAGCCGTTGCCGTAAGGTCCACGAACTGTTATTTGTTGACCTACTTCCGCTGCGTGAAGCCAACTTGTCACACAACCACACTTTTTGATTGAAAACTCAACGTAATCTTTGTTTGTTGGTGAAGACGTAATTGAGAATAACGCTTCGCCAACGCCAGGCATAGAAAGCATTGCACATTGACCTGGCTTATGGATAAATGGCTTTTCGCCATCGAGAGTTAGAACTCTAAAAGTCTTAACGTCTGGTGTATCTTGTCTTATATCTGTTATAACGCATACTTTTGGAATTAAAGGTTCTTTTATGTTAGTCATTTTCTTTACCTCCAAGTGTTTTCATAACTTTAACAATGTTCATTGAGATAGGACATTTTGCAACGCATCTGCCACAACCAACACAGCTGAACATACCGTCGTTATTTGTTGGGAAGTATACAAGTTTATGCATAAATCTTTGACGGAAACGTTCTAATTGACTTAGTCTTGGTTGACCAGCACTCATCTTTGTAAAGTCTGAATACATACAAGAGTCCCAACATCTAAATCTTTCAACACCCGTCTTTGTCTTAAAGTCTTTGATGTCATAGCATTGGCAAGTTGGACAAACAAACGTGCAAGTTCCACAGCCAAGGCAAGATTCAGAAAGCGTTTTCCATTCTGGGCGATTAAAGAACTCATCAGTTTTGTCTTTACCAAAAGCATCAGCCTTAAGGTCCTTAAGTGGAAGTTTATCTAAAATTTCTTTAATCTTTGCTTTTTCGCCGTCAACTTCACATGAACAGCATTCTTCAGTCACGCCTGAAAGTTTTTCGAGTAATGCCTTACCCTTTTCAGTGATAGCTTCAAGATAGAAAGCATCGTTTGTTTTATAGCAAGCGATATCGCCTTGAGGACTCGATGCATCAATACCAAAAGTTTGGCAGAAACATGTTTCGCTTGGTCTAGAGCATGCCATTGAAACTATAATGCCGTGTTCACGTCTGTTTTGATAATAACTGTCAACAGGTTCTGCAAGGAAAACCTTGTCTAACACTTCTAAACTCTTAACGTCGCAAGCACGAACACCGAATACAACGAAATCTTCGCTTTCCGCACGATTGTCGATAACTTCGATATTCTTGCCTTGAGTTTTGAAAGCCATTAAAGTTTCGGTTTGTGGAAAGAAAAAGTCCTTTGCACTTCTGTCCGTCTTTAATGCATCGCTCATTTTTAAGCCTTCAGCATATTCTTTATATGCTACCCTGCCTTTTTCAAGGTCAACAGGTATATATAGTTTTGCATTTTTTGAAATTTCATTAAAAAGGGCATCACTATTTGATAATAAACACTTACGCATATTATTTATCCCCCTTATTTACTGCATCGATTGGTTCGATGTCTTCTTTTGTATAATTAACAAGTGGCGCACGAGAACCAACGATTGCACCTGCTTGATAATCGCCATAAAATTCGTTTATGTCTTTGATGAATTTTCTGTTGAGCAAATGTAGTGGAATATGTTGTGGGCATACTCTTGAACATTCGCCACAGTCTGTGCAACGGCCAGCAACGTGGAAAGCACGGATAATGTGGAACATTTGCTCTTCAAAGCTGTTTGCTGGAGATTTGTTTTCTACGCCTGAATTTGGGTTGTCAAACACGCACTTTTCACAAGTACATGCTGGGCAAGCATCACGGCAAGCATTACAACGAATGCAACGAGAGAGTTCGTTTTGCCAGAAAGCAAATCTTTCATCAGCGCTCATCTTTTCAAGCTCAGCAACTTGGTCAAAACGATTACTATCCAAAACTTCGCCATCTTCGCCTAGAAGTTCGTCGTAAGCAACGTGTTTTTTGCTCTTGCAATTCAAACAACGTTCTAATAAAACGTCATTTTTATCAAGTTCTTTCACGCCTTCGTAAAGTGTGTTCACTTTAATTTTTTCATCAGTTTCAACACTTATAATGCCATCGCCAACGATTGATTTAATCTTGTTGATGTCTATCATGCCATCACAAGAAATACCAACGGCATAAACCTTTTCTCTATCAAATCTATGCTCTGTTAAAAGTTGGTTAAAACTATAAGTGTCGCAAGGTTTTAAGAAAACTAAAACTTTGCCTTCTGGATTTTTTGTTTCTTTAACGAGATATTTTGCAAAGTTTGCACCGCAGAAATCGTTAAACACAAAATCCTTTTCTAATTGTTCTTTAGAAGTGAAGAGTGCTGGAGTAATATCATAAGATAAGTCACCCTTTTTATAGCCAAGCACACGATTAACAGTGCCATCTTCTAAAAGCTTAACTGCCTTTTCAATAAGGACATCACGAGTTATCTTTTGCATCTTAAGTCCTCCAATCTCTTATTTTCGCCAAGTGCCGAAATAGTTTGAACAAAATCGTTCATAACTGTAGAGAACTTAGCACCTTCAGCAGCAGAAACCCATTCTACACGGGTTCTTTCCTTTTCAATGCCGAGATAATCGAGCATAGAGAAGAGAAGTGCCATTCTTCTTCTTGCAAAGTAGTTGCCAGAAGTATAGTGGCAGTCGCCTGGGTGGCAACCACACAAAATAACACCGTCTGCGCCACGTTGGAATGCCCTTAAAATAAACATTGGGTTTACTCTACATGAGCAAGGAACTCTAATAATCTTTACGTCAGCAGGATAACTTAATCTATTGCTACCAGCAAGGTCAGCACCTGCATAAGAACACCAGTTGCAACAAAAAGCAACTATTTTTGGTTTAAATTCATTTACTTGCATATTGCGTCCACCTCTGCCATAATTTGTTTGTTTGCAAATCCCTTAAGGTCCATAGCACCTGAAGGACAAGCAACGGTACAAGCACCACAGCCTTGACAAATCGCTTCGTTAACTGATGCAACTCTACGAATAAGTGTCGTTCTGTTTGGTCCTCTAAATTCTTTATCAGAATAGGTAATAGCGCCGTAAGGACAAACTCTTTCACAGCTTGAGCAACCATTACACATCATTTCATCTGAATGAGCAACGCAAGGGTTGCCAGTGAGCTTATCTTTTGCTAAGAGACCGATAACTTTTGCTGCAGCAGCACCTGCCATAGCAACAGTTTCTGGAATATCTCTTGGACCTTGACAGCAACCTGATAGGAACACACCTGCCGTTGGGCTTTCAACCGGACGAAGTTTTGGGTGTGCTTCTGTAAAGAAGTCGTTTGTATCCATACTTGCTGTAAGCATTGTTGCAAGTGGTCTTGCCGACTTGTCTGGCTCAATAGCAGCAGCGAGAACAACAAGGTCTGCATCAATCTTAATTTGTTTATTTGCAATAAGGTCTGAGCCTTGAACAACGAGTTTGTCGCCTTCTGGACTAACCTTACCTACCATACCTTTTATATAATGTACACCATAATCTTCAACGGCTCTACGATAGAACTCATCAAAGTTTTTACCAGGTGTTCTTACGTCTATATAAAATACGTATACGTCTGTATCTGGATATTTATCACGAGTGAGCATTGCGTGCTTAGCAGTGTACATACAGCATATCTTTGAGCAGTATTCCTTGCCTTTTTCAGCACATGATGCACAACGAGAGCCCACACATTGAACGAATACTAACGTATGTGGGTGCTTTCCATCAGATGGTCTTAAAAGTTTACCAGCTGTTGGACCAGCAGCGTTCATAAGACGTTCAAATTCAAGTGACGTAATAACGTCTTTGCTTTGGCTATATGCATATTCATCAAACTTATCCATGCTGATTGGATTAAAGCCTGTTGCAACTACGATAGCACCATACTTTTCTTCAACGAACTCATCTTTTTGTGTATAGTCGATAGCCTTTGCTGTACAAACCTTAGAGCAAACGCCACACTTACCTGTTTTAAGCATTGTGCAGTAATCTGCATCGATGGTTGCTACCTTTGGAACGGCTTGAGCAAATGGAATATAAATTGCTCTCTTTGTGTCCATACCTAAGTTAAAGTCGTTTGGAACTTTCTTTTGTGGGCACTTTTCAGTACAAAGTCCACAACCTGTACAAACGTCTTCTTTAACGTATCTTGCTTTCTTTTTAATCTTAACGTTGAAGTTTCCTACAAAACCCTTAACTTCTTCTACTTCACTGTAAGAGAAAATACGGATTTTTTCGTTTTGAGCAACGTCAACCATCTTTGGTGTTAAAATACAAGCAGCACAGTCAAGTGTTGGGAAAGTCTTGTCAATTTGTGCCATTTTACCACCGATAGTTGGCTTCTTTTCAACGATATCAACTTCAAAACCTGCATCGGCAATGTCGAGTGCTGTTTGAATACCAGCAATACCACCACCGATAACGAGTGCACGCTTTGTCACAGGGCTTTCACCTGGAACAAGTGGTGCGTTTAATGCAACCTTAGCAATAGCTGTTCTACCTAAAACGATAGCCTTTTCGGTTGCTTCTTCCATATCCTTATGTATCCAAGAGCATTGTTCACGAATGTTTGCAATTTCCACCATATATGGGTTAAGACCTGCAGCTGCAGCCGTTTTTCTAAACGTTGCTTCGTGCATTCTTGGTGAACAAGAGCAAACTACAATGCCCGTTAGTTTATGTTCTTTAATCGCTTCTTTAATAAGTTCTTGACCTGCTTGAGAACACATATATTGATAGTTCATTGAATGAACAACACCCGGTTCTTTAGCAAGTGCTTCAGCAACTTTTTGAACATCGACAGTGGCTGCAATATTACTGCCACACCAACATACAAATACGCCTATTCTTTGCATCTATATTTCTCCTTTATTTTGTGTATTTCCTAAGTGCACTAACTATTGCCTGTTGAGGCATGTCTTCATCTAAAAGTTCAGGAATTTGGTCTGGCTTTAAATGATTGTTGCCTTGCATTCTCACAGCTTCAAGGCGAACAGCCTCGATAAGTTTTGCAGGCTCAACGCCTCTTGGACATCTATCCACACAAGCAAAGCAAGTTAAACAACGATAAATTGACTTTGACTTAAGAAGTGGTTCGATATCACCTGTTTCTACCATATAAACAAATTGATGTGGATGATATTCCATTTCATCGTATGCAGGGCATGTTCCAGAACATTTACCACACTTCATACACTTTCTTGGATTTACACCACTGCGACGAACTATTTCGTCACAAACTTTTTTGTTATCCTTTTCCATTTATGTTACTCCTTTATACCTAACGCTTGTGCAATTAGTTCGGTAAAATATACCACCGGAATATCTGCACCGTTCTTTTTTAAGTTATATAAGCAGAGTGGACAAGCCGTGATAATCATTTCTGCACCCTTTTCTTTTGCAGTTTCAACTACCCTTTGGCTCTTTGCTTTAGCAAGGCCACTGCTTTCTAAAGCGATATATCCACCACAGCACTCGTTCCTATAAGCATACTTAACAGGTTCTGCGCCGAGTGCTGATATTAAATCTTCAATGATTGAAGGATTTTCAACGTCGTCCATTGCCATAACCTTGCCTGGGCGAAGAAGTAAACAGCCATAATATGCCGCTATCTTTTTGCCCGTAAGTGGACTTACAACTTTCTCTTTAATCTTGTCAAAGCCAATCTTATCACGCAAAAGTTCTAAGTAGTGTAAAACTTCTGTTTCGCCATTATAGCTGTCTGGTGCGATATAGTTGTTTACACGAACGCTTGCATCTATGCTTTGGTCCTTCATCATTGCATTTGTTTGCTTAAGTACGTTGTGACAAGCTGAACAAACTGATACAAGTGGCTGATTTTTCTTTGCTGCATGGCTTAATGCACGCACGCTAGATAACTTTGTTGCAAGTTCATCGTTGCTTGTGGTAAAAACGCCACCACAACATTGCCAATTGTCAATTTCTTCAAGTGTCACACCCAAAGCTTCAGCACACTTTCTTGCATACATATCAAGGTCTTTTGCTTTAGTTTTTAATGTACAACCAGGAAAATAACTTGCTTTCATATTTTTTAGTTTCTCCTTAAACCATTTTTTCTGGGTGGAAAACTTGGTCAAATTTTTCTTCTGTTAAGAATCCAAGTTCTACGCACGCTTGTTTTAGTGAAATTCCATCTTTATAAGCTTTCTTTGCTGTCTTTGCAGCATTTTCATAGCCGATATATGGATTTAATGCTGTGACGAGCATTAGTGAATTGTGTAAGTTGTGATCCATCTTTTCTCTATTTGCTTTTATGCCGACAGCACAGTTATCGTTAAATGAAACGATTGCTTCTGCTAAAAGTCTTGCTGATTGCAAGAAGTTATAGATACATACAGGCATGAATACGTTAAGTTCAAAGTTGCCTTGTGATGCAGCCATACCAACAGCAACGTCGTTGCCCATAACTTGAACGGCAACCATTGTCACTGCTTCGCATTGTGTTGGGTTAACCTTACCTGGCATGATTGATGAGCCCGGTTCGTTTTCTGGAATAAAGATTTCACCAAGACCGTCTCTTGGACCACTTGCAAGCCATCTAACGTCGTTTGCAATCTTCATCATGTCGCAAGCGAGTGCTTTTACAGCGCCGTGAGCAAACACGATTTCATCTTTGCTTGTAAGCGCATGGAATTTATTTTGTGCAGTTGTGAACTTTTTGCCTGTGATAGCAGAAACCTTTTCAGCAACCAAAGTGTCAAAACCTTTTGGTGCATTAAGTCCTGTTCCAACGGCTGTGCCACCGAGTGCAAGTTCTGAAAGTGGCTTGATTGAAAGCTTAAGTAGTTCAACGTCTCTTTCTAAACTTGTTCTCCAACCACTGATTTCTTGACTGAACTTAATTGGCGTTGCATCTTGAAGGTGTGTTCTACCACACTTAACAACCCCTTCGTGTTCTTCTTCAAGTCTTTTGAAAGTGTTGATTAATAGGTCAACTGCTGGGATAAGTTTATCTTCAATAGCCATAACTGCTGAAATGTGCATAGCAGTTGGGAAAGTATCGTTTGAAGATTGGCTCATATTGATGTCATCGTTTGGATGCAAAAGTTTTTCACCAGCGATTTCGTTGCCACGATTTGCGATAACTTCGTTAGCGTTCATGTTTGATTGTGTGCCAGAACCTGTTTGCCAAACAACGAGTGGGAAGTGACCGTTAAGTTCGCCACTAATAACTTCATCGCAAGCCTTAGAGATTGCACTAAGTTTTTTATCAGTCATCTTTTCTGGCTTAAGCACGTTGTTTGCTTCAGCTGCTGCCTTTTTAAGAATACCAAAAGCCTTTGTGATTTCTCTTGGCATAATTTCAATTCCTACGCCAATTTTAAAGTTTTCAGAAGAGCGTTGAGTTTGCGCAGCCCAATATCTGTCTGCAGGCACTTTCATTTCGCCCATAGAATCGTGTTCAATACGATAGTCCATAATTTGTTTCTCCTTCGATTTTGTCCTAAATTGATAAGTGTAAATTAGAATAATTTATTCTAATCCATCATTGTCCTAGTATATTATAGCAAATCACTTTGATTTTGTAAATTATTTACTTTATAAATTTAATAATTTTTTTATGATAATTATACCAATTTTGCTTTTATAACGAAAATTTTTAACATTTGCCCTTTTTTATGCCATTTTTGTGCTATTTGTTTAATTTTATATGCTTTTTTGTTGCTATATTTTTGTGCTTATGATAAAATAAATACACAAAAATGTTAAAAATTAACAAAAGTTGGTAGTATAGTGCAAAATGGACAAAAAACTAAAGTTTAAAAACGGAATAAGAGACGGGCTTCCTATAGGGCTTGGATATTTATCGGTATCATTTGCCTTTGGCGTTCAAGCGAGCATATTAGGAATTCCTTTCTATATGAGCCTGTTTATTTCTATGACCAATTTAACGTCTGCCGGTCAACTTGCAGGGCTAACGGTTATTGCTTCTCTTGGCACTGTTTTAGAAATAATTTTAACCCAACTTGTAATCAATTCAAGGTATTTTTTAATGAGTTTAACGCTATCGCAAAAACTAGACGATAGTTTTACTTTAGGCAAAAGATTTTTCTTTTCGGCTTTTATCACCGATGAAATTTTTGCAGTTAGCTCTTCAAAACCACATTTAATTAACAAAAAATACTTTTTTGGGCTTGTTATTTTGCCATATTGTGGCTGGTCTTTAGGCACCCTTCTCGGCGCACTTGCTGGAAGCTCACTTCCACTAGCACTAACTAACGCATTAGGTATTGCGCTATACGCTATGTTCGTGGCGATTATTATTCCACCAACCCTTTCTGTTAAAGGGGTGCTCCCTGCAGTCATACTGGGGGCAGGATTTAGCTCGTCGCTATATTATATCCCACTATTTAAGGGCTTGCCAAACGGATTTATATATATCATAAGCGCTATTTTATCTTCACTTATAACGGCATACTTTTTCCCTGTTCCTGTTAGCGAAAATAAAAGTGATGGGGGTGGAAAATAATGGACATTTCTAAGATGTTTTTTATGATAATTGCAATGGCTGGCATAACTTATATTATCCGTATGCTACCACTTGTTTTTTTTACAAAAAAAATACGCTCTAGATACATTTTAAGCGTACTCTTTTATATCCCTTATGCAGTTTTATCGGCAATGACTTTTCCCTTTATTTTTTATTCAACGGGAAGTTTTTATACAGCCTTAGTTGGCACCGTTGTCGCCGTGATTTTAGCACTATTTAAGCGTTCTCTTTTAACTGTTGCCGTATGTGCTTGCCTATCGGTTTATCTATGTGGTTTTATCCCTTTTTAAATAAAGTTTGTTGTTTATTTTTGTAAGAAAAAAGGCAAAAAATAAAAGAAGCAAAAACAGCAAAAATATCCAATAAAAAGTCCCCATAAAGTATGGCAGAACGGATGAAAAACCAAAAATCCCTGCTGGCGAGAGATAATTAAAAAAGAAGTATGGAAAGTTTTCTCCCCTGCCAAAATCGATGTTAAAATAGAACAAAATTGTGGTTAAAATTAAATAAATTAAAGGTGGAATTATACAAAGAATTGCCACCTTTTTATTTATAAAAAATCTTTCTTTTTGGGTGAAAAAATCTATAACGACTAGAAGTGGCACTGCTATGTGTGTTAAAAGCCCACTAATCGAAAAGGCATGATAACTTTTATCGGCAAACGGCCCTAAAAAACAGCAAAAAATTACACCTGTTAAAATTATGCTAGTGGTGAAAATATACCTTGCCATAAACATGCTATATTTATTATAATTTCCCTTTCTCGAAAAGGTAAAAAGCGACAGCATCATTATTATAAAAATCCAAATATTAGATTGATTGGTAAAGTAAAGTAGCCTTTTTGTCGGGTGAGAATAACCATCATATTCTGCCGTATATAAACATATGATGATACCTACAAATGAACATATAATTATTAAAATTTTTAGTGGGTTTTTGATAATTTTTTTCATAACTCAGCAAAATAAAGAAACGCCTTTTTGTTAGTATTACTCAAAACTAATGAAATATTTATTAAAATTATAGTTGTATTAAAAAAATTTAATAATTATATTGAAAAAAATTTTCGTAATTAACTTGTCTTATCGACTTAGTTAGTGTATAATTATATCAATATTTATTTTAATTGAAAACGGAGAAATGTTATGGATTGCAATAAAAGACCAGAAAATATGCAAAGAATTACAACTGCTGAGCTTGCAAATGCTTTTATCGACGAGCAAGTTAAAGCCATCAAAGAACAAGTGGGCGATAAAAAAGTTTTGCTCGCACTATCTGGTGGCGTTGACAGTTCGGTTGTTGCAGCTCTTTTAATCAAGGCTATCGGCAAGCAACTTGTTTGCGTGCACGTTAACCACGGACTTATGAGAAAGGGTGAAAGCGAACAAGTTATTGAAATTTTCCAAAAAGGGCTTGATGCAAACCTTATTTATATCGACGCTACAGAGCGTTATTTAGAAAAACTTAAAGGCGTTTCTGAACCAGAAGCAAAGAGAAAAATTATCGGCGCTGAATTTATTCGCATTTTTGAAGAAGAAGCAAGAAAACTTAGTGGTATTGAATTCTTAGCACAAGGCACAATCTATCCTGACATTATTGAAAGTGACGGCGTTAAGGCTCACCACAACGTTGGTGGCCTTCCAGAAGACCTACAGTTTGAACTTGTTGAACCTGTTAAACTTTTATATAAAGATGAAGTTCGTGAAGTTGGTTATGCCTTAGGTCTTCCAAAGAGCATGGTTGCACGCCAACCATTCCCTGGCCCAGGTCTTGGCGTTAGATGTCTTGGCGAAATTGAAAGAGATAGACTTGAAGCTCTCCGTGAATCTGATGCAATCTTAAGAGAAGAATTTGACTTAGCAGGTCTCACTGATAAAGTATGGCAATTCTTTACGGTTGTTCCTAACTTCCGTTCAACAGGTGTTAGAGATGGCAAGCGTGTGTTTGACCTTCCTGTTATAATCAGAGCAGTTAACACAGTTGACGCTATGAGTGCAACAGTTCCAGAAATCGACTGGGCTGTTCTAAAGAAAATCACTGATAGAATTTTATCTGAAGTTAAGGGCGTGTGCAGAGTTTTATATGACCTTTCACCAAAAGCCCCAGCAACTATTGAATGGGAATAATTTTATAAGAATAAACATAAAATCAAAAAGAAGTCACAAAAGTGTGACTTCTTTTTTTATATAAATTTCCCAATTAAGCTCTTTATTTATCACGCCCAACTAACTCATCTAAAGAAACACCATATAAATCTGCAAGTTTAACACAAAAATCAGTAAAAAAGGATAATGGCTTTATAGTCATTATCCTTTTTTAATATTAACAGATATTATACCACTTACCCCACCGATAACGCTTGTAAAGATTAGGTCTAATATAAAGTTATTTCCAAAAATCATTTGCCCACAAAACAAAGAAAATAATAGATATGTAATAATGGTTGTTAAAAACGCCATAACCGTTCCCCTAACTAGACCATTTTTGCCACGGATATTTAATGAACAGCCCAAAAAAATTGCAATTATTTTTATAAATTGATTAACTGCTTTTATAACACCTATGCCAAAAAGTGTAAACTTAAGCAAGCATGCAAAGATTAAAACGCCAACTAACGTTATAATAACGGCTGTTAAAACACCCTTAAATATTCCCGAAAAAAACTCTTTTATATTTTCAAACATAAAAAACCCCACGTACTCTTTATTTAAGAGTATGCGGGGAATAAAATTTCTATGATATTTTTTTTAATTTAGTTAAAGATTATTCAGCTTTAGTTTCTTCTGCTTTTTCTTTCTTGCTTTCTTCTTTAACAACTTCTTGTTTCTTTTCTTGTTTTGGGTTTGCTGGAGCTGTTTGATAAATAGCGCCCTTGTCAAACTTAACAAAAGATTCTTTGCCTTCCATACCTGTTCTTAAAACGAAAGTATTTTCAGAATCGTCAATTTCAGCAACATAACCACAAACACCACCGATTGTTTTAACTTTATCACCAATTTTGATACCGTTAACCATATCTTGTGCTTGTTTTTGTCTTTTTTTGTTTGAATAACTTGACCAAATGAATAATCCTACGATTGCAACTAACAACACAACTATCATAACAACAGACGTTGTATCTTGTGCTAATAAATTTGATAACATATTTTAATCTCCTTAATGTTGAATACAATTATATTGTAAATTATTTTGTCTTATAAATCAAGTAAATTTAAGTGCTTTTTTGTCTAAAAGTGTGGCTTATTAGATTTTAGGATAGGTTTTTCCCGTTTTTGCATAAAATTCCTCTCTAAACTCAGTGAACGAATCTTGCAAAATTGCCTCTCTCATATTGTGCATAAGTCTGTTTAGATATGATATGTTATGAAGGCTTATCATCATTGCCCCCATCATTTCGTTTACGTTTATAAGGTGCCTTAAATATGCCTTTGTGTAGTTTTTACAGCAATAACAATCGCATGATGGGTCAAGTGGCGTAAAGTCTTCTTTATACATGCCGTTTCTAACAACAACTTTGCCGTTTTCGGTGAGTGCCGTGCCGTTTCTTCCAACCCTTGTTGCAAGCACGCAGTCAAACATATCAATTCCACGCATAACCCCTTCCACCAAGCAGTCTGGACTACCCACACCCATTAAATATCTTGGAATGTGCGTTGGGTAATATTCATACATGCTATCCATAATATCATACATTATCGGCTTTGGCTCGCCAACAGAAAGCCCACCTATTGCAATGCCGTATTTTGCATAAGGGATAGTTTCAAGTAAACTTTGCTTTCTTAAGTCCTTAAACATATTGCCTTGAACTATTGGAAACAAAGCTTGATTATCATTTTTGTGGTGCACATAACACCTATCAAGCCATTTAAGCGTGCGCTCCATAGCCGTTTTAGACTCTTTATAGTCTGCGCCATAAGGCGAGCATTGGTCAAACGCCATTATAATATCTGCACCCAAATTGTTTTCTATATCTATTGCTTTTTCCGGTGTAATAAAGTGCAAACTTCCATCAACGTGCGAGTTAAATTGCACGCCGTCATCTTTAATCTTGTTTAGTTTTGCAAGCGAAAAGACTTGAAACCCACCACTATCTGTAAGTATAGGTCTATCCCACGCCATAAACTTATGAAGTCCACCAGCGTTTTTTACAATTTCATCACCCGGTCTCATATAAAGGTGATAAGTGTTTGCAAGGATAATTTGGCTATTAGTTTCTTTTAAGTCCCTTGGCATAACGCCTTTAACAGTTGCTTGCGTGCCCACAGGCATAAAGGTTGGCGTTTCTATATCGCCGTGTGGCGTGTGAAGAATACCTGCCCTTGCGCCCGTTTTAGCATCTTGTTTAATTGTTTGATAGTAAAATTTTTCCATAATCTATATTAAATTTTTATAAAAGTTTTTAATGTTTTTTTGTCTAATTTTAGAAACAAGTTAGGCAAGGCTCGGCAAAATGTGGGGAGAAATAGACCTTTTGGTCATTGAAGTCCACATTGCAGACAGTAAACGAAGCATAACGCAGTTTATAAGATTAGGCAAGCGTCGCCGAAAGAAAAGAATCTGTATTTCTCGCTAACTGCAGTGTTATAAATTTCTAACATCTTTTCTCTTGTTGAGAGTGCCGATACGAGCATTAAGAGTGTTGATTTTGGCAAATGGAAGTTTGTTATTAAACTATCCACGCACTTAAATTTATAAGGTGGATATATAAAGATTTCGGTGTTATCTTTTGTGGCCTTTACAAATCCGTTTTCATCACTTGCACTCTCTAAAGTGCGAACACTCGTTGTGCCAACGGCAATAATTCTTCTGCCTTCACTTTTAGCCTTATTTATTCTCTCTGCCGACTCAGTGCTGATTTCATAATATTCTGAGTGCATATGGTGCGATAAAATATCATCGGTCTTAACAGGTCTAAAAGTGCCTAAGCCTACGTGGAGCAACACGTCAACGATTTCCACGCCCTTAGCCTTGATTTTATCTATGAGTTCATCTGTAAAATGAAGTCCAGCAGTTGGCGCTGCAGCAGAACCATCAACTTTAGCATATACCGTTTGATATCTAGCTTGGTCTTTTAGTTTTTCTGTTATATAAGGCGGAAGTGGCATTTCCCCCACACGAGAGATAACGTCTTCAAACACGCCGTTATAAAAAAACCTAACACGGCGAGAGCCACTTTCTTCTATGGTTGATAAAACTTCTAAAGAGAGTTCATCACTAATGGTAAGCTTTGCACCAATTCTTGCTTTTTTGCCCGGTTTAACAAGCACTTCCCACTCGTTTAAGTCAAAGCGTTTTAATAGCAAAATTTCCACCTTAGCGCCATGCTCTGTATAAGCAAACATTCTTGCTGGCAATACTTTGGTATTATTTCTAACTAAAACGTCGCCTTCTTTTAGATAATCCACTATATCATAAAAGTGTTTATGTTCGATTTTATCGTTTTCTCTATCATACACTAAAAGCCTTGAAGTATCTCTTGGATAAACAGGTGTTTGTGCAATTAAGTTTTCTGGAAGTATATAATCAAAATCACTTGTCTTCATCTTTTTGTTCATAGAGCGCAAATTGCTCAATCCTATTTTCTGGCATCTTTAAGCCAATGTGTTGATATCCACGGCTAAGAAGCACTCTGCCCCTTGGTGTACGTGCTATAAAACCGAGTTGTAATAAATATGGCTCGTAAACGTCTTCAATAGTGTTGCCATCTTCATTAATAGTTGCCGCCAAAGTTTCAAGACCACAAGGCCCTCCGTTAAACTTTGTTGCCATTGATTTTAAGAGTTTAACGTCGATAGCATCTAGCCCTAGTTCATCTATTTCTAACATTTTAAGTGTGCTACGTGCGTCAGAAAGCATAAGTTCATCATGCCCTTTAACAACAGCGTAATCTCTAACCCTACGAAGTAATCTATTGGCAATTCTTGGCGTACCACGACTTCTTTTTGCTATTTCTTCTGCTGCAGAACGTTCTATAGATAGCCCAAGCATATTACTTGCACGCTCTACAATTTCAGTTAGTTCATCGTTTGAATAACATTCTAACCTGCAAATAACGCCAAACCTATCCCTAAGTGGTGCTGAAAGCATGCCTGCCTTTGTTGTTGCACCGATTAAAGTAAACTTAGGAAGTGGTAGTTGCACGTTTTTAGCAGAAGGTCCTTTACCAATTATAAAATCTAGCGTAAAGTCTTCCATTGCAGGATATAAAATTTCTTCAACGTTGTGGTTTAGCCTATGAATTTCATCAATAAACAAAACGTCCCTTTCATTTAGGTTTGTAAGTATCGCAGCAAGGTCACCTGCACGCTCTATGGCAGGGCCACTCGTAATTTTAATTTGAGTGCCGAGCTCTGTTGCTATTATATGTGCAAGCGTTGTTTTACCTAAGCCTGCAGGGCCATAAAGCAAAACGTGGTCTAAAGCATCTTCTCTAAGTTTAGATGCGGCAATAGAAACAGCCAAGGTGTCCTTAATCTTTTCTTGACCAACGTATCCTTCCATCGATTTTGGACGCAAAACGTTTTCAATTTCGCTTTCCATTTGATTTGTTGTGCTTTGAATCAATCTTTCTTCTTCCATAATCCCCTACTTCATATTCCTTATACTATAAGAAATAATTTGTTCAATAGTTTTAGCACCATTTTCTTTAGCGCTTTTAACTGCTTTTATACACTCGGCTTTAGTAAAGCCCAAACTCATAAGTGCAATAATTGCATCTTGGTCTTCTTGAGGGTCTTCTGCCTGTTTAGTTGGTTTTTCGCCTTCGTAATAACTTGCTTCAACCTTTTCTCTAAGTTCCAAAATAATACGCTCTGCAGTCTTTTTCCCTAGTCCCTTTATCTTTGATAAGCCCTTAACGTCTTCGGTTGCTATCATTGTTGCAAGCGAAGAAATATCAATTGCCGAAAGAATTGCTATGCCACTTTTTGGACCTACGCCAGATACTGTGATGAGCTTTAAGAACATGTTTTTTTCTTCTAACGTGCTAAACCCATAAAGAGATATCCCATCTTCCCTCACAGCAAGATAAGTATAAACTTCTCCACTTTTTTGGTCTATTAATTTTTGATACACCGATGCCGAGCATAAAATTTCATAGCCTATGCCATTGTTTTCAAGTAGCACGGTTGTATCATTATAACTAATAACCTTTCCTTTTATATAACCTATCATAATTTCACCTATATAGAGAATAGTCCACCTAATTTATTTGTTTGCGAGTGACATAGTGCAACAGCCAAAGCGTCTGCAGCATCATCTGGACGGGGTATACCCTTTAATCCAAGCATAGTTTTAACCATTTGTTGAATTTGGTTTTTGTCTGCCCTGCCATAACCTGTAAGCGCTTGCTTTATTTGAAGAGGCGTGTATTCAAAAAGTTTTCCACACTCTTTAATTGCAGTTAGCAAGATAACGCCTCTTGCGTGTGCAACCGATATGCCCGTTTTAACGTTTTTTGCAAAGAATAGTTCTTCAACGGCAATTTCATCTGGCTTAAACTTTTCAATAATTTGCTTAATGCCCTTTTCAAGCATGGCAAGTCTAACGGCAAGGTTTTCTTCCTTTGGCGTTGAAACAATGCCATAATCAATCATTTGTGGTTTAAGACCTTTTCCTGTTTGTATAACCCCGTATCCAAGCGTTGCAATACCAGGGTCAAATCCTACTATTATCATAATATATATATTTTACTTAATTTTTATAAAAAAGTCAAATTTAAAATTAAAAAAGCACCTATAAGTTTTATTACTTTAGGTGCTTATATTTTTATTTTGCTCTTTGAACAATAAAGGTAATTTCACTTGGTGTGCTTGATACGGTTAATACTTCTCTCGCCAAAAAGATTGCGTTAACAAAACTTTCTCCTGAATCTATCTCGTATGGTTCACCTAAAAATTCAATTTTTGTAATGTAATCGCCTTTTTGGAGTTTTCCAAAAGCGTTGCTGTTAGGGGCAACTTCTTTTATTGTTAAGCTTGTGCCAGCGACCTTGCTTTCAGCATCTGACACTACAACGCCTAATTCCCATCTACCTTGAACGTATCCATAGTTAACAGCATTGTTGGTTTTTATAAGCTGTTCTGCAATCTTCATAAAGCCATACTCAGAGCTTTCATAATATGGAATTGCATAACTTAAACCAGGTTGACTAGAAATGCCACCGTTTGTTATTCCAATTAATTGACCTTTCATATTAAATAGCCCACCACCAGAATTGCCGTGTGTTATTGCGCAATCGTGCTGAATAAGGTTTGTCATTATGCCCACGCTGTCAAACGTTGCAAGCCTTTCAAGATAACTGATATAACCATGCATATATGACATAGGAAGCCTGCCCATTGGGTTGCCAATAGCAAACACTTCTTCTGCATATTTTACGTCTATAGTATTAGGGTTAGGAAAAGATGCCATTTGAATTTTATTACGAGCAATCTTATTGCCAACTTTAAGCTTTAATATAGCAATATCGCCATATTTATCCCCACCAACTAGTGAAACGGCATTAAACATATCGTCTATTTTGCCTTTGCCTATATCACCCACAAATTCATATCTTTCATCATACCCTATATCGCCTTTATTTTTCCAATTTTCATCAGGGACACTAATGGTTATTTCTCCCCCAGAATCTATTACGTGATGACACGTCATAACGAAATAGCCATCATAATAAGGGTCATAATTTTTTCCTGCCTTTATGTCAACAATTACGCCAGAGGCACTTGCTATAGTATCAGATGTTTTGACGGTGATTTGAACAACCGAGCGCATAACTTTTGCAGCCGCCTCAGCTGATGATAAATACGTTGCAGAAGTATTCACCCCAAATTCTACAGACACAGGCTCTGATTGACTTAAAGTTTCACCTGTGTCACAAAAAATCATTTGTTTTTGAAGTGGTATTGTCACAGAAACTTGCTCATAGTCGCCATTTCTTACATCATCTATATCAATAAACTGCGAACATGCTGAAAATGAAAATATAATAGCAAGAAGGCAGAAATATGAAATTAATTTATTAAAAGTTTTTTTCATAAAACACTCCACTAATAATTACCTATATTTTAATATATTTTGCTTAAAAAAATATTAAAATACAAAGACATAACTGAAAAAAAATAGAAAAAACTTAATTTTTTTTAAAAATTTACCTACTCTTATAATATTACCATATTTAGCTAAAAATTGCAATACTTTTTAAAAATAAGAAAGGGCGATAAAACGCCCCCTCACTCCACAAGATTGTGGAGTGATACTGCCGAACAATTTTGTGGATATTTTAACGGCAGTAATAATTATTAAATTCATTGATAAGTTATATAAAACTTATCTTCACCACCGATAAAATTAGTGTTGGCAATTGTAAAATTTTTATACTTTTTTATTAAAGTTTTTATTTTATTAAAATATTATTCTTCGTCTGGAAGGTCAACGTTGTGGTAAACGTTTTGAACGTCATCAAGGTCTTCTAAAGCATCTATAAGTCTTTTGAACTTAGCAAGCTCTTCACCATCAAGAGTAATTTTGTTTTGTGGAACCATTTCGATTTGTGCTTCAAAGAAGTTAAGATTTTTTTCTTCAAGATATTTTCTAACTGCAGAGAAGTTTGAAACTGACGTGTGAACTATAAATGCATCGTCTTCAGTAATAAAGTCATCAGCGCCACCTTCTAAAGCGTATTCCATAACAACGTCTTCTTCAAGGTCTAAAGTTCTTTCAATAACGATTACGCCTAAATTTGAAAAGGTAAAAGATACGCAACCAGCGTTGCCCAATGCCCCACCATGCTTTTTCATGGCTGTTCTAACAAAATCTACAGTTCTATTTTTATTGTCTGTTAAAGTTTTAACAATGATAGCACTGCCTGCTGGACCATAGCCTTCATAGGTTAGTTCTTCATAGTTAGCGCCACTTAGTTCACCTGCTGCTTTTGCAATACATCTTTTAATGTTATCGTTTGGCATATTAACAGCTTT
The DNA here is from genome assembly GCA_045612585.1 of Christensenellaceae bacterium. Lineage (GTDB taxonomy): Bacteria > Bacillota > Clostridia > Christensenellales > Borkfalkiaceae > UBA1259. The sequence continues at coordinate 41,312 of JAZKZI010000028.1, read as the reverse complement.
TGCCTTTGCAATAGCATCGGCAAGTTTAGAGTTTGTGCTAGGGTCTGGGTTAGACTTTGCAGCAACTGCAATTTCCCTTCCTACTTTTGTAAAAATTTTACCCTTAGCAGCATCTGTCTTTGCTTTTTTTGCAGCGATATTGGCTGCATGAGAATGTCCTGACATATATTTCTCCTTATATACTAATCGGTTGTATTATTTATTTGTTTTTAAAGCATACATTAAAATGCCTGCCGAAACGGCTGCGTTCAAACTTTCAACACCATTTTGCATAGGAATTTTTACTGTTAGTTGGGCTTTTTGTTTTAAAAAGTCGCTAACTCCGTTTGCTTCGTTGCCAATCACTAAACAAACGTCTTTATTTAACTCCATGCTAAACACGTCCTCTCCGTTCATATCGGCAACCACAAGTGGAAGGTCTATCGCATTTAGAATTTCTTCTAATTCCCCACGCATAACCTTTACACGAAAAATTCCACTCATACTACTTCTAACAGCCTTTTGTGAATAAGCGTCTGCACAAACCCCTGTTAAATACACGTAGTTATATCCACTTGCAGCAGCTGTTCTTATTATAGCACCAACGTTTGCTGGGTCAGAAACACCATCTAAAAGAAGGCAACTGCCTTTTGGTTTTTCCACCACGCAAGATGGTTTATAAACTATTGCGAGCACGCCTTGTGGGGTGACTTCTTCGCTTATTGACTTAAAAACTTGCTCGCTAACAACTTCAACCTTGTAATCGCAAGACAAAAATTGAGAGCAAGTGCTTTCAGTGGCAACAATCTCCCTTATAGGTAATTTTAACTCAATTGCTTCTTTAACGGGCTTAATACCCTCCAAAACAAAAACACCGAGTTTATCACGGAATTTCTTGTTTTTTAAAGAACGTATTTCTTTGATGAGTGTGTTTTGAGTTGAACTAATCATAAAATCAAATTAAAGCCTATCTTAATTTAAGGTAGGCTTTACGTTTATATTAGATATTAGCCTTTGCTTTTTCGCAAAGAGCAGTAAAGCTGGCAGCATCAGAAACTGCGATTTCAGCAAGAACTTTTCTATTAAGTTCAATGCCAGCCTTTTTAAGACCAAACATCAATTTGCTGTAAGACAAACCATTGAGTCTTGCACCAGCATTGATTCTTGCAATCCATAAAGAACGGAAGTGTTTTTTCTTTGCCTTTCTTCCATAGTAAGCATAAAGTTGAGCCTTCATAACGGCTTCTCTAGCAACTCTATATCTCTTGCTTCTGCCACCAAAATAACCTTTGGCAAGTTTTAATATTTTTCTACGCTTCTTTACAGCGTTAACAGCTCTTTTAATACGCATGATAAATTCTCCTTATACTAAATTACTTATTGTAAATAAGCGTCTTTACTGTCTTTTCTTGTGTTACGTCAACGTATGCGCCTTGACACAAGTGGTTCTTTCTCTTTCTGTCTTTCTTTGTTAAAATGTGGTTCTTGCCTGAGCAAGCTCTTTTTACTTTACCTGTTGCAGTCACTTTGAAACGCTTTTTTGCTGCACTCTTGGTTTTCATTTTAGGCATATTTGTACCCTCCGTTAATATTATTTTATAAGTTTACGCTTTGCCTGGCACAAGCATCATCCAGATGTTTCTGCCTTCAGTAAGCGGTTTCTTTTCCATTGTGCCGAAATCTTTTACAATTTCATAAAATTTATTCATAACTTCCAATCCGAGTTCAGAGTGAGCCATTTGTCTGCCACGCATTCTTATTGAAACCTTAACCTTGTTTCCACTGCTAAGGAACTTTTGCGCTTGCTTTGCTTTTACGTTAAGGTCGCCCACGTCGATTGTCATAGAAAGCCAAACTTCTTTAATTTCAACAACCTTTTGATTTTTCTTGGCTTCTTTTGCCTTCTTGTTTTGCTCAAACAAGAACTTGCCATAATTCATAACCTTGCAAACAGGTGGCGTTGCATTTGGTGAAATCTTAACTAAGTCAAGACCACTATCTTCTGCTACAGCAAGTGCTTCACGAGAAGAAACAATGCCAAGTTGCTCTCCATTTTCGCCGATTAAACGAACTTCTTTATCACGGATTTCTGCGTTGATTTGATGTTCTTTTTTAATAGTGATATACCTCTCAATAATATTTTCCATTAAGGCTAACGCCTTTTGAAACAAAAAAATCGGGTTGCTTTAAGAAAACAACCCGAAAAAATACCTTTTCATTTGGACATATCCATTAAAAGTATTGAACCGAACAACCTCAATTAGCGTCGGTGAGAAGGGTTTCTTCTTCTTTAAGCCTTAATATCATACAACTTTTAACCGATAATGTCAAATATTTTTAACTACTTTTTTAATTTTTTTAATTTTAATCTTCAACCAAAACTGCTGTCAACGAAAAACGACGAACAGATTCGATAGCACTAACGCAAGAATCCAAAGACTCATATGCTTCGCCCATGCAAATAACTGATTTTTGAGCATTGCGAAGTTTATAATAGAATCTTCCGAACTTATCTCTATCAATGATAAAGTTGCCTTGTTCTGCATTTTTCTTTACACTTTCGATAGCATTTCTAGCACTCTTTTCTAAAGTCACTTCTTCAGTTGCAAGCATAAGCTGACCATTTGATGCAAAAAGATGTGCTGAATAATTGCCGTTTTCTAACTCAACGATACGCCACTTGCCATTTGTTCCCTTCTTAACGTCGGTTATATCAAGTGGAGCAGGCACGTATTCAACGTATCCTTGACCTTCTTTAACGTCTTCCATGATTGGTGAATCTTCTGCAATTCTCTTTACGCTTTCTACTGCTTTTAAGCAACCGTCTTTTGACTTATAAATTTCGCCAGCACAAAGTAAGCGATTGTTTGCTGAACTAATTTTATAATAATAGTTTTTGTTCTTGTCTTGATAGATTGTAAAGTTATCAGCAACAATACTGCGAATAATTGTTTCAATGCCACTCCTAGCACCATCTTCGGTTGTGTAAATTTCACTTGTGAGCATTACTTCGCCGTTTGAAGCAAGGAGCTTTGAAACGAATTCATCATCGCTTTTCTTTTCAATAATCCACTTTCCGTTTAATTTTTTAGTTTTTTTTTGAGCTTCTTCATTTTTAACAACGTTTTCTTCAACTTCTTCACTTTCGCCAAGGTCTTTAATAAGTCCACGTTCAATTAGACTTTCTGTGCTTTCATAAGGCATACGATAGTCTTGTTCAGTATAGTTATTAAGAGCCACAACGCCAAACTTGTTCATCAATATATCGATAAGTTCTAATGCTCTTCTTAGTTTGATAGGACCACTAACCTTCATGAGCATTGGAGTTTCTTCGTTCTTATCTGCAATGTCTATGTAGTTATAGAATTGTGCCTTGTCAGCAAATTCGCTTGGGTTAAGTGCTAAGTATAAGTCTACTTTCTTGCCCTTAACGTCTAATTTAACAAGCGTCTTTCTGCCTGTATAAAAAGTTTCTCTCTTTTTAGACAAACGAGCTTTAACTTTTTTATAAGAAAGCAATTTATTTTTCAATGCATTGTAAATATCCTTAACCCCATCTGGTGATTGAATTAAGCGAGCCATGTATGTACGGATATATCTTGCTTTAATTGATAATTTGTCTCCATCTTCACTAACGGCAACAGCTGGTTCTTCTTTTGTTTCTTCAGCTGTTTCTGCTTTAACTTCTTCAGCTGTTTCTTCTTTAACTTCTTCGGCCACTTGTTCAGTTGCTGAAGCTTCTTCTATCTCATTATCTGAATCTTGTGCTACGCTATCTTGTGCTTCATTAGCTTTACGTTTTTTTACTTCTTTTACAACTGCAACAGTAAAAACAGACATGCAAGCCACAAAAATAATAGCTAGCATAAGTACACAGCCATATAGAGCTGGTCTACTAAAGCCGAACAAACTGCCAAACATGTAAAAAATTGATTTGATGAAATTTAACATAATTTTCTCCTTAAAAGTTTTTCCTAAAATTTTCTATAAAAACAAAACAGCACCCAATAAAAAGTGAATTTTGTTTGTTTATCAATAGTGTAAATAAATATACGAAATAAATTGACCTTTTTATTTATGTTGACTATTAAAGAACAAAATACCTAAAGTGTTAGCGCCACAGTGGCTTGCTATTGTACAACCAGCACGTGTTTCATAAATATTTTTAAATCCTTTTTCATTAAGCACGGCTTTTGCATTTTCAACCATTTCTGGAGTTGCCGTTGTGTAAGTTAAAAATACTTTATCTAACTCTGGCTTTGGATTTTCTTCAAGCACGTCTTCACAATATTTTTTTACAACCTTTGCCATAGAAAAGCCCTTATATTTTTTATCAGAACTCATCTTGCCGTTTTTAACAACAATTCTTGGCTTAATATGGAATATCGTTGCACCTAAAAGTGAAAGCAAATTACATCTTCCACCCTTGTGAAGGTATTCTAATTTTTCAATAACAAAACTAACTTGCAAGTCCCCAATTTTATCTTGAACTTTTTTAACGATAATCGATGGGTCAACACCTTCGTCTGCAAGTTCACGAGCGTAAATTGCTAAAAGACCTATACCTGTTGACAAACTTTGGCTGTCAATAACAAACACGTTTTCAACGTTTTGAGAAGCACGCTTAGCATTTGCACAAGATGAAGAAAGTCCACTTGATAACGAAATGTGAATTACGGCATCGTATTCCTTTTTAATCTCCCCAAAATATTCTATAAACTCGAATTCGTTTATCGCATTAGTTTTAGGCAAAGTTTTTGTTTCGTCAACCTGACTAAACAAGTCTTCCGTTGACATTTCACCATCTAAAAAACTTTTATTGCCCAAAGTAATGTGATATGGGATAACCTTAATGTCGTATTTTTGCAATAAATCTTTTGATAAATCATTGGTAGATTCAACCGAAATGGCAATTTTCATTCTAAAAAACTCCTAAGTTATATATGGCTAGTATTATAATTGCCTTATATTAACTATATATTAACATATTTTATTATTTTTTTCAATCATTTTGTACAAACAAAAACACTATTTTTTTAACCTTTGACAAACTTTTTATTATTTTTGCTTGATAAAGTCGCTAAATAATGTTATCATATTATAGAATTTATGTGAGAGCATTAGGAGATTTAATATGGACAAAATTTGTGGAAACATTATTAACGATACAGTAAAGTTTTCTCAGTTTGCTGATTTTGATGGTGAAGTTGTTGCCATCAAAGGCTACATACACCGAATCAGAGAGATGACGGGGTTTGCCTTTGTTATTATCAGAACTGATAGAGATACTATTCAATGCGTTTATGCACCTGAATTTTCTTCTTATCGTTGGGATGATAGGCTTTGTGAAGAAGCTTGCGTTAAAGTTATGGGCAAGGTTGCTAAGAGCACAGACGCTAAAGGCAACGTTAGATACGAACTTCAAATTCATAATATTGAAATTTTATCACTCCCTGCAGATAATTTGCCAATCGTTATCAACAAAAAACAACTTGACAATATTCAATTAAGCACCGTTTTGGACCTTCGCCCTATTTCTATGCGCAACCCAAAAGAACGTGCTATATTTAAAATTCAAGAAGGCATTGCTCGTGGTTTTAGAGAGTGTTTGATGAAAAATGGCTTTACAGAAATCCGTTCGCCAAAAATCAACTTTGCCGGTGCTGAAGGTGGCACAAACATCTTTAAGCTTGACTACTTTGGAAAACAAGTTTATCTTGCTCAATCTCCACAACTTTATAAACAAGCCCTCGTTGGCGTTTACCAAAGAGTTTTTGAAGTTGCACCTGTGTTTAGAGCCGAACATCACGATACTTCTCGTCACTTAAACGAATACACTTCTATGGACTTTGAAATGGGATTTATCAACGACTTTACCGATATTATGAACATGGAAGTTATGGTCTTAAAATATATCATGAACTTGTTAAAGAGCGAATATGCTGATGAACTTGATATCTTGCATATTGACGTTCCTGAAATAACAGAAGTTCCTTCTATTAAGTTTATGGATGCAAAAGAACTTATTATGAAAAAGTTCAAATATCAGCCACAGGACATGAAAGACTTTGACCCAACAGAAGAAGAACTACTTGGCAAATACGCTAAAAAAGAACTTAATAGCGACTTCTTGTTTGTCACACACTATCCATCTAAAAAGCGTCCTTTCTACACTATGGACGACCCAGAAAACCCAGAGTTTACACTTTCATTTGACCTACTCTTTAGGGGACTTGAAATTACTTCTGGTGGACAAAGAATTCACGACTATAAAGAGCAAGTTGAAAAAATGGTTAAATGTGGCATGGACCCAGAACAATTTGAAACTTATCTTATGCTCCATAAATACGGTGCACCTCCTCACGGTGGCTTAGGTATCGGTCTTGAAAGACTTACAATGCACCTTCTTGGTGCTAAGAACGTTAGGGAAACGACAATGTTCCCACGTGATATAAACAGAGTGACACCATAACCTATTTATATATCAAATTATATAACTAAACTTTAAGCCCAAACAAATAAGTTTGGGCTTTTATTTTTTTTAATTATACCTCGATTAAAAGTCCACAATATATATAAGATAGATAATTTTTTTCTAAAATTTGTTGTGGGTTTTGATTAAATTTTATTGCTAGCTTTTCAATGGTGTCTAACGGCTTAACCAAATACACCTTTTCTACCTGTTCAACAAAAATAATATCCCCTGCAGACACTTCTTTAGTTAGATTATTGTTAAAAATCAGTCTGCCGATAGGTGCGTTAAATTTTTGTGCAATAGAATTTAACGAGTCTTCAGTTTGAACACGATAAAAAAACTTTTTCATACCACTATTATATTTGCTAATATGCTCGAATAGAATATATAGACAAGTTAATTTAGGAGGAATAATGAGAAAGTTTTTTAAGACGGTTGCTTTAGTCACAATCTTTTCTATAAGCGAAAAATTTCTTGGCTTTTTATATAGAATATATTTATCAAGAACGATAGGAACAGAAGGGATAGGTCTTTATCAAGTCGCCCTTTCTGTTTTTGCACTCCTTCTAACCATATGTGCTTCTGGCACACCTATAACCGTTTCTAGACTTATGACCAAGTATCGTGCAGAAGGTCAAGAACTAAAAGCACAAAAAGTTATAACTGCCGGACTTGCTTTTACTCTTATAATCGTTTTACCGGTATGCTTAATCTTCTTTCTTTTTACAGACGCCTTTTCTTTTATGTTTGCCGACACTAGGTGCATAAACATATTTTTAGTAATATTACCGGGGCTTATATTCACTTCGATTTATTCGGTTCTTCGTGGGGTGTTTTGGGGCGATAAGGACTTTTTGCCTTATAATATAATAGAGCTCTTAGAAGAAGTTTGTATGATAGTTGTGGGCATAATTTTAATTAATTCCATAACCGATGCATATCAAGGGGCATATCGTGCCGGCATTGCCGTTTTATGTTCTTATATTTTTTCTTTTTCACTTGCCACTTTTGTTTTCTTTTTTAGAAAGCACAAACTTAAAAACCCAAAAAGTCAGTTTAAGCCTCTTCTTTCTTCTGCCTTGCCTATAACGGCTATGCGAACGGCCAATTCCTTAACTATTTCTTTAGTTTCAATAATCTTGCCTTTAAGGCTTGTGGCTTCTGGCATCTCTAACAATCAAGCAATGGCATCTTTTGGCGCATGCGTGGGGCAGGCAATTCCCCTTTTATATATCCCCACAACTTTGATTGGGTCTTTTACACTTGTGTTAGTGCCCGAAATATCTGAAAATTTTTACAAAAAAAACTTTTTTTATCTAAAGCGAGATATAGAAAAATCGCTAAAGTTTACAACCCTTTTAACATGCCTGTTTATACCAATCTTTTTTGTGTGTGGAAAGGAAATAGGTAGCCTAGTTTTTAATAGTTATGAATGTGGCACTTATCTAACTGCATCTGCCTTTATTATGCTTTTTATGAGTTTGTCTAATATCTCTACAAGCATGCTAAATTCCATGGGCTTAGAAAACAAAACGCTTACGTATTATATCATAAGTGGTTTAGTTATGCTTTTATGCATTTGGTTTTTGCCAAGCGTGTGTGGGATATATTCGCTACTTATCGGCTTTTTCGCCATCTATGGCATTACAACAATTTTAAACTTGATTTTACTTAATAAAAACTGCAAAGTAAAGCCTAGGTATTTAAAATTCATATGGCTGTCATTTTTGCTTTTATTGCCAACTACTCTTTTTGGCCTAATGCTCGAAAAAATTATACTTTCTTTCTTAGGCGAGTTTCTTTCCCTAATAATTTGTAGCTTGCTCATGGTTGTATTTAACGGACTATTATTTATTGGCTTTAACGTTGTTTCAACAGATTATATTCGCTCTAAAATAAAGCTTAACTTTAGGCTTAAGAAGGTTAAAAAAACTACATAAACGGCGCAAAAATTTGCATAACACCAGCAAAAGCACGATAGATAATATGATTTCTGAGTTTGTTTTTTTCGGTAATTAAAAGACTTTCTTTAATAGTATTTTCAAAGTCTAGCCCTACATTTTCTAACGTAGCTGTATCATCGGTAAAAACCCCACACTCAAATTGCTGATAAAAACTTCTTAAGTCCATGTTAACAGAGCCAATAGCCACACTATTTTCAGTGAGCAAAACCTTGCTATGAACAAAAGAACTTTTCATCAAATATACTTTAACGCCAAAAGGAACAAGCTTTTCGGCGTTATTTCTTGTCACGCCATAAACAAAAGCCTTGTCTGGAAGCTCGGGGATAATAATTTTTACGTCTACCCCACTCATAGCCTTTGTTTTAAGCATGTTTGAAATATAGTCGTCAACTATAAAATAGGGGGTCATAATATAAATCTTTTGCTTTGCACTTGCAATCATATTTTCATAAACGCCTTTAGCGACGTTTTCCTTATACTCTAACCCGTCAGCATAAGGCACAAAAATGCTTTGGCTATCCACCTTAGTGTTTTGCGATAAAAATAACGAATAGTTTTCTTTACTTCCCACCAAAAATTCCCATTGCCTTAAAAACATAAGAGTAAAAGAGTTAGCACCTTTGCCATCTATTCTTATGCCCGAATCTTTCCAATATCCGTGCATACGTTTAACGTTAATATATTCATCAGCAAGATTGCAACCACCCGTATAAGCGCACTCCCCGTCAATTACCACAATTTTCCTATGGTCACGATAATTTAGTGATGCAGAGAAAAATGGCAACACTTTGTTAAACGGCTTTAGTTTTATGCCGGCACGCCTTATCAGTTTTTTGGTTTTTCTCTTTAAAACTCTATGAGAGCCCATATCGTCGTAAATAATTCTTATATCCACGCCGTTTTTTGCACGCTCCTCTAAAACGCTTAAAATTCTCTCTAAAAGCACCCCGTCTGCCACGATGAAGAACTCTATAAATATAAACTTTTTTGCATTTTTTATTTTTTCAATAACGTCATCAAAAAACGATGAACCTGATGAAAAATACTCGGCTTTAGTATTATTAAAAGGCAAAAATCCCCCTGCATTATATAAATATGCACAATCGTTTAATATGTCTTTATTTTGAATTTCTTTTAAGTCTGGCTTTAATAGGTCTTTACTGCTATTAAAAGTTTTTAAGAATTTTCTTCTTGCTCCAATCATTATTAGCCTTTCATCGCTTACAAGATAAAAAATGTAGGAAACCGGAAAGAATAACAATAAAAATATTATCCAAAGAGCTTTGCTTTGACTATTTTTGTTTGATGATAAAACGTAAATGCAAGTTATTAAACTCATTATAAAAGTAAATAGTGCCGTCCACTTAAACGAAAGCATAAATGCCGAATGAAGAACTATAAATAAAAGCATTTGAAAGGCAATAATCCCAAAAACCAAAAATGCTTTTATCACCCCTTGACCATTGCTTTTAGTTTTTATCTTAACTATATCAGAAAAAGGAGAGTGCACCCTTCTATCAATCTTAAGTGGGAGATAATAAGACTTTCTTTTATTCTTTTTCATACTCCCCCCTATCGCAACCTAATTTTTCTTGCTCTTTTTTTGCAAGCAAGTCAACATTATATAAAATTTCTTTTATCTCGCTGTTCACTTGTTCTATCTTTTTGACATAATCTTGATTTTCATTTGCAAATTTTTTCTTTATTTTTACTATGCAAATAAAATCTATAAAAAATATTAATGTTGCAAAAAGGGTTGCCAAAATAATGGATAAAATGCTTTTATAAAAATAAATAAACACCCCAACGCCAAATAGAGTTGCAAGTGAACAAAACGCCAAATTGCAAATTGCTATTTTTGATTTAGAGTGTTTTTTAATTTTTATTTCAGCCCTTTTATTTAAGGCAGTTTCATAATAGACCTCTAAAAGATTAAGTCTATCTTTATTTTCAATATTTATATCACGCTTAAAAGTTAAATGAATAACGTCGCTATAATGCCTATCATCTTTCTCATCAATTTTAACCCATAAGAAAGCACTATATGCGTTTATAATTTCACAAGCGTTGTCTTTTTTAACTATAATATCTAAATAATCGTAATTCTTATAATTTTTTATCTGCATTTCATCTAAAAACTTTATTAATTTTAATATATTATAACCATTATACCTTAAAATTAACTTAAATTTATAGACAAAAAACAAACTTTTGTCGATTTATATACAATTATTAAATTTTACTTTTTAATTACTTTTTTAATTCTTAAAATGGTTGGATATAGAATAAAAAGCAATGCGTAATTAAACAAGCTGTTCCAAATTTGACCTTGAACGAACAATCTCGTTGTTAAATATTCTAAATAAAGGTCTTTTTTTGTATTATACATAATCCAAAATGCCGTGGTGTTGATTGCAACTGTGCAAAGCAAAAAAGTTAAAACGGCAACTATTAATATTTTAAGATAAGTTGCAAACTTATTATTAATATTGATTAAATTCATAACAAGTCCAGAAATAAGAGCAGTAAGCCCCATGCTCAAACCTATCCAAGGCATATACATAAACCCACCAGAGTTATATAAAAAGCCAACTAAATCACCTAAAAAGCAAGCAACAAAGCCAAAGACAGGCCCTATTATCATGCCCGTCAATGCTGAAAAAAACAACGTTAAAGAAAATTGAGTGTCTGCAAGTTTAAATTCAAAGAACATATTGCAAACCACACATAGTGCAGTCATAACTGCTATATACGCAATTTTTTGCGTGTGGGTGCAATCTTTCATAACGTCAGAAAGTAGTGCTTTTTTAATCTTTTGCATAAAAAAATCTCCTAAAATAATTTTTAGAGAGACCGATAAAATAATACATATTCTTATGTAAAATAATAGCGGACGCGCAAAGATATCGCAGGCGCTTTCCTTTCGTTTGCAAACGACATCCCATTTTGCAACACTTTACGCATCTTTGCTACTCTACGTGCTGATAATAACACAACTTTGCCCAATTGTCAATAATATTTATGGCATAAAAAACTATTTTTTATAAATACTATTTTTATGGCTGTCACTTTTATTAGAACACTTATAATTATCATAACGCTCATGGTGCTTATGCGCCTTATGGGGAAAAGAGAGATTGGCGAAATGCAACCTTACGAGTTTATTATAACTTTAATTATCGCCGACCTTGCGTGTATACCTATGGCAGACGTTTCAATACCCTTAACCTACGGCATAGTTGCTATAATTTGCGTGTTTTTATTGCACCAACTTTTAACACTATTAGAGCAGAGTGGAAGCGTGGTAAGGCGAATTATTTCGGGTAAACCCAGCGTTGTTATAAATCAAAACGGAGTTGACGTGATTGAGTTAAGGCGAAATAATTTGGGCGTTGACGACCTGATTGAAAGTTTAAGAACGGCAGGGTATTTTACCCTTGACGACGTTTGCTATGCGATTTACGAAACCAACGGCTCACTATCGGCTATGCCTAACTCTAAAAAGACTAATGTTAACAACTCTATTCCCCTTTTAATAGTGGCAGAGGGCAAAATAGAACACCATAATCTAAAACTTATCAATTGCGATAAGGATAATATTTTAAGCTTTATTAAAACGCAAAACTCCACTCTTAAAAAAACCGAAGTGTTAACTATAGACGGCGGCGGCAGAGTTTATTTTAAGGAAAAAAACAAAAAATATAAAATAACTAACTTTAAGTTAAAAGAAGGTGCGTGTTGGTAAAAACTATTATTTCAATTTTGGTTGTAGCCTGCCTACTTATAGTAGGCTCTATATACGAGCACAACTTTGTAAACAAGCAGTTTAAAGAGTTTAATCAAGTGTTAACCGTTTTATATGAAAAAATTGATGATAACACTGCCACGCAAGATGACGTTTATGCCGTACAAAAGAACTGGCTATCTAAAAAGAAGGTACTACACATTTATATTCCACATAATGAAATAAAAGAAATTGATTTGTGGCTTTCTGAATCGGCAACTTTAGTTCGCGATAAAGAATGGAAAGATGCTATTTCTAAAATAGAAGTTTTAATTGAACTTTCAGAACAAATCCCTAAAACCTTTGTGCTTTCTTGGGAAAACATATTATAAATATGCGCATATATATTAAAAAAGCCTTTTGTGTAAATTGTTTTTTATATTTTATAAATTATACAAAGGCTTTTTATTGTATAATTATTTATATAGATTATGTTTAGGAGGTTTTTATGCAAGGATTTAAGAACGCACTAGTTTACGTTGAAGATAGTGGCATTATAAAAACTAATTTAGCAATTGAAAATGGCAAAATCGTATATATTGGCGATGATGAAAGCAAAATAACTAACCCATTTCCATATACAGAAGGTCAAGTTATTGTTCCGGGTTTTATCGACCAACATATTCACGGAGCTGGTGGCAGTGATGCTATGGACGGCACAATGGAAGCGCTTTCAACTATTGCAAAAGCTATTGCAAGCGAGGGCACAACAGCTTTTCTTGCAACGACAATGACTCAAAGCGAGCAAAACATCTTAAAGGCAATGAAGGCTGTTGATGAATATATTAAAGCCGATAAACCTGAAGGTGCAAAAGTTTTAGGTATTCACCTAGAAGGTCCGTTTATTTCGGTTAAGCATATAGGTGCTCAACCACTTGAATACGTTGCAAAGCCAGAAATAGAAGTTTTTGATAAATATAATAGTGCTAGTGGTAATAACATTAAAATCGTTAGCCTTGCCCCTGAAGTTGAAGGCGCTGATGAACTTATCGCTCACTTAAATAAAAAGGGCGTTGTTGCAAGTGCAGGACACACCGATGCTGGATATAATGACATTGAAAAGGCAATTAAAAGTGGCTTAAAGAATATCACTCATACATATAATGCACAAAAGGCACTTCACCACAGAGAAATAGGCACTGTTGGAAGCGCAATGCTTTTTGATAGCCTAAACTGTGAGGCCATTTGCGATACTATTCACCTATCTATCCCTGCAATTAAGCTTTTAATCAAGAATAAGCCAAAGAATAAGTTCACTCTTATCACCGATTCTATGCGTGCAAAACATTTGTCTGACGGCATAAGCGAGCTTGGTGGTCAAAAAGTTATCGTTAAAAATGGCGAAGCAAGGCTTGAAAACGGCGCACTCGCTGGAAGCATATTAAAGATGAACGACGCTATTAAAAATCTTGTGACAAAATGTGACGTTAACTTTACTGATGCCATTGATTATGCAACAATTAACCCTGCAAAAAATCTTGGCATTGACAGCGCTTGTGGCTCTATCAAAGAAGGTAAAAATGCAGACTTTGCAGTTCTAAATGAAGACTATTCAGTTGCACTAACAATTAGAAATGGAAATATTATTTATTTTAAATAATTAAAACTTAAAAAGATAAACAAAAAGCCGTGACCTGTTGGTCACGGCAATTTTTTTGATTTTTATAATTAAATTACTAAGTTTAATAGCAGATATAAAACAGGAATTGTTATAACAGAAAATAGTGTTGAGCCCGATGTGTATAGAACTGCATTTTCGCTGTCCATGCCAAATTTGTCTGATAACATTGCCGCAATTGGCGCTGCTGGCATTGAGAAAGTAATAAATGCAGCAATAATAACTTCATTTGCTATAGGCACTAAACATCTTATAACTAAAAGTGCGCCTACAACGAGAACAGGTGAAAGCAAAAGCCTTACAAAACTTACATAATAAACTTTTAAGCAAGTAAAGAGTTTTGTTATTTTAATATCTGCAAACTTCATGCCTAAAATTGTCATTGAAAGTGCAACTACAACACCTTTAAGGTGATTTGAATAGTCTACAACAATATCTTTAACATCTCCGCTGAATCCCAACAAGTTCAATATAACACCAAGTATAAATGCAATAAAAACAAAGTTTGTAAGTAAGCCTTTTGCTGAGATATGTTTTTTATCATTAGATAACATATAATTTCCATAAGTTGGCCACAATACGTTAGTCAATACATTTGCAACAGCCACATAAACTATTACAACACTTAAAGTACTTCCTTCAAAAAGAGCTAGCGCCAAAGGCAAGCCTATTAAACCATTGTTTGGGAATATCATACAAAATCTTGCCATGCGTCTTTGGTCATCTAATGGTTCAAACTTAGAGAAAATCTTAGAAAGTAAGATAAGAGCGATTTCGCCAAAAATAAAGATTAATATTGTTAACAAAATGCCTGTAATTGTCTCTGCAGATATTTTAACATTAAGAGTGTTTACCAAAATCATAAATGGCAAGCCAAGATACAATAATATCGTTGTCAAAACGCCTGAATCTGAACTTTTTACATACTTTGTTTTAACTAGCAAATATCCTGGAATTGCTAAAAGCACAAACATGATAACATTTCGAAGCATAATCAAAAATTCGCCCATAATTAAACCCTCTCTTCTTGTTGTCTTATTTTTGAAAATTCACAGCCACAATAGTTTTGGCGATATAAATCATTCTCTTTACTTAATCTTATTGAGTTAAGATATCCGTTTTGCTTTTTAAAGTCGCTCGGCAAATATTTTGCCCCTACGCTTTTTTCTAAACTTACACCTATCTCATTTATAAGTTTTGCGTTTTTAAGTGGGCTAACGGTTAAGGTCGTTGCAAAATAGTCATAACCCAATTCTTTGCATTTCAAGGCAGTTTTTTCTAATCTTAAATAAAAACACTTTTCACACCTTGCTCCGCCTTCTCTTTCATTTTCTAAGCCTTTTGCTTTGCTTAAAAAACTTTTTTTATCGTAATCAGCAACAATGCAGTTAAGTCCAAGCGACTTAGCATATCTAACTTGCTCCGAAGCTCTTAAATTAAATTCTTCTAAGGTGTCTATATTAGGATTATAATAAAAAATGGTGATATCAAAATAATCAATAAGCCTTTCTATGCAGGCAGTTGAGCAAGGCGCACAGCAAGAGTGAAGTAAAAGTTTTTTCTTTTGCCCTGCGTTTGATTTTATAATTTTGAACATCTCTTTATTATAATCTATTTTATTCATTAAATTTCCTTTTTGGTTATTTGTTCGCCGTCATAGGTGATATAATACGCCTTTCCACCACTACTAATTGACTTTGTAAAAATGCCGTCAACAAACTCAATTGCCGAGTTATTCTCCACGCAATAGCAACTCTTTATGTCCCCCGACTTTAGTGCCTCGCAAAAATCTTTTTCCCTATCATCAAAGTGTGGACACATGCACCCATCAAGTATGCCAAGTCCTTTTTTTAACACGTAGTCAGCACTTTGGCCACGCATTATTTCATAATCGGTGTACATATCCTTAAACCAACAAATAGCGCCGGCAGAAAGCCCACAAATAATTTTTCCATTATTATACGCATCGATAATAAGTTTATCTAAGCCGAACTCCTTCCACTTTTCAAGCATGAAAAGCGTGTCGCCCCCGCCGATATAAATGCAGTCTGCCTTATAGATTTTATCGGCGATTTTTTGTTTGTCCATCTCGCCATAAACAATCAAGGCAACTTCAGCTTTAATATCAAACACCGAAGTGTAGGTTTTTCTAAAGCTATTAAAGTAAGGCATGCTATCGTGAGAAGCCGTGCCAATAAAAAGTGCGTTTGCCCTAACCTCGCCAGCGTGCTGTTTAGCAAGCTCTGCTATATATCTATCAATTTCTAAGGTGGTTTTATTCTTTATCTCGCCACCACCGATTGCAATAATTCTTTTTTGCATAATCCCTTATAAAAAAGGTTAGAATTTATCTAACCTTTAATAATTTTTTTAGCGTTTTCAATAAACACTTTATTTGCAGTATCTATCCCAAATTTTTTTTGAACGAACTGTTTTGCTTCTAACAAAAGATTTTCTCTGTTATGGTGGATATCGCTTGCAACAAAATCGACTAAATCATTTTTAAAAAGTTTTTTAATTAGTCTCCAATAACGTCTTTTGGTTTTTCCGACAATTGAATCTGCATTTATTTGGATAAGCCCACCTAACGAGTTGATTTCAAGCGCTGTTTCAAGATTTGACTTAAAGTATCTTTCATAATGCGCAATAATAGGTGTATAGCCCATAACTTTTAATTCATAAACGATATCTGGCATGTCCACTTCATCTTCATAATCAAACTCTATAAGAACGTATTTACTATCGTTCATAGAAAGAATTTTGTTAGAAGTAAAAACACGCTTATAGTATTCGTCTATAAAAACTTCTTGACCTAAATATAAATTTACAGGTATGTTTTCGCTATTTACTATACTTTTAAATTTTTCAAATTCACTTTTTAAGATGTCAGGCGTTAGCTTATATATCTTTCTATAATGAGGTGTTAAAACTACGTCCGTTATCCCTTGTCTAACACACTCTTTAAGCATATCAAGTGATAGATTTTTATCGAAACTCCCATCATCTACAAAAGGCAAAATGTGTGTGTGTATATCTATCATAATTAATTATCTTTTTCCAACTCTTCATCTTCAAATTGGTCTTCATCAAAGAAAGGTTGCTCTATGTATGCTTTATATTTATAGTGACCTTTATAATAGCCTTTATCATTGGCTTTGTCATACATTGTAAAGACAGAACCGAGAATGTTTGCACCATTTTTCTTAAGTTCTTTTATTGCGTCGATAACTTGCGATTTTGTTGTTGATGCATATGCAACTAAGAACAATATTCCATCTGAAACTTTTGAAATATGGATATAGTCTGAAACTTGAAGCACTGGTGCGCAATCTAAGAATATAAAATCATATTCTTTTCTTAACTCTTCAATGAAATTTTTGAACTTGTCCGACATAAGTAATAATGATGAATTATACACAGGGCTACCCCTTGTTATAATATCAACGTTTTTATACTCTGTCTTTTTGATTATTTCTTGCTTTGTTTGTTTGTCCAAAAAATAATCAGAAAGCCCACAATCTTTACTGAAAGAAAAAAGCCTGTGCACTCTTGGACGGCGAAAATCTAGGTCTATTATAAGAACTTTTTTGTTTGTAAGACCAAGGCTTACAGCAAGATTCCCAACAAGTGTTGTTTTGCCTTCAGACATTACTGACGACTCAATTTGAATAACTTGATGATTTCCAGCAGCATTTATGTACAAAAGATTATCTTTTAATCTGTTATAATCCTCAAAACTGCTACTTTCAGTATTTGCGTCAATAAAAATTTTTCCTGCTTTATCGGCTTGTGTTTTTTTCTTAAATAAAGACATTGCTTTTCCTCCAACAAACTCTATTACATTATACATTATACAACAAAAGTTTAATAATTGCAATAAAAAATTCTATATATAAATATTATTAATTCATAATCATTGCTAATTATTTAATATTTATCTTTTTTAACTGCTCGCTTAAATTACTTAAACAGCCTTGACTTTCAATAATTAGTTTTTTAATTTCTGTTTTCATGTTTTCTTCGCTAGTTAAAAGGCTTTTATAGTTTTCTATAAGCAAATATTCGCCTAACGCAATATCTAGATATAATTCTTTATTTTTCGTAGGTGCTTTTAAATCTTTGTAATACTGCCAAGTATTTTTTTCATACCACAAAAGATTTGGAAAACTTGATTTATAACAACTTAAATTACATAGATAAATAAGGTGTTTTATATCACATAAAATCACTTGCAAAATAGCATCTGCAAACTCTTTATTCTTAGGTTTTAAATCAAAATAGAGCTTAACGTTTTTAAGCAAAACACTGAGTTGACCATGACAGCCAAAACACCAATCATCTCTTAATAAACAAAACTTTTTTTCATCTTGTTTTTTTGAATTTATATTGCTACAATTTTTAACCTTTTCTTCCATAATGAACACCCCTTGTGCATTATATGTTATTTACAATCTTTAACGTGACCATGCACAAAAAAATAAAATCACACTCAACTTGAGTGTGATTTATGTTTTAATAATTTGGCGTCCAAGCAAGTTTTATATGTGGAACTAATATTATGGTGTCACCTGCCGTTATATCTAAAAAGTTTTCACTATTAAACGGTGTGTTTACCAAAACTTTGTGCCCCACGTTTTGACCATCAACGTATTTCCAATAATTGCCAAACATGTATTCGTTTATGTTTGGTTCTTCAATTGGGTCTACAACGGGCATTATTCCAATTCCTTTACTCAAAAGCGACTGACCTTCAACTATTTCTATTTCAATTTCTTCAAAACTAAAATTATTGTCTAGACTGCCCCATTTTACAACTTTGCAAAGAATTTGCTCGTTATTAATTGCAACTTTTGAAGTTAGGCTAAATTTAACCTTATATTTTGCCAAATATTTTGCTGATACAACCACGTCTTGAGCGAACTCCCAAACGTCGCCTTCTTTAATCTGAACGTCTCCAACGTACCAGCCTATAAATTCGTGGTTTTCTTTTTGTGGAACAACTAAATTTTCTATTTGATAGCCATAGAAAAAATCCATTTTCCCTTGACCTGTAATTTGCCCACCATTTGCATCAAGAGTTGCCGTATAAGGTTCAATACTCCAAGTTGCCTTTAAGTTAACGTCTGCAAATGCACCGTTTATCTTAAAATGCTCAAGGGTAATATCCTTGCCAAAATATTTTTCACTGCCACCATTGATTTCATAACCGTTAAACCTATATCCTTTCCTTGTAGGATTAGTTATGTTTAGTTGCGTGTTTTCATTATAAAAATGCATAGAGTTTTTGTCTTGCTTATTTCCCCCGTTAAGGTCATAGCTTATAACAAACTCTGTTTGTGGCACGTAAACTGCAGTGAAAATCGCACTACAATCTATATCCCAAACAATACCTTTATCAAAAGGCACTCCTTGTTCATCTGCCCAATATGCAAACTTTTCGCCCACGACCTGAGGCGCCGTTATAGGAGTATGGTCAAACAATTGATTATATGCTACGTTAAGCGTGTTATTTTCAAAGTCTTGACCATTTTTATCTTTAAACGTAAGGCTATATTCTTTCAACGTCCAAACTGCATTCACTTCGCAACTTGACGTAATTGTTTCAAGTTGTGGTGACCAAGAAAGAGTGTATCCTTTCTTTTTAAATTGTGGTGCGCTGTTAATGACTTCATAAGCGCTATCTGCCGTTATAGCAACAGTTCTATTTCCTTGATCGTCTGCACCACCATTTGAATAAAACACCACTTCAAGTGGATATTTTTTCCACTGAGCGACAACGGTTGTGCTACTAGTTATTCTTGAAATAGACACGTTCCAACCAACAAAATTATACCCCTCTCTAACGTAAATAGGTTCTACAAGTTGATTAGCATTTGTCACTCTCTGAATTTCTTCGCCATAATAAGGAGAAGCACCTTCATATCCACCAGAAAAAGTGACGGTAAAAGACTCGTCTTTTTTACAGCCTGAAATACTAAGTGCCGAAAAGCATAATATCGCACATAAAATTATTGTTAAAAGTCTTTTAAGCAATAAAGGTTGCCCCCTTAAGTAATAATTTTTAATTATTATACTATATAAGGACAAACTATGTCAACACAACGACAGAATTTATGTGTTTTAATAATTAATTCGTATTTCTACACGGCGTATTTTGCCATAATTTTAAGCAGTGCGCCAAGCCCATCGTTTATGGTTTGTTTAAGTGCCTTATCCATGCCGTTTTCTTCGGCTTCTAAAATGGCCTTTTCAAGGTCTTTTGCGCTTTTTTTATCTTGTTCTTTAAGTGGATAATATTCTAACTTTGTCAAAATTCCTTTTATGTGCGAAAAATCTATTTCTTGATTGTTTTGGTCAAGTGACTTTTGGTTTAGTTTGTCATTTTGGTTAGCACTTATAATAGGTGATGAAAAAACTTTTGAAGGGCTAATCGTTCTTTCTTTTTCAATTATATTTAATGGGTTTTCCTTATAATTTTGCTGATAATTTTGATTATGCGCACACCTATCTAAAAACTGTGCAAGCGAGCGTTTTTCTTGGCTTATTTTATATTCTTTAACAGGCAAAAACAAGCATATTGAAAGACTAAAAAAGCAACTTACTATAGTTAAGGGCAAATAAGTAATTTGCTTATCTATTTGAAGTTCAAGCCAAAATTGAACAATGCAAATTGCCACAAAATCAAAAATTATCCACAGCCTTTTTAATACAGTATATTGCCTTTTATAAAGTGCAATAATTGAACATAGAATGGTTAAATAAACTACTACGCAATTACATATTATCGCCAAAGTTATAGTGGTTAAATTTTCGCCTAAAACAGAAAAAAAACTATTCATAAACATTAAAAAAAGTTCGTTCATATTATCCCCCTTTACATATTAAATGGTAAAGTAAATAATAAAACCGAACTTTTTGTTTGTTTATATCTTTTATTGTCAAAGAGCTATGTTAAATTTCAACGATTTCACCAGTAAACAAGTTTATAACCAACATTTTTTTAATATTACAATTAAGAACTTTTTTGGTTGCATAAGCATATAGTTCCAGTTGCTTATGATATTGTTTTTTTAGACTTTCTTTATCGAGTGAAGAATATTTATAGTCAATTATAATTGCGCCGTCATCACCAATAGAAAGAAGGTCTATAACACCTTGCAAAACTATTTGTTCTTTGCTTGTGGTATCTAGCACTATGCCTGCGTCTACACAAGTTAAAAACATCTTTTCTCGATAAAGCTTTGTGCCTTTTATATCTTCAAACGCACCACTATTTATAACTTTTTGAATACGCTCTAAATTTACCTTTTGCACTTTGTCAGCCGTTAAAATTTGATTTTCTATCATGCTAGACACTTGCTCATATAAGCCTAAATTGCTATTAAAATCAAAGTGCTCCATTATTTTATGGGCGATTAAACCTTTTTCAACGTCAGGCGTTGGCTCATCAAAAATTAAATGAACAAGATTCTCTTTATCCCCACCACTAACGGTTGTCACACCGAGTTTTAAAGGCAAAGTGGTGTCTGTCGCAAAAGGATATTCTTGCGAAAATCTATCTTTCATTTCACGAACAAGGTTTTCATCGCTTTGCCCTATGATAATCTTTCTTGTTTGGCTTTTTCGTTCTGTAAAAGCAAAGTCGCTTGGAGAATGCACCACAAACGGAACAGTGTTTGGAATATAATCAATAAACTTTTCTGCACCCACAAACGTTTCTTTTCTTGTTTTAAGTTTACCCTCATACACCATGTGTAATGAATAAGTTGCCCTAGTTAGCGCAACGTAAAAAAGTCTTAGTTCTTCTTTAACACTATTTATTCTATTTTGCTCTTTTATGACTGCACGCAAAATGGTTTCTCGCTTTTCCCTTTTATCGTCATCATAACTCATTAAAGCTATTCCGTGTTCACGGCTATAAAGAAGGTCACCCACATTATCTTCAAGGTTCATATTTCTTTCTAAGCCACACACGATAACAACAGGGAATTCTAACCCCTTTGATGCATGAATTGTCATAACGTTAACGGCATCTTCTTGCTGGCTATCTGCATATGAAAAACTATCTGGTGCGTTTTGAATTTTATCTAAAAATTCTTGCACGGTAAGTTTTTTATCTCCTTCTATAGAAGCGTAAATAAGTCTGTTTAAAAGAGCAACCTTTTTAGTTCCATTATGTTGAGCCAATAAATAGCTTTCTATATCGTAATCATCAATAACCTTATTTAAAACGCCCTCTGCCCCTATAAACTGAGCAACAAAAGTTAAGTCACTAATATATTGATTAAAATCTTTTAATTTTGAATAAAGTCTGCCGTCAACATTTTCAAGATAATAATTATATGCGTGTATAAACGACCATTTTTTATTAGCTTTAGCAATATCCGTATGCGAAAATTCACACACTATTTCAGCCAAATCATCGTTTGTTAAGTTAGCTATTGGACTAAGCAAAGTGCTTGCAAGTGGTATGTCTTGGCTAAAGTTATCAACTAACTTTAAAAGGTTTATAACCATTTGAATTTCAGGATAATCGCACACGTTTTCTTTAACGTCAGACACAATAGGTATGCCGTGCATCATAATGCCTTTAACAAGACCTTCAACGTAGCCGTTGTGCTTATTTCTTGTTAAAATTGCAATATCGCTGTAAGTTATTTGCCTATCGCACCCACTTTTAAAATCATAATAGGTCTTGCCAAGCTCTTCATTTATTATGTCAGTAAGAAGGGATGCAGTATGATTATCCTTAAAAGAAATTTCTTTGTTTATCTCTTGCAAAACGTTATATACTCTAGGCGTTTCTTCTATTTCCTTTTTCTTTTCTTCTTTTTCTAGAATATGTAATATCGCTCTGCCTGTTTTATCTTTTGGATATATGCCACCACTTATTAGTTCAGAATTGCCTTTATATTCCCTTTCAAAAAAATCTTTTGTCATTGAATAACAAAAAACTTGGTTTACCATATCTATAATTTTTTGTGCTGAACGAAAGTTATGGTTAAGAGAAAGCACTTTTTGTCCGTTTTTTTGCATTGATTCAAACTTGCCGGCAAAAAAATCTGGCCTACATCCCCTAAACCCATAAATACTTTGTTTAACGTCACCAACCAAAAATAAATTATTATCAGCAATTAAGTTTATTATGCTTTCTTGAACACCGTTTATATCTTGATATTCGTCAACAAACACGTATTTATATTTCTTTCTTAAATCTTCTATTATTTTAGGGCTTTTTAAGATTTTTAATGCAAAATGCTCTAAATCTGCAAAATCCAAAACGTTTTCATCACGTTTTTCTGCATCATAAATCTCGGCAAACCTTTTAACAATGCTAATAAAATGCCCTGTATCTTTACATAAATTTTCTAAGCAATTAAAATCTTTATCTCTATCTAGCAAATGTTTGCCAAATCTTTCTATTATCTTTTTAAACTTTTCACGGCAAGATTTAACCGTTTCTTTAAGTTCTTCTTGTTCAACGGTTAATTTTCTTTCAAAGTTAAGCCTTGCACCAAAACTCTCAAAATGCCCTTTTACAATATACACGTCTTGTGCGCATAACACCGTTTGCATATCTGCAAGCACTGTTTTAGTAAACTCTGCACCCTTTTGGGCACCTTGATTTTTTAAAATAGTATATGCTTGAACAATTTCTTTTTCCAATAACCTTACTTGATTTTTCAACATTTCAAGATAGACTGATAATAAGTTTTCAAAGTTTTCTTTTTTATACTCGTTTTGATATTTATCTAACAATAAGTCTGGGTCTTGTTCAGAACTAGCAAACAAGAATACCGAAACCACAAGTTCCTTTAATAAACTATCACTTCTTCCATAAGCATGCCTATCCACAAGCGTATAAAACCAATCTTCCCCTGCATCATAAAGCTCTTTAAATGTCTTGTCTATACAGTCATTACGCATTATTTTTGCCAAAGATTCATCTGCAATATTAAAATCTGGCGATAGCCCCACTTCATAAAAGTATAAGCGAATAAGCCTTGCACAAAATGCGTGCAAAGTGGAAATATCACAAGTTGGAATAAGTGCAATTTGCTTATACAA
The DNA here is from genome assembly GCA_045612585.1 of Christensenellaceae bacterium. Classification (GTDB taxonomy): domain Bacteria; phylum Bacillota; class Clostridia; order Christensenellales; family Borkfalkiaceae; genus UBA1259. The sequence continues at coordinate 17,424 of JAZKZI010000028.1, read as the reverse complement.
TCTGCTCCTATCTCCTTCTTGCGCACTCATCAAAGCTTTTTTTAGTTTTTCCTTCATGTCATAAGCAGCCTTTTCAGTAAAAGTGACTGCTAGTATTTGATTTACGTCAACGTTTTCAAGCATAACTAATCTTACAAGTCTGCTTATCATAGTATGTGTTTTTCCACTACCTGCTGATGCCGAAATCAATATGTTGCCACTTTTGTGTTCAACTGCCTGAAGTTGTTCTTGGGTAAACTTAGCCATTTTTTTCTTCCTTATTCGCCTTTACAATTGTATCAGCACTTATCTTGCCAAGCGTTCTTGCTCTTTCCTTTATTTGTTGACATATCCCCTTAAAGTCACAATAATCACAAGTGTTTTCATAAGGTGAAGGCACTATAACGCCCTCTTTTAACTGACTTGTTGCAAGCTCGCTCACGCTAACGGCATAATCCATAAATTTGTTTATTTCATCTCTTGGCACAGCGTTTTTAACTTCGCCTTTGCCATCAAGTTTTATTGGCATAAAATTGCTTTTTCCATTTTGATAAAAACTATCGTCTTGACAAGCAATTGCCTCGCTTTCATTTAGAGTGTAGCCATCTGCCATAACAAATTCTGCATCTTGTTCTTTAACGTATTTATCAGAAACAGGCAAATAATATAATCCTGCAATTTGCTTGTCTTTTTCTTTTTGCCAAACGGCATATCCATAAAGAAACAATTGTAATTTTATACCTGCAAACAAAGATTTTTCACTTGAATCGGTAGAGCCTGTTTTGTAATCTACAACTCTAACAAAATCATCCGTTTGGTCAACCCTGTCAATTTTTCCTTTCATTTTAACTTGTCCGTTAAGAAGATTGATTGCCGGATAGTCGCCTTTTTCACCAAACCTTGCCTCGCTTTTTGCCACCTTAAACTTACTGCCAACAAGAGACTGCAAGGTCTTAAAGCAATATTTTTTGCACTCTTTAAGCACCCTTTTTATAGTCATGTTAGAACGGCTTTCACTTAAAAACTTTTTATATTCTTCCCTTTCTAAAACTTGTTTACTAACCTTATCAAAAACAGCCTCAAAACTTTCTTTATCGCTTATAGAGTTAATCTCTTTAATAAATTCATCAAAAATTTGGTGCATTAAACTGCCCACCGAAAGCACGTCTACACCACCATCTTCCCTCTTTTTTAATTTTAATGCGTGCGTCAAAAAAGATTGATATGGACATTTATAATAATCTTCAATCGCCGTTGGTGAAATCTCGTTAGAAATAAGCATTTCCTTAGAAGAGCCCAACCTTTCTTGAAGATTTGTGTTTGCCTTTTCTATAATGGTTTTTGCAATAGGCGAACACTCTGAAGCATAAAAAGAACAAGCATTTTTAAGTTCGGCTATCTTTCCATCAGAAAATTCGCCACACTCTTTAGCAAAAGTTCTTAAGCCTTGTTTAGTTGTTAAATAGCCACTTTGCTCACCAAAAGGCTTATAATCAACGGCTTGAATTATGCCATCTAAAACTTCACTTTTTTGCGTTTTAGAGCCATCTATCCCACAAATAGGATAACTTAGATATAAACTATTGTCAAAAGCAGTTAATCCCAAAGCAAAACTTTCTCTGTTTCTATGGTTTACAATATTTATTTTTGGCTCAACTAAAACCTTAATTTGTTCAAGCGCAGTAATATCGTCATCATTTAAAAGTGACACGTCCGTTTGAACGTTTGGCACACTATTTGTAAGACCTATTGCAAATAGATGCTTTGCCTTTACAAGTGCCGTTTGTTTATAACTACCAATAAACACGGCGTCATTATATTGTGGAATAATAGACATTTCAAGTGCAGAAATGCCACTGTTAAAAATATTTCTATATTCTTTTAAAGAAAGCTTTAAATCGCCAAGCAATAATTGCATTTGCGATAAAAGGCTGATGGTGGCATCAAACATTTGCGCACATATTGCACCTTGTTCTATCTCTCCAAGTTCAATTAGTTTGTTAGAATATTCTTGGTTCTTCTTTTCAACTTCAAGACTTTCAATCAAGCCTAAAACGTCAAACTTATCAAAGTTTGCAATTAGTTTTTGCCTAAAATCGTTTAACTCATCAAGGTTTTCATTATCAGAATTAAAGATGAAAGGTTGCTTTATTTTATAACCTGTTATGTTATATTTAATTAGATAATTTTCAAACTTTGTTAAAATATCGGTTTGAGTGCAATAATATGGATTTTTTGCAAAAGCTATCAAAGACTTGGTGTTAAAATTCTTTCTGATAACGTCAACGTATGATAATATGAGCTTAATAAGTGGATGATGTTCTGCTTTTTTACGCTCGTCTATAAAATAAGGTATTTCTAAATTTGCAAAAACCTTTTGAATGATAGGCACGTATTCACTAGAAGGAAGCGCAATGGTCATCTCTTTATATCTGCACTCGCCACTTAAAACCTTTTTCTTTATAATTTGACCAACCCTTTCAACTTCTAAATTAGGGTTAGGTGCAAAATAAACATATATTTCGCCATCATTATCAAATTGTTGGTTTTTAATTTTATCTTTATTAAAATCAAACTGATTAAAAATGCTATCGATTATAATTCTTCCATTTTTAGAATATTTGCTCTCTTCTTTTTTATAAAGCAATGGATAATTATGTTCTTTGCATAACTCTTTAATAAAATAAGCACTTTCATTTACGTAAACAAGTGGATTTTCTCCCTCACACAAAAACGCCGTCAAATTATTAGTGCGTTTAATTAATTCATTAACAGCCGAGCGCATTTGCGCCGTAAAACCAGAAAAACCCACAAGATAAACGTTAGCGCCACTCAAAACTTCAGAAGTTTGTATCGCATCTTCTAAGTGTGATAGATATGAAGATTGGTCTTCATAGCCATTTTTTTGTATAAAATCTTCATATGCTTTAAATATCTCGTATATATCAATAAGTTTATTTTTTAAAATGCCATCAGTATTTTCTATAGCCCCCATAATATCGTTTGGTGTGACTTTAGCACTTTTAAGTTGAATTATTAAATTATAAAGGGTTGGCGCAATTGTGGATTTGCTTGCTTTAAAACAATTGAGTTTAACCGTGGATAAAATCTTTTTTACAGCCATTGCAGAGCCTTCTATGGTCAAAAGATTATCCATAGGTTTTTCTGCACGCAAAAAATTGCCGAACGAAAACACCATGGTGTTAAACGTTCCACCAAATTTGTAGCAGATAAGTCGCTCTATCATAAGCGAAACTTTTTCTTCGCAAAATATTATGTTTTTTTGTTCAATACTTTTTTGCCTTGTTTGTAAGTTTTGCAAAAGCAAATCAAACATATTAAAGTATGAATCAGTTGTAATAAGATTTACCATACTTATATTGTATCATATTTTTGTGTTTTTTTTGTGTTTTTTATAAAGATGTTTTACAATTTTTTTTATTTGTGGTATCATAGTATAGAAATCAAATTTGGAGCGTAAAATGAAAAAATTTTTAGTTTTAATTCTATCGCTCGCTTTATGCATAATGTTTTCTCTTTCGGGATGTAGTTGCACAGGCGAGTCGATATTAGAATTTAATAGTACTCAAGTAAAAGATATCAAAACAGAAACACTTTCCTATGGCGTGACTTTTGAAAAGAATTACAAGGAAATTAAAAGAGCTAGCAACGTAAACCCAGATATCTTGCCTGATTATAACAATGGCGTTTACATTACTCAATATGAAACCAACGTTTCTTTCCCTGATGAATATACAGGCAACCTTTCCCCAATAGGAAACGTTGTAAATCGCATAATAGCATCACTAACCGTTGACGTTGTTGACAAAAAAGGCACTGATGACACTAGCGATGATAAAACTTATAAAGACCAAATTGTTAGCGAAGTTTATTTTTATGATAGTTCTTTGTCTTATGCCCCTATCTTTTCTAAAACAACCGTTAAAAATACGTATATTGCAAACGATGAAACTCGCATTCAGTTTGACCATATGATATATCAATATACCACGACCTATAATAAAGACAATTACGTTTTAACAAAAAAATATTATAGCGAAAGTGAAGGTGAAGATATAACGGGTCAAATAGATTTTGACAAATTAGACAGTTCAAAACTAATTTCAATCAGAGGCAACGGCAGAGCTTATGAATATGGATTTAGACAAGTTTTAGATAATAATCAATTGTTTTTTGCAACACGCAATATAGACGTTTCTAAGGGCAACAGCATGATTTTACCAGTGGTAAGTTATATGTACACTAATCCAAGCAAATTACAACTTACAAACTCAGCAAACTCAATTTTTAACGTTGAACAATCTTTAACGTATACACGCCCTAACTATTCTAAAGTTTATGCAGAAAACGCCCTAACATTACCTGTTAAAAATATTCGCATTACACTTAGTGACACAGATTATATAGGTATGCCAAAATACTTGTCAGTTCAAAATGGCTCAGCTGATGAAGAAAATATTTTAAGTAACGGTTTGGTTGTTGAATATGCAGAGGCATTAATTACAGCAAACTACAATTGTTTAGGCGCTTTAGTTTATAAACTTAATAACGTAAGCATAACTTATAGCGCATAATATTAAATTGATATAACAAAAAAATAGGTAGCATAAAGCTACCTATTTTTATTTTAATTTAATTTATAACAAAGTATTTTATTTAAGCTTGAAACTCTGTGTCAGAGAATATGTCTTGCAAGTTAAACGTTCCTTTGTTGAGAACGTTATATTTAACTTCTCTATCAAAGTCAAATGCACCAATTCCAATTTCAGCAAAACATGCAAGGTCAATAGTTAAATTTGCTTGACTGTTTATTTTGTTCATTAACACGCAACCATTAAATACGTTTTCTTTTAACTTAACGTTTGTTCCTGCAAAAACAACTTCTGCCAAGTTTTCGCAACCACTAAACGCACCTGCATAAATGGTTTCAATCGTGTTTGGCAAGTTAACCACTCTAAGTCCTGTACAGCCACTGAATGCTTCTTTACCAATTTCTTTTAGGTTTTCACCCTTAAGTGTTATATTTTGTAAAAATCTTGCATCCTTAAATGCCGTATAGCCGATTGCATAACCTGCTTTTTTACCTTGAACAGTATAATCAACGTTTGCCGTTGCATTTACTATAACGTTTCTTAACGTATATGGCACGTAAACGTCGCTAAAACCATTGTTCATCTTTCTGCCTTCTTCATATTCAGCAGTTCCAAAGAAATGAGAAAAGGTTCTTGCCATATTAACTGACTTGCCTTCTGCTTCTAACGTTTGGTTATACTCAGCATCTGTTTTTGCATTTTTTCCAACAAAAGGAACTTCTAGCGTTTCTAAACTTTTCATATTTCTGAAAGCGCCTTGTTCAATTTCAAAAATCTTATCAGAAACAATAAGCGTTTTAATCTTATCATCACCATCAAAAGCACCTGCAGAAATTTTTGCTGAAGAAATGTTCCTTTGTGATAAAATAGCGCCGATATCAAGCGTGCCATTATCTAGAGCACCATCAACGTAAACAAAATCTCTAACTACGTACGTGCCGTTTTTGTCTTTGCTAATTATAAGCCCTGTTTTATTAGTTGGATTTCCATCTTCTACAGAACAAGCAGTAAGCGAAAAAGCGCAAACTATAGTTATAATAACTGCGAGTAATATATTAAAAAGTTTTTTCATAAATACACCTTAAAATCCTTAAGCATAATTTATACTTTATAAGTTTAACATTTTATCTTGTTTTTGTCAATGATTAACATTTATTTACTTAATAAAAAATATATTTTTTTACATAAATAGTAAAAAATCTACTTGAAAAAAATAATTAACAAATAGATTTTTGACATTTATGATTAAATTATAACTTTACCCTCATAAAAACTTTGAAAAAAGCCGTTGGTATCTGCACCTATTTTTTCAAAAGCCCCAACCAAATCATCTGGCCTTGCAATTTTATATTTATAGTTAGAATAATATCTTTTTAATCCACTAAAAAATCTTGCATCTCCAATTGTTGTTCTTAAATTATCAAACATAATACAAGGCTTTATATAAACAATATTAACGTATTCATACTCGGTTGAAAATTCGTTTAAACCTCTTAGCATCACCGTGTTAACCTTGTTATAAAGCTTATCGGAAACAGAACAAAACATTTTGTAGGTTTGCTCACTTGCATTTATTAAACTTTGCCTAGTATAACCATATTCGCCATAATTTTCGTAAAATAAAACCACCGAATATTCAGCAAGCCCTTCATCTAAAAAGGCATGCTCTATCTCGTTGTTTCCAACTGCAGACTGCCAAAACTGATGCGCCGTTTCGTGCACGATTACTTCTCCATAAGGCAAATCTACAAGTTCGTCACTTATCATGCTAAGCCCAGGGAACTCCATGCCCCCTTGCACAAACTTTGTTTGAACTACCGAATAATTTTTGTAAGGAAAAGCACCGAATTTGGAACTGAATAGTTTTATTGCTTTAACTGCATAATCTAACGACTGAGTGGGATTATCATCTTGATAATAATAGTAATTTATATTTACACCTGTAGATTTATCAGAAATAACCGAAAAATTTTGACTTAAAACAAAAGCAAAAGAGCGTGCATTGTCAATTTTGTATACACTTGTTTGTGTTTGCCCTTTTTGTGTTTGTTTTATAAGCGCACCACTAGATGCAATTTTATATTTTTGGTCACAAGTTATGCTAACTTTATAGTTGGCGCACTCGCTGTAAAAAGGGTCTCCCTTATCATAATATACACATTCGTAAAATTCACCGTTTTCATACACGCACAAAATAGGATAGAAGTTTGCTAAATTTATACTTGAATTATTATATCCTGTTCTTGCCACAACGTTTGCAAGATTTAACTCAAATTTTATTGTTAGGTTAATTTTTTCATCAGGGAAAAGTTGTTTTCCAAGATTAACCGATAAAATATTTTTATCTTTTCCACAAATTTCATAACTAGCGCTTTTGTCCTCTACGTAAACTTGGTTAATATTTATATCACCATAACTCATGCCGTTAGGATATGCCCTTGATAAGTATTGTGCCGATATTGGTGAAAAAACAGCATCTTTTCTAAATGCGTTTGCAAAAAGATTAAACTTTAACTCATCAATTGCACTTTCGGTGTTGTTAATATAACTAACCTTTTGTGTTGCACTTAAAGTATGATCATCAAGCGTGCATTCAATATCATACTCGGTTAATTTAGCCTTTTCTGCCTTAGAGCATCCACCCACGTAAATAGAACATATTGATATAAGTAAAACGTATATGAAAATTGCTGTTTTTTTCATAAAAACCCCGAACAAGATATTTTAAAACTATCTTATTCAGGGTTAAATAAAATTATTCCTTTTACTATTTTTCTTGTGCTTCTAAATATTTAGCAGGGTCAATAAGTTGCCCGTTTTCTTTTACTTCAAAATGAAGGTGTGCACCTGATTTATATTCTTGCCTGTTGCTGACAGAAACCTGCCCTATAACATCGCCTTGCTTAACGCTTTGCCCAACTGTCACGCTATCGCCATCGGCAAGCGAATTATAAATTGAAACCAAGCCGTTGCCGTGGTCAATAGTAATTGTTGTGCCCTGCAAAAAGGTGCTTTCAACACCTATAATAGTGCCATCGTAAACAGCAAACACGTCGCTTCCTTCGGGCGCATAAAAGTCCATAGCAAGATGTGAAGAATATCTGTTGAGCGTGCTATTATAAACCATAGTTTCGCCATATTCACCTATACCTGTTGGATTTAATACAGGCATAATAAATTCCACTGGTTTTGATACAGAAACGTTATCGTCATCTGGCGAACTGGTTGGGGTATCTGACGGCACAGAGATTGATGGATTGTTTGCATCTAACTTAAAATCGTTATTCTGTTTCAAAAGCATAAAGGCAATTGAAAAACTGACTGCTAAAATGCAAAAACCAAGCACAAAATACACTGCATTCCTTTTTAAAAATAAAAACATATTTCCTCTTTTCTTTTTCATTTTAAATCTCCTTTATTTTTCAACACAGTCATTATTAACCAAAAAAAATTTTTATATACCTAAAATTAAAAACTTCCATAAATTAATGGAAAACCAACTTTAACGAAATCTTCGCCTATTGCTATATGAACGTTTATAAGCTCGCCCTTTATCATTTCTAAGTATTTAACTTTTGGCGAATAACCATAATAACAAACAACGTTTGAAAGATGCTCGCTAAACACAATTTCTGCATTAATATCGCTTAAAAACTCAGCTAAATGAAATTCATTTTTGTTGATAGAAAAACTTTCCCCCTTTACACCTAAAACAAACTTAAAATCTTGATTACTTACCTTTTTTATTATATTTGAAGTGGAGCAACTTTTAAGATACACTTCATATTCCTTTGCCCTGTCAACCACCGGAACTCTATTAGATATAAATAAAGTGAAGACTATAAATATTGATGCAACTATAACACTAAGTTTCTTAAGCACAACTTTTGCTCCCTTGTTTTTAAGGGATTATTTCCACTTGTTTATAAAATTATACTTATCAAACCAAACTCATTTGTCTAACCCACGTCATACCGTTTATACTTAAAGCCGTGTCGCCACATATGTTTACGCACGTATCTAGTTTGTGGTTTTTTAGCAAACAAGACTTGTCCTTTTGATTTTTTAAGTCAATTTCTTTATTTTCTATTTCTGAAACAAACTTGTTATAAACTTTTAAAAGGCTTTTAATTTCTTGTTTATCGCTTGCACTAAGGTTTGCGCTTATTTGCTTAGTTTGTTTTACAAGCGAACTTAAACAATAGTTAAGATTTTCTTTACTAAAAAAACTAACTAGCTTTGCTCTATCAGAAAAACAAAGTTCATTTTTGTATTTGTTTGAAAAGGTTGCAATATAATTCTTTATTATTTTTTTTGATGATAAAAAATTTGTTTTTAAATCGTAATATTGTTTTTGCATTAAATAGCACGAAACGTTAGCAGAAAAAAATTTTGTCTCTTGCTTTTTTGCAAAAGATTTTTCAACCATAATTAAAATACTGAAAAGAGTTTGTAATTCTTGCTCACAACTCAAAGACGTCACACCAGAAACAAGCAAACTTTTTATCTTTGAAAAATAAGATAGGTCTATTTTATTTTTTGTTAGTGCATTTAAAAATATATAATCTATCAAAGCAAGCGTTCTTACTGAAAAAATTTTTATAAAAGTTGTTCTATCAAAATCTGTTATAAGAAAATAATATTCTATTAAAATTTCGCTTTTATTTATATCAAATATTCCATAAATATCACTAGAACACTGAAGGTAAAATATTTTAGGCAACTTAACTCCATAGTTAAGCATGTGGCACAAAATATTTTTATCAAAAATAACAACGCCACGAAACTCCTGTAGCACCTCTTTTACCTTAAAAAAATCATCTAATTGGTGGGTAAAATTGTCCCCCAAAACAACAACTTGAACTTTAAGCTGTTTTTTCAATAATTCATTATAAATTTTGCTACCAAATTTAAAAAAATCTTCATCAGTAGATAAAATCAAAATGTTTGAAAATGGTAATTTTTGGCATATGTTTTGTGCAAAATCATCTATTTTATGCACAAATTTTGCATTTTTATTCATAAAATCAAAATTAAAAATAGTCTCGTTCAACGCTAAAATCCCCCTTGAATTTGCCTATATTTTAAAAAAAAATTATTGACTAGTCAAGAATATGCAGTTTTTTTAAAAAAAGTGGCAAAAATGGGCGTTTTTTTGCTAAAATTGACAATTTTTTTAAAAAAACTATTGAAAAAAAATAAAAATGTGGTATAATATTTACAACAATATATGGAGGAACTTATTTTATGAATAAGAACGAATTAGTAAGGGCAATCGCAAACAAAGTAGGCATCAAACTTAAAGATGCAAATTATGCACTTGATGGCGTTATTGAAGCCATCACAGACAGTCTCAATGCTGGAGAAAAAATTCAAATTTCTGGCTTTGGAACATTTGAACTTAAGGTTAAACCTGCAAGAGAAGGAATTAATCCAAAAACACAAGAAAAAATCAGCATCTCAGAAACAAAGATTCCTACATTTAAATTCGGTAAAGCTTACAAAGATTCATTCAACTAAAATTAAGATAAATTATAAAGCACACTGCTACTTAAGTTGCAGTGTGCTTTTAATTTTGCAAAAATGTTTTTTAACTTGCCTTCTTTATTTTCTTTTATTTTTTAAAAAAAGAAAATAATCCTTTTTTCTTTTGGTCTTCTATTTTTATATCTAACACCTTAAAGTCTTCTTTTTCAACAATCACTTTAAGTTTTTCTGTGTCAATTTCTGTTTTTGTTAATATAATCGTTTGCCCATCTTGGTGCGATGAACTTACCTTTACGTTTGCAAATTCTCTTTTTATAGCATCATTAACGTGCGCTTCGCACATTTTACACATCATTCCATCAACCGATAAAACAATCTTAATCATTACCCATCTCCTTAATTTTTATAAATTTATAATGTTCGCTGTTTATTGTTTGTTTTATTTTATTTTCATCAAACTCGCCGTCAAAAATAATATTCACAATGCCTTTTTTATAATATGCAGTGGCAGTTAAAACAAATGGCAGTTTCTTTAAGGCAGTTTCAACTCTTTTTTCGCAGTGATTACACATCATGCCCTTTATCTTAACCGTTATTTCGTTTACACTTAATTTCTTTGGCTTAAATAGATTAAGCCTTAATGCATTTGCCACCACAAATAAACTTGACAAGCTCATAGCCCCAGCGCCAATCATAGGGTTTAACGTCCAGTTAAACAAAGGAATAAATACCCCTGCTGCTAGTGGAATACAAATCATATTATAAAAGAACGCCCAAAACAAGTTTTGTTTTATATTGGTCATAACTTTTTTGCTTAAACTTATTGCATTTGCTGTAGATATAAGGTCATTTTTCATTAAAACAACGTCGGCAGCATCTATAGCAACGTCAGTGCCTTGACCGATTGCCATGCCAATATCAGCAGCAGTTAAAGATATGGCGTCGTTTATGCCATCGCCAACCATTATAACCTTGCCTTGCTTTTTAAGTTCGTTTATTAAATCTGCCTTATTTTCTGGCAACAAACTATGATAAATTTCATCAATACCAACTTTGCTAGATATAGCATTTGCAGTTTGCTCGTTATCGCCCGTTAACATAATTACTCTTAACCCAAGTTCTTTTAACTGCCTTACAGCAAACACACTGTCTTGTTTTATTTCATCGGCAACTGCAATTACACCTATAGGCTTGCCATCAAAAGCGAAATATAAAGGCGTTTTCCCCTCAAGTGAAAGCTTTTCTGAAAGGTCAACACAATTATTGTCAAAAGTGGCAAAATCGCTTATAAACCTATAATTACCGCCACACAATATTTTTCCATTGAACTTAGCAAACACACCACCACCAGCGTAAATTCTAAATTCTTTTATTTCATCAGCAGTTAGGTTTAATTCTTCTGCCTTTTTAACTATGGCTTTTGCCAGTGGATGCTCGCTTTTGCTTTCTAGGTTAAAAGCCAGCTGTAAAAGCATATTTTCATCAAACTCATTAAATGCTATTATGTCGGTCACAACAGGCTTGCCTAAGGTAATAGTGCCTGTTTTATCAAGTGCAATTATGTTTGTTTTTCCCGTTTGCTCTAAAGCCTCAGCGTTTTTAAATAGCACGCCTGTTTTAGCACCCACACCACTGCCCACCATAATGGCAATAGGTGTTGCAAGTCCTAAAGCACAAGGACAACTTATAACCAAAACAGAAATTCCCCTTGCAAGCGAATATCCAATTTGGTTTGAAATAATAAGCCATATGGCAAACGTTATAAGTGCAATTCCCATAACGATAGGCACAAATATCCCAGAAACTTTATCGGCAATTTTAGAGATAGGCGCTTTGGTGAGAGACACGTCGCTAACCATTTTTATAATTTTGTTAATAGAGGTATCTTCCCCCACAAAGGTAGCAATGCACTTTATAAAGCCAAACTCGTTTATAGTGCCTGCTTTTATATTATCGCCTTCTGCTTTATCAACAGGGATAGATTCTCCTGTTATAGAAGACTCGTCTATTGCACTGTGCCCTTCTAAGATAGTTCCGTCAACGGGTATAGCCTCGCCAGGTCTTACAACAAAAACGTCACCCACCTTAACTTGGTCTATTAAAACCACCTTTTCTTTGCCATCAATGATAAGTGTTGCCGTTTTTGGCGAAAGTGCCATTAAACTTTTTAGGGCATTTGTGGTTTTGCCTTTTGAATAAGACTCTAGCATCTTTCCCAAAGTTATAAGCACTAAAATCATTGCAGAAGATTCAAAGTATAGGTCGTGAAGATAACTTTTTGCTAAAACCATATTATTAGAACTAACAGCTATGCCAATTAAAACTAGGTTAACAAAACTATAAATAAAACCTGCAAAAGAGCCCATTGAAACAAGGGTATCCATATTGGGTGCACCCTTAAATAAACCTTTAGCACCGTTAATATAAAACTTTCTGTTTATAATTATAATAGTTAGTGCAAGCACCATTTGGGTGATAGCCACTAAAAAAGGATTTTTATATAAAAACAAAGGCAAGGGCAAAGAAAGCATATTGTGCCCCATAGAAATATACATCAATACAATAAGAAAGCCAAGCGAAAGTAATAGCCTGCTCCTTAAAGTAATGGTTTCGCTGTTATGTTTTTTGTCGGCGAACATTGTGTTTTCAGTGACTATTGCATTATACCCTGCGTTTTGAACGGCTTTAATTATTGTCTCGTCGCTTGCAGTTCCTTCAACGGACATACTGCCAAGAAGAAGGTTCACGGCAACTTCTTTAACGCCATCAACCTTTTTTACTGCACTTTCCACCCTTGCAGAGCAAGCAGCACAACTCATACCGATAACAGTAAATTTTTTCATGCTTTGTTTCCTTAATGTTTATGCTTTTAAAATTATATAACATTTTTCAAGTTCGGTCAAATATTTTTAGAAAAATAAAAAAATAAAAGGCGCTAACTATTAGCACCTTTTACGTCCGTTTTTAGAAAAATGTTCCCCTTGCCTCTTCTTTAACTGATGAAGAAATTGAGAAAGGAATTCTTGTTTTATAGCCGTGTTTTGCTGCCACTATCATCTTTGTTGGCCATGCAAAGATGTCTCTGTTCCAAGTGTTAATCGTGTCGTTATAAAGTTCACGAGCAGCAGTGATTTCAAGTTGAAGTTGATAGTTTTGTCTCATTGCATTTTCAAATGCTTCGTGTGACTTTAGGTCTGGATAATTTTCAAAAGCGATATTGATACTCTTTGATAAATCTTCAATTTGGCTTGCAATTTCGTTTCTCTTTTGGTCATCATTAACGCTACCTGAACGATATTTAGCAATATTTTCAAAAACGCCCTTTTCAAACTCTGCTTGCTTATCCAAAATTTTTGCACAGTTTTTAAGCACTACTACACGTTGTTCCATGTAGTTATCGATTTGAGATGCGTTCTTTTGAATTTTTTGTTGAAGTTGTTGGAAATAATTATCGGCTTTAATCTTCTTGAACAAGAATATCACGCCTGGAATTATAAATAGCACCCACAAAAGAACTTCGAATAGTTTAGAGCCAAAGCCAACTTTTGCCGTGATGGTTTGGTTGATGACGTTTACGTCTTTGCCTTCTAAGTTTACGTTGTTTTCATCTAATTGAATTGACATATTAGTTTTCTCCTTTGTCATATTTTATTATTTATCAATTTTATTTAATACTGAGTCAATATCGCTTGCATCTGCATTATCAATAATCTTTGCAAATAATCCGTGCAAGTATGCCGATGGCGAATCAAAAAGCCTGCTTTCTATATTTTGATAATATGCCTTAACAATAAAGTCTCTTTTATTTTGTCCTACAGACTTAACTGCAATAGGGGTGTTCTTTTCGATAGGTAAATACTCTATCCAAGGAACAGGCACTAAGTGGGTTTTTCCGTCTCCACCGAATACAGGAATAAAATCTACCCTGTGGTGTGCTTCATAAGAACTAGCATTTATCATAACGATATCGGTGTCGTTTTTGGTTTTTACTAAACTTGCCTTTAGCATTACGCTTGTTGCACTTCCCTGTGGCGCAAAATGGTTAGTGCCTATGGCATTTGCCAAAACTTCGTGCTCATAACTAGAATAGTTTGCCTTTAGACTATCTAACGGCTCAAACACCATGTTTGGCTCTTGCTGATAGGTTGGAATTGTAAGTAGTGGTGCAAAATCAAAGTATATGCTCTTAAAAAAGTTGTTGTTTTTATTTATAAACTTTTGTTTCGCATCATCAATATCAAAAGAGCAATAGTTCTCGCCATCAGTATTCATATCCCACGTTTGAGAATGTTCACTTTCTATGTAGTTATGCCTACCTCTTTTTGAAAAATAAAAATCATCGCCATACCCAACTTGTGAACGCAAAAGTTTAACCATATTTACTTGTGCTAGTGGCGAAAACAAATATCTAAACTGAACTTCGTTATCCCTATCTATTGCACCAAACAAAACGTCAAACTCAGAGTTTGTCATTTCGGTAAACTCACTTCCCGTTTTGGTGGCTTTTTCAGACTTTTTCTTTAATTTCTTTTCGCCCTTTCTAACCTTTTTTTCAACTTCTTTTTCAGTAAGCCTTTCCACATGCTCATATTTTCTTGAAAAGTTTAAGTCGGGCGCACTTTGACTTCCATAGCTTAGTCCCGTTCCATAATTATATTCAGGATAAGGTTTTATAACGGTTGCGTGCAAAGTGTCTGTATGATGTACCCTTCTATAATTCCCGTTGCTATCCCTTTCGATAGTGGTCCAGTGAATAACAAGACTGCCTACGTAAGGCTTTGTTCCCATATAATGATTTAAATATCGATAGAAAACGAAAGGGTTTTCAAAAAGCCTTCCAGAAACTGTGTCAACAACCGAGCGATTTTGGTCTATTTGGTCAATAAAATCGTAATTTTTATTAAAATCAGCGTGAATTTTGCCATCATAATGCTTGTTAAACTTAATATTTGGCATTGTTTTTTCTATAAGATTAAAGGTGTCGTACTCGGTAAATAGTGCATTAAGTGGTGCCATTTGCCCTTGCGCTTCATCTAAAATCGCCAAAGCTTTTTGATTTTCTATATCCTTTTGCCCTTTTAATTGTTTAATAATGACGTTTATTTTTTTAGATATTAAAAGGATAAAAACAATAGTTAATATCGTGCCGATAACAGGGCATAGTATTTTTGCTGAGCCTTCCCCCACTACTAAGCCGATAATCGCAGTTAAAATGCTAACGATTATAAAGAAAATTAAAAAGCCTTTTAGAGTTTTATATTTAGATAGTCTGCCGTCTAAATGGTCAACAATTTTCTTTTGCTTTTTGTATTTAACAACGGTTTTTCTATTTTCTTCTGCGTCAACGCCTGATTTATTGACCAAATCATCAAAATATTCTTTCGTGTTTTTATCGTGAAGTGCTTTTGCCGTGTTTTCATAAAACTTTAATGGCTCAAGCATCAAGTTTTCCATAGTATAACCCCAAACTCTTTTATGTATTTATTATATAATAATAGCAAAAAATTGTCAACGTGCTTTTAAAATAAAAATCCTTCTCTATTATGTTTAGAATAACGAATTTTAACAACAAAAAAATAAAAAGGTGCAGAGTTTTCTGCACCTTTATTTATTTGGTTTTATTGCTAAAAAGTTAATTACTTAACGATTTTAGAAACAACGCCTGAACCTACAGTTCTGCCACCTTCACGGATAGCGAATCTCAAACCTTCTTCCATAGCGATAGGTGTGATGAGTTCAACGTCCATTTTGATGTTGTCGCCTGGCATAACCATTTCAACACCTTCAGGTAATTTGATTGAACCTGTAACGTCTGTTGTTCTGAAGTAGAATTGTGGACGATAGTTGTTGAAGAATGGAGTATGACGGCCACCTTCTTCTTTAGTTAAGATATACACTTGACCTTCGAATACTGTGTGTGGTTTAACTGAACCTGGTTTAGCAATAACTTGACCACGTTCGATATCTTTCTTGTCGATACCACGGAGAAGTGCACCAACGTTGTCACCTGCTTGAGCTTCGTCAAGAAGTTTTCTGAACATTTCAAGACCTGTGATAACTGTGTTTCTTGATTCTTCTTGTAAACCAACGATTTCAGCTGGGTCGTTAACGTGTGCAACACCTCTTTCTACTCTACCAGTAGCAACTGTACCACGACCAGAGATTGTGAATACGTCTTCTACAGGAAGTAAGAATGGTTTAGCATCGTCTCTTTCTGGAGCTGGGATGTAAGAGTCAACAGCGTCCATAAGTTCTTTAATGCATTGTGTTTCAGGAGCGTTTGTAACAGCGTCGCCTTCGTTAGCTTGAGCGCATTCAAGAGCTTTTAAAGCTGAACCCTTGATGATTGGTGTATCATCGCCTGGGAAGCCATATTCAGAGAGAAGTTCTCTGATTTCCATTTCTACGAGTTCCAAAAGTTCTGGGTCGTCGAGTTGGTCACATTTGTTCATGAATACTACAATGTAAGGAACGCCTACTTGACGAGCAAGAAGGATGTGTTCTCTTGTTTGTGGCATTGGACCATCAGTTGCAGCAACAACGAGGATAGAACCGTCCATTTGAGCAGCACCTGTAATCATGTTCTTTACATAGTCTGCGTGGCCTGGACAGTCAACGTGTGCATAGTGACGGTTGTCTGTTTCATATTCAACGTGTGAAGTATTAATCGTAATACCTCTTGCCTTTTCTTCTGGTGCCTTATCGATTTCGTCGTATTTCATTTTTTTAGCTTGACCCTTAGCAGCCATTGTCATAGTGATAGCAGCAGTAAGAGTTGTCTTGCCGTGGTCAACGTGGCCGATAGTACCAATGTTAATGTGCGGTTTGTTTCTTTCGAATTTAGCCTTTGCCATTTTGGTTTCCTCCAAATTTTTCAATAATTATATTTTTTTAATTTTTATTTGTTTTTTATTAATTTTTAGGGTTTTTACCTAAGTATAATTCTATTTTACAATAATTTTATATAATTGTCAACAGTTAATTATGCTTTTTTGCCCATAATCTTTTCAGCAACTGACTTTGGAACTTCTGCATAGTGAGAGAATTGCATTGTGTAGTTGCCTCTACCTTGTGTTCTTGAACGAAGGTCTGTTGCATAACCGAACATTTCTGCTAGTGGGATATGTGCATCGATAACCTTAACGCCATTTCTATCATCAGTACCTTGGATAATACCACGACGAGCAGTAACGTTGCCCATAAGGTCACCAAAGTAGTCGTCTGGTGTTACGATTTCAACCTTCATAACAGGTTCAAGAAGAACACTCTTTGCTTTTGCTAAACCATCTTTAAGAGCCATAGAACCAGCAATCTTAAACGCCATTTCTGATGAGTCAACGTCGTG
>JAZKZI010000027.1:0-18841 GCA_045612585.1 Christensenellaceae bacterium | reverse complement strand
GTCAAATAAAAATTTTAATGCACGATATAACCTTGCATAAAAGTGGAAACGTTTTAGGCAATTTAGATTGCGATGACGAGCAAGGTTGTTTTGTGGCAAGCGTTAGTGAAGACGATAAATATTATTATGGTTATTTGGTTGATAAAACCACTCATCTTACAGAAAATACTATCACAAAGTTAGACAAAAACGAGTGGAAAGTATTATATAAACCTAACGACGATATAGTTGAAGTGCATATTCCGTTTGCCGATTCTTTTGATAACGAGTATTGTCAAAAGTCTTATGAAAAGGCGAGAGAAGTGTTTAAAAAATGCTATAAAGAGTTTGATTTTAAGTGCTTTGCAACAGGGACTTGGTTTTTAGCCCCTGCATTAGAAAAAGTGTTAAAACCAACTTCAAACATTTATAAATTTAGGCAAAATTACAACGTTTTTCCTGCAAAATGTTCGGCTTTATCGGTGTTTGAATACGTTTATAAATTAAACCCTAACACTTTTTCAGACGTTGATATTGAAAATTTAAGAGAAGACAATTCGCTTAAAAAAGGCATTAAAGAACAACTTAAAAAGGGTGAGTATATTTACGAGTTTAACGGATTATTCAAATTTTAATTTAGGAGAAAACAAATGAAAAAAACGATTGCATTAATTGCACACGATAACAAAAAACCAGAAATAATAGCTTGGGCATTAAAAAATAAAGACGTTTTGGAAAAGTTTTCGCTTTGTGGAACGGGCACAACTTCTAAAAGAATTCAAGAAGCAACGGGCTTAGAAGTTAAGGGGTATTTATCAGGCCCACTTGGTGGCGACCAACAAATAGGTGCACTTGTTGCAACGGGGGAGATTGATTTAGTGGTTTTCTTTTGCGACCCTTTGCAAGCGCAACCACACGACCCAGACGTAAAGGCACTTCTTAGAATTGCAAACGTTTATGACGTTGCTATTGCAACAAACGTTGCAACTGCCGATTTAGTTATTGCATCACTTGGCAAATAACAAAAGATATTTAAGGAGATAAAGATGAACGCTAATAACATACCAGAAATATTTGGTTCAATGGTATTTAATGATAAAATTATGAAAGAACGTTTGCCACAAGAGGCATACGCAGACGTTAGAAATGCTATTGACAACGGAACTCCACTTTCACACGAAAGCGCAAAAAGCGTTGCTTTGGTTATGAAAGAGTGGGCGATAGAAAAGGGGGCTACCCACTATACTCACTGGTTTCAACCAATGACAGGTATAACTGCTGAAAAACACGATAGCTTTATAGAGCCTTTTGGCGAAAGCGACGTTATAATGAAATTTTCTGAAAAATCGCTTGTTAAGGGAGAGTCTGATGCATCTAGTTTTCCTTCTGGTGGCTTAAGGGCAACCTTTGAAGCAAGAGGTTATACTGCGTGGGACCCAACGTCTTATGCTTTTGTTAAAGACGGCAGTCTTTATATACCTACGGCGTTTTGTTCGTATGGTGGAGAAGCACTTGATAAAAAAACACCACTTTTGCGTTCGCTTGAAACGTTTAATAACGAGGCGCTTAGAATACTTAGACTTTTTGGCAAAACAAACGTTAAAAAAGTTATGCCAACTTGTGGAACAGAGCAAGAATATTTTTTAATTGATAAAAGTGTTTATGAAAAGCGTTTAGATTTAATACACTGTGGCAGAACCTTGTTCGGTGCAAGACCATCTAAGGGACAAGAACTTGAGGACCATTATTATGGTGCAATCAAGTCAAGAGTTTCTGCTTTTATGAAAGAGCTTGACCTTGAACTTTGGAAGCTTGGCGTTTATGCTAAAACTAAGCATAACGAAGTTGCTCCTGCTCAGCACGAGCTTGCGCCTGTTTTTACTTCTATAAACATTGCGTCTGACCAAAACCAACTTACAATGGAACTAATGAAAAGCGTGGCAAACAAGCACGGGTTGGTGTGCTTATTGCACGAAAAACCATTTGCATCTGTAAACGGCAGTGGTAAGCATGACAACTGGTCTATCAGTACGGATACTAACGAAAACTTGTTAGACCCAGGTACTTCGCCAAGTCAAAACGCTCAATTCTTACTTTTCTTAATAGCAGTAATTAGTGCTGTTGACAAGCATCAAGATTTGCTTAGAATAAGTGTTGCTTCTGCGGCAAACGACCACAGACTCGGTGCAGACGAAGCCCCACCAGCTATCATTTCAATATATCTTGGCGAAGAGCTTGAAGGAATTTTATCTTCTATTGAAAGTGGCTCTGCTTATAACGCTAAAAAGAAAACCGAACTTGAAATCGGGGTGTCAGTATTGCCACCTATCCCTAAGGATTCTACAGATAGGAACAGAACTTCTCCTTTTGCATTTACGGGCAATAAATTCGAGTTTAGAATGGTTGGTTCGTCGTTTAACGTGGCGTGCCCTAACTTTATTATAAATACGATAGTTGCAGACGAACTTAAAGAGTTTGCAGACGTGCTTGAAGGGGCAGAAGACTTTAATACCAGTCTTAACGCACTTATTAAATCAAAAATTAAACAGCATAAGCGCATTTTGTTTAGTGGCAACAACTATTCAAAAGAGTGGGAAAAAGAAGCTAAAAAGCGTGGGCTTTTGAACTTAAAATCTACGGTAGATGCACTTCCACTTTATGTGCAAAAGAAAAATATAGAACTTTTCACAAAGCATAACGTTTTATCTGAAAACGAAATTCACTCTCGTATGGAAATTTTGCTTGAAAACTATTCTAATATTGTTCATATCGAAGCACTTACGGCTATTGATATTGCAAGAAAGCATATTATTCCATCAGTAATTTCTTATCAAACATTTTTGCTTAAAGAAATTAAACTTAAACAATCATATTTAGGCAAGTTGTCAAGTAAGTTAGAACAAAACTTGGTGGGCACTATAAGTGAACTAGCAGATAAGTTCTTTGAAGTTTTAGAAAAGCTTGATACTGACCAGAAAAAATACTCTAAAAATTGGGATAGTCTAAAAAAGGCTAAGTTCTGTAAGGACAATTTGCTTAAAGAGATGCAAAACTTAAGAGAGTATGCTGACCAAATGGAACTTTTAATGGGCAAAGAATTTATATCTTTCCCAACCTATGAAGATATCTTATACAGCGTTAAATATTAAAAATCAAAAACATTAAACCTTGTGGTAAATCTACAAGGTTTTTGTTTTTATGTATTTGGTAAAAAATTACTTAATTTAAAATTAAAAAATGTTAAAAAAGGTTGAAATACAAGTGTAAATGTGATAAAATATATTGGATATAAAAAATAAAAGTTTTTACTAGTGGTAAACTCCACTAATTACTTAGACAAAGGAGAGTTTATGTTCAAAATTGTTGACAAAAAAGTTCTTAACCCAACTGTGACAAGAATTGACGTTTATGCACCATTTGTTGCTAAAAAAGCAGAGGCTGGTCAATTCGTAATCATCAGAGCAACCGAAGACGGCGAAAGAATACCTTTAACCGTTGCTGACTACGACAGAGAAAAGGGCACTGTTGCCGTTATTTTTCAAATCGTAGGTGCTACAACCTATACGCTTAATAGGCTTGAAGTTGGCGACTCTGTTGCAGACTTCGTTGGTCCACTTGGAAACGCAACTCATACAAAAGGCTTAAAGAAAGTTGCAGTTGTTGGTGGTGGCGTTGGCTGTGCTATTGCATATCCTGTTGCTAAGAAACTTCACGAAGAAGGATGTGAAGTTCACTCAATAGTTGGTTTTAGATGCAAAGATTTAGTTATTCTAGAAGATGAATTTAAGTCTGTTAGTGATAAATACGTACTTATGAGTGATGACGGAACAGCTGGTACAAAAGGTCTTGTAACAGATGCTCTAAAGAATCTTATCGAAAGTGGCGAAAATTATGATGAAGTTATCGCTATCGGACCTGTTATCATGATGAAATTCGTTTGCAAACTCACAAAAGAGTATGGCGTTAAAACAATAGTTAGTATGAACCCTGTTATGATTGACGGAACTGGTATGTGTGGTGGCTGTCGTTTAACAGTTGGTGGCGAAACAAAGTTCGCTTGCGTTGATGGCCCAGAATTTGATGGTCACTTGGTTGACTTTGACGAAGCTATGAAACGTGGCGCAACGTATAAAGAATGGGAAAGACACAAGTATGAAGAAACTTGCAACCTTTTCAAAAAGGAGGTTAAATAATTATGCCAAACATGTCTTTAAAGAAAAATCCAATGCCACATCAAGAGGCAGACGTTAGAAATAAGAACTTTGATGAAGTTGCTTTAGGTTATACACCACAGCAAGCAATGGATGAAGCAGAAAGATGCTTAAATTGTAAACATAAACCATGTATTAGTGGTTGTCCTGTTATGGTACATATCCCTGAATTTATCGCTAAGGTAAAAGAAGGGGACTTTGAAGGTGCATATCAAATTATATCTGAGTCATCTTCACTTCCAGCAGTTTGTGGTAGAGTATGCCCACAAGAATCTCAATGTGAAAAACACTGTGTTCGTGGTATTAAAGGCGAGCCTGTTGCTATCGGCAGACTTGAAAGATTTGTTGCAGACTATCACAATGCAAACTGCAAAGAAAAGGCTATAAAACCTGAATCTAATGGCAAAAAGGTTGCTGTTATCGGTTCTGGTCCATCGGGTCTTACTTGTGCAGGTGACCTTGCTAAAAAAGGTTATGACGTGACTGTGTTTGAAGCATTCCACTTAGCAGGTGGCGTTCTCGTTTATGGTATTCCAGAATTCAGACTTCCAAAGAGCATAGTTCAAAAAGAAATCGACACACTTAAAGATTTAGGCGTTAAGATTGAAACAAACATGGTTATCGGTAAAGTTTTATCTATTGAAGAACTTATCAAAGAATATGACTTTAAGGCTGTGTTTGTAGGTTCAGGCGCAGGTCTTCCAAAGTTCATGAATATCCCTGGTGAAAACTTAAACGGCGTATATTCAGCAAACGAATTCTTAACAAGAATCAACCTTATGAAAGCATATAAAGACGATGCTACAACACCTATTAAGCGTGGCTCAAAAGTAGTTGTTGTTGGTGGTGGAAACGTTGCTATGGACGCTGCAAGATGTGCTAAGCGTTTAGGTGGAGACGTTCATATCGTTTATAGAAGAACACTCAACGAACTTCCAGCAAGAAAAGAAGAAGTTGAACACGCAATGGAAGAAGGTATTATTTTCGACCTTTTGACAAACCCTGTTAAGATTAACGGCAACGAAACAGGTTGGACAAGTTCAGTGACTTGCGTAAAAATGGAACTTTCTGAACCAGATGCTTCTGGTAGAGCACGCCCTGTTGAAGTTAAGGGAAGCGATTTCGATATCGAAGCAGACGTTGTTATCATGGCACTTGGAACATCTCCAAACCCACTTATTAAGTCAACAACAGAAGGCTTAGAAGTTAACAAGCACGGTGGTATCATCACTGATGAAAACGGCTTAACATCAGTTCAAGCAGTTTATGCTGGTGGAGACGCTGTCACAGGCGCTGCAACAGTTATTCTCGCTATGGGTGCTGGTAAAACTGCAGCCAAAGCAATTGATGAATATTTAAATAAATAAATTTTGACTTTAATCGCCCAAACTCACTTTGGACGATTAAATGCTCTAAAAAAGAAATTAGTTAAAAAGACAAACGGAGGAAATGTATGTTTGATTACACTATACTAGACCGTGCAATTGAAAAGTTTGGCAATGAAGAAAAATCACTTATTGCCGTTTTACAAGAAGCACAAGAACATTACAGATATTTACCAAAGGAAATTTTCCCATATCTTGCAAAAAAACTTAGCATAAGTGAAGCAAAGATTTATGGCGTTGTAACCTTTTATGAAAACTTTTCTTTAGAACAAAAAGGAAAGTACGTAATCAAGGTTTGCGATGGAACGGCTTGTCACGTTCGTCATTCTGTTCCTGTTCTAAACGAACTTAGAAAAATCTTAGGTCTTAAAGAAGGTCAAAAGACAACTGATGACCTTATGTTTACGGTAGAAACCGTTTCTTGCCTTGGTGCTTGTGGACTTGCTCCTGTAATGATGGTTAACGAAACCGTTCATTCAGCAATGACACCAGAAAAGGTAAGACAAGTTATTAAGGATATCAAGGAGGCTGAAAATGTCTAAACTTAAAAGTGTTGAACAATTAAGAAGTTTTAGAGAAACCTGCGTTAAAGAACTTGATGCACAAGCAACAAAGATTTTAATTTGCGCTGGTACAGGTTGTATCGCTGGTGGTGCTCTTAAAATTTATGACAGATTATTAGAACTCTTAAAAGAAAAGGGTTCAAACGTTCAAGTTTCTCTTGAAAAACACGTTGACCACCCAATCGGTGCTAAAAAGACTGGTTGTAACGGCTTCTGCGAAATGGGTCCTCTCTTAAGAATTGACCCACAAGGCTGGCTTTACACAAAAGTTAAGGTTGAAGATTGCGAAGAAATAGTTGAAAAATCTATTATCGGTAATGAACTTATTGAAAGATTAGTTTATGGTCAAAACGCAGAATACGCTAAACAAGAAGAAATTCCTTTCTACAAAAAACAAACTCGTATCGTGTTTGAAAATTGTGGACATATCGATTCAGAAGATATAGGCGAATACCTTGCAAGAGGTGGATATAAAGCTTTAGAAAAAGTTTTATTTGAAATGGATGCTGAAAGCGTTATCAACGAAATTTCAGAATCAGGTCTCCGTGGCCGTGGTGGTGGTGGATTCCCAGCAGGCAAAAAATGGAGCCAAGTTGCAAGACAAAAGAACTTCCCTAAATACGTTGTATGTAATGGTGACGAAGGTGACCCAGGCGCATTTATGGATAGGTCTGTAATGGAAGGCAACCCACACGCTATGATTGAAGGTATGCTTATCGCAGGTATTGCAACAGGCGCAACAGAAGGTTATATCTACGTTCGTGCAGAATATCCACTTGCAGTTGCAAGACTTAAAAATGCAATCGCTCAAGCAGAAGAATTAGGTCTTTTGGGAGAAGATATTTTAGGCTCTGGTCATACGTTTAATTTACATATCAACCGTGGTGCAGGTGCATTCGTTTGTGGTGAAGGTTCTGCTCTTACTGCTTCTATCGAAGGTAAGCGTGGTATGCCAAGAACAAAACCACCAAGAACTGTTGAAAACGGCTTGTTTGAAAAACCAACAGTTCTAAATAACGTTGAAACTTTTGCAAACGTTCCACTAATCATCTCTAATGGTAGCGAATGGTTTAAAAATATCGGCACAGAAACATCAACAGGTACAAAAGCGTTTGCTTTAACAGGAAACGTAAATAACACAGGTTTAATAGAAGTTCCTATGGGAACAACACTCCGTGAAATCATTTTTGATATCGGTGGTGGTGTTCGTGGTGGTGGCAAGTTTAAGGCCGTTCAAATCGGTGGCCCATCAGGTGGCTGTCTAACCGAAGAACATTTAGATTTACCACTTGACTTTGACTCACTCTCTAAAGTTGGCGCAATCATCGGCTCTGGTGGACTCGTTGTTATGGACGATAAAACTTGTATGGTTGAAGTTGCAAGATTCTTTATGGACTTTACACAAAAAGAATCATGTGGTAAGTGCGTTCCTTGTAGAGAAGGTACAAAGCGTATGCTCGAAATCTTAAATCGTATCGTTGATGGAAATGGTAGAGATGGCGATATCGAACTTTTAAAAGAACTTGGCGAAACAATTTCTAAAACTGCACTTTGTGGTTTAGGAAAAACTGCTGCAGGTCCTGTTCTATCAACAATCAAATACTTTGAAGATGAATATAGAGCACATATCTATGATAAAAAATGCCCAGCAGGTGCTTGTCAAAAACTTAAAACAATCACTATTGACGCTGAACTTTGTAAAGGTTGCTCAAAGTGTGCAAGAAACTGTCCGGTTAATGCTATCACAGGCGAAATTAAAAAGCCATTTGTTATTGACCAAGATAAATGTATTAAGTGTGGGGCATGTCTATCAAATTGTCCATTCCACGCTATAAAGGAGATATAATTATGAGTGAATATATGATTATAGATGGAATAAAAGTTGAAATCGAAGGCGAAAAGAATATTTTAGAACTTGCAAGAAAAGCAGGTATTGAAATCCCAGCCTTCTGTTATGACCCAGAACTTTCTATTTACGGCGCATGCAGAATGTGTATGTTTGAAGATGAAAGAGGTCGTTTTGATGCTTCTTGCTCTTGCAAGCCAAGAGACGGTATGGTTATCAAAACTAATACTCCAAGACTTAGAAAGTATAGAAAAATGATTCTTGAATTGTTGCTCGCTAACCACTGTAGAGACTGTACAATTTGTCACATGAGTGGTAAATGTAAACTTCAAGAATTTCCTTATAAGTTTAACATTGAAGGCGTTCGTTTCCCAAACAATGCTTGCTCTATTTGTTCAGATGATTCTTCTTTCAGTATCGTAAGAACACCAAGCAAATGTATTCTTTGTGGTAAGTGCGTAAGAATGTGTAATGAAGTTCAATCGGTTGGCGCAATCGACTATGCTTTCCGTGGTTCAAAGATGAAAATTGCAACTGCTTTTGATGGAGATATCAATAATTCACCTTGCGTGGGCTGTGGTCAATGTGCTGCAGTTTGCCCAACAGGTGCAATCGTTATCCGTGACTGCGCCGATAAGGTTTGGAAAGAAATCGGCGACCCTAACGTTGAAGTTTCAGTTCAAGTTGCTCCTGCTGTTAGAGTTGCTCTCGGCACAGAATTTGGCCTCCCTGAAGGCACAAACGTAATGGGCAAACTCACAACTGCACTTAAAGAAATGGGCTTTGATAAGGTTTATGATACAAACATCAGTGCTGACCTTACAATTATGGAAGAAGCAAACGAATTTGTTAATAGAGTTCAAAACGGTGGCAAACTTCCTATGTTCACGTCTTGCTGTCCTGCTTGGATTAGATTTGCTGAAGAAAATTATCCAGAACTACTCGATAATATTTCAACTTGTAAGAGTCCAATGCAAATGCTCGCTGCAACAGTTAAAGCTATGTATAAAGGCGAAAAGAAACACGTTCACGTTGCTATCATGCCTTGTTCTGCTAAGAAAGATGAAGCTAAAAGAGAAAAGTTTAATGGAGACGTAGATTTTGTTTTATCAACTCAAGAAGTTGTTAGAATGATTAGAGAACATGGTATCCACTTTAACCACTTAGCTGATACAACTCCAGATAACCCATTTGGCGAATATACAGGCGCAGGCGTTATCTTTGGTGCATCAGGTGGCGTTATGGAAGCAGCTTTAAGAACGGCTGTTGAAAAGATTACAGGCGAAAAGCTTGGCAGTGTTGAATTTACAGACGTTCGTGGTATGGAAGGCATTAAAGAAGCAACTTACGACGTTAAGGGACTTAAAGTTAAGGTAGCTGTTGCAAGTGGCCTTAAAAATGCAAGAGAAATTTGCGACAAGGTAAAGGCTGGCGAGGCAGATTATCAATTTGTTGAAATTATGAGCTGTCCAGGTGGTTGCGTAAACGGTGGTGGTCAACCTTTCGTTGATGCGTTCACTCGTTCTGATATCGACTATAAGGGTATGAGAGCAAAAGGTCTTTATAACGACGATGCTAATAAAGAAAACAGAAAGAGTCACGATAATGCTAGCATTAAAGCACTCTATGACAATTTCTTTGGTGAAGTTGGTGGTCATAAAGCTCACGAATTATTGCATACTCATTATGAAGCAAAGAAATAATTTTTAAGAAATTTTTATTAGGGCAAAGCAATTATGCTTTGCCCTAATTTTTTGCTCATGGTGGGGATACTATGCAATAAACGACAATAATTTATAAAAGTTTTTATCATTACTATAAAAATACTTGAAAAATTTTAATAAAAATGTTAATATGTTTAAGCAAAGGAATAATGCAAATTAACCAAAAAAATATTTGCTTCCTTAGTTAAATGGATATAACAGCCCCCTCCTAAGGGGCCGTTGTGGGTTCGATTCCCGCAGGGAGTACCAAAGCAAAAGGATGGTCAAAAGGCCATCCTTTTGCTTTGGCTTTCAAGGGAATCGAATATGGAGAAAATTGCGAAAGCAATTTGGCGAAGCCTAAACAGTAGACACCTACTGTTTATCGGGTAGGTCGCACAGGCGAGATTCCCGCAGGGAGAAAACAAATATTATAATTAATAAGATTATGTTTTTATAGATTTACTTTTTAAATATAGTGTGATATAATTAGGTGGCGAGGTATGAAAATGCAAATTTCTAAAGATGTATTATTTAAAACAGTAGAAAATTACAAAGACCAATACATAGACTTTTTATGTAAAATATGTTCTTTTGAAGCAAGGGCGTATGATAAAGAGACTATTGACCAAATGGTTGATTATATAACTGAATATGCTAAGGGCGAAGGCTTTTGCGTAAAGCGCAAAAAAATGCAAAAGTGCGGAGATTTTCTTATCATTGACATTAACGAGGGTAAAGAAAAAAGCTGTATGTTTATGGCACACATGGATACAGTGCACGAAAAGGGGATTTTTGGCGAGCCTGCAGTAAAAATAGAAGGGGGCAAAATTCATGCTCCCGGTGCTATAGACTGCAAGGGAGGAATTGCTATTGCTTTGCTTGCCATGAAAGCGCTTTATGAAAACGGTTTTGACAAGCACGTTAGACTTATTCTAACTTCTGATGAAGAAATTTCGCTTGAACTCGGTGGTGCAGAAGAAATTGAGTTTTTTGAGCAGAGCGCATTAGGTTTTCCTTATGTAATAAACTGCGAAACTGCAGTGGGTGACCAAGTTGTTGTTTCAAGAAAGGGCATATTAACATACCAATTAGATATAAAAGGGGTCGGTGGGCATTCAGGAGCACATTATTTTGCTTGCAAAAACGCCATTTTAGAAGCAGCACATAAAATTGTTGCATTGCACCAAAAAAGCGTGGTTGGTGGAACAACCTATAGTTGCAACGTTATTAGTGGTGGAAAGGTGACCAACGTTATTGCAGATTCATGCAGTGTGTCGGTTGACGTTAGAATTGTCACGATGGATGAAAAAGACAAGGCAAAAGAGTATGTTTATGAAATAGCCAATACTGAGTTTGTTAAGGGAACGAGTTGTGATGTAAAATTACTAAACGAAAGGCCACCAATGGAGAAAAACGATAAAACCATGCAACTTTTTGAAAAGCTTAGAAAAGTTTGCCACGAAAACCATTTGGGAACGCTTACTCCAATAGAGTCTGGTGGTGGTTCAGATGCTGCGTTTACACAACTTGCTGGAATTCCAACAATTTGTGGTATGGGTGGAAGTGGTGAATTTTTTCACACCATAAAAGAATATATAAATATCGATTCAATTTCGCTACGTGCAAAAATTCTATCGGCTTTTTGCATTAGCGAGAACTAAAAATTAACTTAAAAAGAATTAAAACGGATGCCTTACTGAAAAAGAAAGCATCCGTTCTTGTTTTATATACTTGTTTTATAATATAGTGTTAAAAATTAGTGTTTTGTGGGGTAATAATTTTGCATTTTGTGCTTGCTATTTTTTCAACGTATTCGATAGGTGGTGTTTTATCTGTGATTAAATAGTCCACTTCGTCAAAAGAGAAGTCCTTACACAAAAACACCTTGTTAAACTTTGTGCTATCGCAAAGCACTGCAACTTTGTGCGAATTTTTACGCATTTGTTGTTTGATTTTTGCTTGCTCAATGCTAGCTTCTGTAAAGCCACTATTTAGGTCAATGCCAGAGCATGAAATAAGCGAAATATCTGCGTGTATTCTTGAAATATAGTCTATAGTGTCAGAGCCGATAATCGAATTTGAATGATTGTGCACTTGTCCACCTGCGATATATATTTTAATGTTATTAGTTTGCGATAAAAGCAAGGCGTTTCTAAGTCCAATGGTTGTCACCGATAAATATTGCAAGTTGTTAAGAAGTGGAATAGTGAGCCCCGTTGTTGAACTAGAGTCTAAAAAAATAGAGTCGCCGTTTTTAACAAGCTTTACTGCAAGGGTTGCAATTGTTTTTTTTGCAACGATGTTTTCTTGTTCTCTTAAAGCAAAAGCCGATTCTTCCGTGGTTGACTTAAATGGCATTGCACCACCATGCGAGCGTTTTATAAGACCTTGTCTTTCCATTTGTCTAAGGTCACGCCTAATAGTTGCACCACTAACGAAAAGTTCTTTTGCAAGTTCTTCTACAGTTGCAGAATTATTTCTGCTCAAAATTTCCAAAATTTCTTCTTGTCTTTCAAGTGCGAGCATATTTTCCCCCTAAAAACCTTTAAAAAAGGTGTTTTTTACCAAAAATTGTGTTCATTTGTTTTCATTTGTGTTTATATCTTATCATAAAAATTATCTTTTTGCAACTTATTTACACATGGACACAAAAATAATTATATATGATATAATTAATATGAGATAAAAACGAAAAGTAAAAGGAGACATTTAAACATGAAGACAAAAGCAGTTAGACTTTATGGAGAAAGTGATTTAAGGCTTGAAGAATTTGAATTGCCTGAAATCAAGGACAATGAAATTTTAGCAAAAGTTGTTTCAGACAGCATTTGTATGTCAAGTTATAAGGCAGCAATTCAAGGCGCAAACCACAAAAGAGTTCCAAACGACGTTGCAACAAACCCAATCATCATCGGTCACGAATTCTGTGGCGACATCGTTAAGGTTGGTGCTAAATGGCAACACCTATTCAAGGAAGGTATGAAGTTTGGTATTCAACCAGCAATCAGCTTAAAAGAAAACCCATACATCGCACCTGGTTATTCATATTCAAACATCGGTGGCGATGCAACATATATCGTAATTCCAAACGAAGTAATGGAACAAGATTGTCTTATTCCTTACGAAGGCGAAAGCTACTTTAAGGCTTCACTTGCTGAGCCAATGTCTTGCATTATTGCAGGCTATCATGAAAACTTCCGTAATAACTATGAAAATCACAGCCACGATATGGGCATTAAAGAAGGTGGCGCTGTTGCGATTTTAGCTGGTGTTGGACCTATGGGACTTGGTGCAGTAGATTATGGTATTCACTGCGATAGAAAACCATCACTCATGGTTGTTACTGATATCGACCAAGCTAGACTTGATAGAGCTGCAAAACTTTTAACAGTTGAAGATGCTGCTAAAAACGGCGTTAAACTCGTTTACGTAAACACATCAACACTTGAAGATCCTGTTGCTTATATGAAAGACTTAAACGGTGGCAAAGGCTTTGACGACGTGTTCGTTTATGCACCTGTCACAGCACTCGTTGAACAAGGCGATGCTCTTCTCGGCGAAAAGGGATGCTTAAACTTCTTTGCTGGTCCAACAAAAACAGACTTCTCAGCAAAAGTTAACTTCTATGACGTTCACTATACATTCCATAGAATCACAGGTACGTCTGGTGGCAACACAGATGACTTAAGAGAAGCATTAAAGCTCGCTGGCGAAGGCAGAATCGACCCATCAATTATGATTTCACACGTTGGTGGTCTTGACAGTGCTATTGAAACAACGCTTAATCTTCCAAACATCAAGGGCGCAAAGAAACTTGTATACACACACATTTCAATGCCTATGACAGCAATCGCTGACTTTAAGGAATTAGGAAAAACAGATAAGTTCTTTGCAGACTTAGATGAAATTTGTGAAAGAAACAATGGTATCTGGTCTGATGAAGCAGAAAAATACGTTTTAGCAAACGCTAAAAAAATCTAAGTTAAAAAATAAACATATATATAAAGGAGTAAAATTATGGCAAATCCAATTATGATGCCAAAAGCAGGTATAACTGTTGAAAGTTGTATTTTAACAGAATGGAAAGTAAAAGTTGGCGACGCTGTTAAGGTTGGCGACGTTCTTGCTACTTATGAAACAGACAAATCTTCTTTTGACCTAACAGCAGAAGTAGAAGGCGAAGTTTTAGCACTTTTCTGTGAAGCAGGCGATGAAGTTCCTGTTCTTACAAACATAGCAGTAGTTGGCGCTAAGGGTGAAGACTATTCAGCACTTGCACCAAACGGCGCACCAGCAGTAGAAGTTCAAGAAGTTAAGGCTGAAGCACCAGCTCAAGCACCTGCAAGTGCACCAGCACCTAAAAAGGCAGTTAATCCTAACGTAAAACCAGTTGCAATGCCAAAGGCTGGTATTACTGTTGAAAGCTGTATCTTAACAGAATGGAAAGTTAAGGTTGGCGATAGCGTTAAGGTTGGCGATATTATGTTCTCATATGAAACAGACAAATCTTCATTCGACTATCAAGCAGAAGTAGAAGGCGAAGTTTTAGCAATCTTCTGTGAAGCAGGCGATGAAGTTCCAGTACTCACAAACGTATGTGCTGTTGGCCCACACGGTGAAGATGCTTCTGGTTTATCACCAGACGGTGCACAAGAAACTGTTGCTCAAGAAATTAAAGCAAGCGCTCCAGTAGCTACAACAGCAGCTGCAGCAGCACCTACAGCTACAGTAAATGCAGAAGGTAAAGTTTTCGCTTCTCCAAGAGCAAAGAACTTAGCAGAAAAACTTGGTGTTGATTTAAGTAGCGCAACTGCAACAGGTCCTAACGGCAGAATCATTGAAAGAGACGTTAGAGAAGCTAGTGTTAATCCTAAGGCTGTGGCTGAACCAGTTGCTGCTCCAGCAAAAGCACCTGAACAAGTTGCTGCTGCTCCAGCAAAAGCTAGCGATGACTTCAAAGCTTATAAAGATGAAAAGATGTCTAACATTAGAAAGGTTATTGCTAAGAACATGGTAATGAGCCTTTCAACAATGGCACAACTTACACATACAATTTCTTTCGATTGCACAAACATTATGGCATTTAGAAAGATGCTTAAAGATAATGCAGAAACACTTAAACTCCCATCAATCACAATCAATAACATTATCGTATACGCTGCATCAAGAGTATTAAAGAAACATAGAGATTTAAATGCTCACCTCATCAACGGCGATACAATGCGTTATTTTGACCACGTAAATATGGGCATTGCAACAGACACACCAAGAGGACTTTTAGTTCCAACACTTTTCGGTGCTGATACAATGACATTATCTGAAATCGCAATTAAGTCTAAAAAACTTTCAACAGATGCAATTGAAGGCAAACTTGCTCCAGAACTCTTAACAGGTGGTAGCTTTACTATCAGTAACGTAGGAACAATGGGTATTGAAAGCTTTACACCTGTTGTAAACCCACCACAAACAGGTATCTTGGGTGTAAATACATTAGAAACAAGAATTAAACTTGGCAAAGATGGCGAAATCATTCCTTATACAGCAATGGCACTTTCACTTTCTTATGACCACAGAGCACTTGACGGTGCACCTGCATCAAGATTCTTGAAAGACTTAAAAGATTATCTCGAAAACTTCAGCATTAACCTAATGGCTGATTCAATCTAATATATAAGGAGAAAACAAATGGAAATCTTTGATTTAATCGTAATCGGTGGTGGCCCTGGTGGATATCTTGCAGCTGAAAGAGCTGGTCACGCTGGTTTGAAAACAATGGTAATTGAAAAAAGAGCATTTGGTGGCGTTTGCCTAAACGAAGGTTGCGTTCCAAGTAAAACTTTCCTTAACTCTGCAAAAGTTTTTGACTATGCTAACCACGCAAGTGCATATGGCGTTAATATTGACGGAAAAGCAACTGTTGACCAAAAGTTCGTTGTTGAAAGAAAGAACGGCGTTGTTAAAATGCTCGTATCTGGCGTTAAATCACAACTTAAGAGAAACAAAGTTGTTATGAAAGAAACAGAAGGCTTTATCGAAGGTAAGGCTGACGAAGGATATATCATTAAGGCTGGCGAAGAAAAATTCATTGCTAAGCGCTTAATCATTGCAACAGGTTCTATGCCTGTAGTTCCACCAATCCCAGGTCTTAGAGAAAATCTCGAAGCTGGCCTCGTTATGACAAACAGAGAAGTTTTAGATTTAACAGTTATCCCTGAAAAATTGGTTGTAATCGGTGGTGGTGTTATCGGTCTTGAAATGGCAAGCTACTTCTCATCAGTTGGCTCAAAAGTTACTGATGTAGAAATGCTTAACAAAATTGCTGGTCCAACAGAAAACGAAATTTCTTCAATCTTACAAAAGAGCCTAGAAAAGAAAGGCGTGGAATTCAAGCTCGGTGCAAAAGTTACAGCAGTTGAAAAAGACGGCGTTGTTTATGAAAAAGACGGCAAAGTTGAAAAAGTTATGGCTGATAAAGTTCTCTGTTCAATCGGTAGAAGAGCAGTTACACAAGGCATCGGCTTAGAAAATATCGGCGTTGCTATGGATAGAGGCGCTATCATCACAGACGATATGATGAAAACAAACGTTGCTAACGTTTATGCAGTAGGCGACGTTAACGCTAAAATCATGCTTGCTCACACAGCTTATAGAGAAGCAGAAGTTGCAGTTAATAACATTATCGGCAAGAAAGACCGTGTTCGTTATAACGTTATTCCATCAGTTATCTATACAAACCCAGAAGTTGGTTCTGTTGGTGAAACAGAAGAAAGTGCAAAACAAAAGGGCTTAGACGTTAAATGCGTTTCAATCCCAATGACTTTCTCTGGCAGATATATTGCTGAAAACACAGACCTTAATGGTATTTGTAAATTAGTTATCAACAAAAAGACAAACACACTTATCGGTGCACACATCATCGGTAGCTATGCAGGCGAATTTATCGTTTCAGTTTCTGCAATGGTTGACCTTGAAGTTGATATCGAAAACATTAAGAAGTTGGTGTTCCCACACCCAACAGTATGTGAAATCGTTAGAGAAGCGATTTTCCAAATCTAATTAGTTAAAAATTATAAGGAGATATAAAAATGCCAAAGAATTTAATAATTGACCCTAATTTTATAAGGGCACAAGGCAAAATTCAATTTACAGATATTCCTGTAAACGTTTACAACAAGTCTATTAAAGACGAAAAAGAAAATTTTTCTAAGCAAGATTTTGTTCGTATTTTTAACGACATCGCAATGCTTAGAGAATTTGAAAGCATGATTAACGATATCAAAATCAAAAACGAATATCAAGGCTTTAAGCACTCATACCCAGGTCCTGCACACTTGTCAATGGGACAAGAAGCAGCAGCTGTTGGTCAAGCATATATCCTTGATATGGACGATATGACTTTTGGTTCACACAGAAGCCACAGCGAAGTTTTGGCTCGTGGTCTTGCATCAATCAATAAATTGCCAGAAGATAAACTCTATCAAATCATGAAAGACTTTATGGGTGGCGAAACACTTGCTCCTGTTGAAAAACTCAACAAGACAGGCAACGTTAAAGACTTAGCAGTTGACTTCCTTCTCTATGGATTCATGAGTGAAATTTTTGCTCGTAGAACAGGTTTCCACAGAGGTATGGGTGGTTCAATGCACGTATTCTTCTTACCATTCGGTATCTATCCAAACAACGCACTCGTTGGTGGTGCTGCTCCTGTTGCTCTTGGTGCTGCTTTATATAAAAAGGTTAACGACAAGCCAGGTATCGTTATTTCTAACGTAGGTGACGGCGCTGTTGGTTGTGGTGTTGTTTATGAATCTATGAACTTTGCTGCTATGGACCAACTTCGTCAACTTTGGGAAAAGAAAGGCGGTCTTCCAATCTTATTTAACTTCTTTAACAATGGTTATGGTATGGGTGGCCAAACAAGAGGCGAAACAATGGCTTATGATTTCCTTGCTCGTCTTGGCGCTGGTATTTCTCCAACACAACTTTATGCTGAAAGAGTTGATGGATTTAACCCACTTGCAGTAATTGACGCAATGAAGAGAAAGAAGAAGATTTTAGTTGATGGCGACGGCCCAGTTCTTCTTGACGTTGTAACATATCGTTATGCTGGTCACTCTCCATCAGACGCTATGAGCTATAGAACAGTTGAAGAACTTGAAAACTGGAAGCAATATGACCCAATGGTAACATATAGAAAAGCACTCGTTGACGCTAAGGTTGAAAGCGATGGCAAATTCGACGATATCATTGCTGGCATTAAAGAAAGAATGCTCAAACTCTGCAAACTTGCTGCTGACCCTGTTGAATCTCCATATCTTGATTTCAAGAAAGACCCATATTACGTTGAAGACTTAATGTTCTCTAACGGCAGTGTTGAAAGCATGGGTGATAGACCAGTTGAAGTTGGCAAAGACGTTAAAATGCCTATGGAAGAAAACCCAAGAGTTAAACAAATCGCTGGTAAATCACGTTATGCGTTTGACGAAAAGGGCAACCAAGTTTCTAACATGAAGAGATATAACATCCGTGACGGCTTATTTGAAGCTATCATTGATAAATATTATAAAGACCCAACGCTTACTGCTTATGGTGAAGACGTTCGTGACTGGGGTGGTGCATTCGCCGTTTATAAGGGCTTAACAGAAGCACTTCCATATCATAGACTCTTTAACTCTCCAATTTCAGAAGCTGCAATCGTTTCTTCTGCTGTTGGTTATGGTCTCTGCGGTGGTAGAGCAATTATCGAACTTATGTACGCTGACTTTATGGGTAGAGCAGGCGACGAAATCTTTAACCAACTTGCTAAATGGCAAGCTATGAGTAGTGGTATCTTGAAGATGCCTGTTGTTCTCCGTGTATCTGTTGGTGCTAAGTATGGTGCTCAACACTCACAAGACTGGGTTGCACTTCCTGCACACGTTCCAGGACTTAAAGTTTGCTTCCCTGTAACACCTTATGATGCTAAGGGTTTAATGAACTCTGCATTAAACGGAACAGACCCTGTTATCTTCTTTGAAAGCCAAAGAATTTACGACAAGGGCGAAGAATTTAGAAAAGAAGGCGTTCCAGAAGGATATTATGAAATTCCACTTGGCGAACCAGATATCAAGAGAGTTGGTAGCGACGTGACAATTCTTACAATCGGTGCAAC
>JAZKZI010000026.1:0-26513 GCA_045612585.1 Christensenellaceae bacterium | reverse complement strand
GGCGTTGTTATGGCAATGCACAACACAGATAAGTCTATTATGAGTTTTGCTCGTGCTTGCTTTAACTATGCACTTGACATGAAGCTTCCTTTATGGTTCTCTACAAAAGACACCATAAGCAAGGTTTACGATGGCAACTTTAAGGCTATCTTTGAACAAGTTTATAACGAAGAATATAAAGAAAAATTTGCTAGTGCTGGCATTGAGTATATGTACACTTTAATTGACGACGTTGTTGCAAGAATCGTTAGAAGTGAAGGTGGAATCGTTTGGGCTTGC
The DNA here is from genome assembly GCA_045612585.1 of Christensenellaceae bacterium. GTDB lineage: Bacteria > Bacillota > Clostridia > Christensenellales > Borkfalkiaceae > UBA1259. The sequence goes on along the minus strand of JAZKZI010000026.1, from coordinate 26,234 downwards.
AAAAACTATGACGGCGAAGTTATGAGCGACATGGTCGCAACGGCTTATGGAAGTTTAGCAATGATGACGAGCGTTTTGGTTTCTCCAGACGGAATTTATGAATATGAAGCAGCGCACGGAACAGTCACACGCCATTACTATAAATATATTAAGGGCGAAGAAACTTCAACAAACCCTGTTGCAACAATTTTTGCTTGGTCAGGCGCTTTAAGAAAGCGTGGTGAATTAGATAATTTATCTGACCTTGTTGACTTTGCAAGTAGGCTTGAAAAAGCAACTATTGAAACTATCGAAAATGGCGAAATGACAGGCGACCTTGTGGGGCTTTTCAAGAAAGAAGGAGTAAATCCTAAAAAACTTTCTTCAAAAGAATTCTTAAAGGCAATAGCAAAAAGAATTTAATAAATAAAAAAGTAAATAAAAATAGCCAGCGAATTTTCGCTGGCTATTAGTTTTTAATTAAATTGGTGTGATATTAAAATACTTCAACTAATGATTTTATTGCTAAAAATAAAAGGATAAAGGCGCCCACAAAGTCTGCATATTTTCCAAACGCAAGCCCAAGTTTTTTGCCAAACAAAACGCAAAGCCCAACAATTATAAAGGTTATAACTGCAATAACTAAGATTGCAAGCCAGATAGAAAAGGTTAGTTGGGCAAAAGTAATTCCTATAACAAGTGCATCGATACTCGTTGCAATGCCTTGCAAGATTAAAACCAAAAATGTTAAGTTTTGGACTTTTTTCTCTTTTTCACGTTCTTCTTTTGCTTCAGCGAGAGTGCAAGTTTTTTCTTTTGCATCCTTAATAATATCAATAAAAATTTTGCCAGATAAAATAAAGAAAATGGCACTTGAAAGGTAGCTTGCAAAGTCGCCACGGATAAAGGTTAACAAACTGCCTAGGAAAAAGCCGATAAGTGGCATAACTGCTTGAAAAATTGCAAAAAAGATAGGCATTGACCATTGTTTTTTTGCGCTTAAAGAGTTTTTGTACACCGAGCAATTTGAGATTGTTATAGCACCTGCGTCCATAGAAAGTGCAACTGCTATAAGCATTACGTCATATAAATTCATGAAAAGCTTTCCTTAAAGTATGTAAAATTAATTTAGTTAAGTATATATAATTAAATTGATTTTGTCAATTAAAATGTGATATTATATTAAAAAGCGACATAAAGGAAAGAAAATGATAAAAATTACGCCTGAGTGGGATAAGATTTTAGAGCAAGAATTTTCTTCTAAAAGTTATTTAGAGCTAAGGGAATTTTTGAAAAAAGAATATTCCACACACACAATTTACCCATCTATGTTTGATATTTTTAACAGCATGAAACTAACCGAATTTTCAAACGTTAAGGTTGTTATTATTGGTCAAGACCCTTATCATAACGTAGGTCAAGCAATGGGGCTATCTTTCTCGGTGCCAAAGGGTGTAGATAGACCACCGTCGCTAGTTAACATCTATAAAGAGATAAATAGCGAACTCGGCATAGAAATGGGCGAAAGTGGTGATTTAACGGGCTGGGCAAAGCAGGGCGTATTGCTTCTTAACTCGGTTCTAACGGTGAGAGAACATCAGGCAAACTCACATAAAGGTAAAGGTTGGGAGCAGTTTACCGATAGCATTATCAAAAAGATTTCTTGCCTAAGAGAAGGAGTGGTGTTTTTGCTTTGGGGTGCAAATGCTAGAAGCAAAAACACGCTTATAGACCAAACAAAACATTTAGTTTTAGAAAGCGTTCACCCAAGTCCACTTTCTGCATATAACGGCTTTTTTGGGTGTGGTCATTTTATAAAAACTAACGAATACTTAACAAAAATAGGCAAAACGCCTATTGATTGGGGTGCATTATGAAATACGTTGTAATTTTAGGGGACGGCATGGCAGATTATCGCCAAAGTTTTTTGGGTGATAAAACGCCACTTATGCTTGCAAACAAGCCTTTTATCGATAGCTTGGCAAAAGTTAGCGAAGTGGGGCTTTGTCAAACTGTGCCTTGTTCATTAAAACCAGGCTCTGACGTTGCAAACCTTTCGGTTTTAGGTTATAATCCATTAGACTGCTATTCTGGGCGTTCTCCACTTGAGGCAGCATCTATCGGCATAGCCTTAAAAGACACAGACATAACGGCAAGGGCAAATCTTGTCACGCTGTCAGATGAAAGTGAATATGCCGACAAAACTATGATAGATTATAGCGCTGGCGAAATATCAACGGCAGAGGCAACTGAACTAATTAAATATTTAGCAAGTCACTTAAACAATGAGAAATACACGCTTTACGCAGGTATAAGCTATAGGCATTGTATGGTTATAGATAACGGCAGTTTGATGGGTGATTTAACTCCACCACACGACATAACGGGCAAGCCTATAAACGGGCATTTGCCAACGAGCGAAGGTGGAAAAGAGCTTTTAGAGATTATGAAAAAATCTTATGAACTTTTAAAGGACCACCCAATCAACAAAAAAAGGATAGAGCAAGGCAAAAACCCAGCAAACTCATTATGGTTTTGGGGTGATGGCACAAAACCTAATCTTGAAAGTTTTTATGACAAATTCTCACTTAAAGGTGGTATAATTTCGGCAGTAGACCTTCTTAAAGGCATAGGTAAACTCGCCAAAATGGATGTTATAGAAGTAGAGGGGGCAACGGGCAACTACGACACTAACTTTGTTGGAAAGGCAAACGCTTGCGTTGAAGGATTAAAAAATGGATTAGACTTTGTGTATTTACATATGGAAGCACCAGACGAGTGTGGTCATCATGGCGATGCAAAAAATAAAATCTATTCAATAGAGCAAATTGATAACGTTGTAAAAATTATTTATGATGGATTAAAAGAAATGGGTGAAGATTTTGCCTTTTTGATTTTGCCAGACCATCCAACGCCACTCTCTATTAAAACGCACTGTTCAGACCCTGTTCCTTACGTTTTATATAACAGCAAAAAACAAGTTAAGGGTGTGGATAGCTATGACGAGCAATTTGCATCAGACACAAAGATTTTTGAAAAAGAAGGATATAAATTAATTCAAAAATTATTTAACTGCTAAAAACCGACGTTAAACTAAATAATTAAACAAAAAAATTACCACAAGGAAAGTTTGCCTTGTGGTTTTTTTGTCATAACGGATAAAAAACTTACATATAGATTTATAAAACGAACGAATAGGAGAGCAAAAATGAACCAAAAATTACAATATGCATCTATGCTTGAAATCCCTGTTTCAACTTGCAGTGTAAGCAGTTTGCCAAAAAAGAAAAAATTTCGCAGAAAGAAAAAGATAAATGATGAGCTTGTTAAAGCAGAATTGTTAAAAAAGGTTAATTCAGAGCAAGATTTAGATGAAAACCTAATGCAGAGTAATCAAACTAGTTTGGTTGCTTTTTCTGACCAAACAGAGCTTGCCGTTCAAGAAGTACAGCCAATAGAAACGGACAATCAAAGCTTAGAACAAAATACTTCTAACGTTTATTTTACAAAACCAAAAAGTAAAAAAACGCCTTTTAAGTTTACCATCGTTGGCGTTCAGCTTGCAATAATAGGCGTGCTTGTCGCCACAATATTTTTAACAAACGCCATTTATAAAGATAGTGGAATAAACGTATTTTTGCGTGGTGTTTTCGGCACGGAAAATGCAGTGGTGGACACCCGTGAATATAGCGACTTTTCTCCGGTAATTTCTATGGGCGATAATAAAGGGGTTGTTGTAAATGAAGGCGTTGTCACTTTTGTTGGAGAAGGCAGTGTTTATGCGCCTTGTGACGGCGTTGTGGAAAAAATTACACCAATTGGCGATGGTAAATATAATATTGAAATTGCACATAGCCAAAACTTTAAAAGCATAATTACAAACGTAGAATACGTTTATGTAAACGAAGGCGAATCTGTGTATCGCAACATACCTGTGGGATATTTAGAGCCAGATGGTGCAACCATTTGCTTTGTAGATAGCCAAGGTGAGTTGTTAGATGATTATAGCGTTGTTGACAACGTGGTGGTATGGCAGGCATAAAATTATCCATTCATCCACTATTTTTCGTGCTGGGGTTTTTCTATGCCATAACCGGTCAAATTTTTATATTTATTATTTGCACGGCAACGGCTGTCGTTCATGAATTAGGGCACTCTTTTGTAAGCGCAAGCTTAGGTTATAGGCTAAATAAAATAACGCTTATGCCTTTTGGGGCAGTGGTAGTTGGCAATATAGAAGGGCTTAGGTTTCGTGACCAAGTAAAGGTCGCTATTGCCGGACCATTAATTAACGTTGCCGTAAGCTTGTTCTTCATTGCAACGTGGTGGATATATCCTAACTGTTATGCTTATACCGACGTAGTTGTTTATGCAAATTTATCAATGGCGCTAGTTAACTTATTGCCAATTTATCCACTTGACGGAGGAAGAATTGTCTTTTGTGTTCTTGCCGAAAATCTTGAGTATAATAAAGCGTTTACAATCTGTAAAATTATAGGTGGAGCTTTTTCTGGATTTTTGCTATTGAGTTTTGTTTTAAGTTTAACAAATGGGACGTTAAATTTTTCGCTCTTATTCTTTTCGCTGTTTGTGTGCTTTGGGACTTTTAGCAGAGAAAAGGAAAACAAATACGTAAAAATATTTTCAAGCCTTTCTAGTGAAAATCTAAAAAGGGGCATGCCTTATATAACGCATGCCGTTGATAAAGATATAATTATCAAAAAACTAGTGGCAATGCTAGACGTTCGTGCCGTAAATCAAGTGGTGGTTTATGAAAATGGAAAAAAACTAACCACGCTTAGTCAAGAAAAGATAGAAGAAATAATAAAAAAGGCAAATATTTATTCAAAACTATCTGAATTTTTATAAAAAGGCATAAAGAACGCTTGTAAAAAAGACTATATGTAGTGGCAAAAAAATAATAAAGAGCAAAATATAGTAAAAGGTGTAAAAAATATTAATTTTTATTTAAAAAGTTATAAAAAACCTTAAAAAAACTTGACATAATTTTATATTTTTGATAAAATCAATTAGCATCTCGTTTCGGGGTGTTAATTTTTTGATGTTCGGAAGGTGCATTATGGCAGCAAAAGGCGCAAGACAAAAGATAACTCTCGCTTGCACAGAGTGTAAACAGAGAAACTATGATACTTTTAAAAACAAGAAGAACGATGCTGAAAGATTAGAAATGCAAAAGTATTGCAAATTCTGCAAAAAGCATACGGCTCATAAGGAAGCGAAGTAAGAATTTTTTCTTCGCTGACTTACCTTTTTAAAGGTACAAATTTTAAGGGGCAAGAGTAATGAAAAAGAATAAAGACGTTGTTAAGGGCGATTTCGTTGAAGTGCAAACGCCTGCTCAACAAAAAGAAGTAAAAAAAGACAAAAAGAAGAACAAAAAACCTAATTTCTTTAAGAGATTTGGCATGAAGGCTAAAGACGTTTTTTCAGAATTGAAAAAAGTGGCTTGGCCAACTTTTGCTAACGTCGTAAAAAAGACAGGCGTTGTGCTTGCAGTGGTGCTTTGCTTCTTAGTTGTTATTTTTGCTTTTGATACAGGTTTGCTCGAGCTACTCAAGCTCGTTGCACCAAGGGGTTAGTTATATGGCAGAACAACCAAGATGGTACGTTATTCATACTTATTCAAGTTATGAGGCTATGGTTAAAGATAGTCTTGAAAAACTTATTGAGAATAATAACTTACAAGAAAACATTTTTGAAATCAAAATTCCAACAGAAGAAACTTTGGAAGAAAAAGCAAGTGGCAAAAAGAAAATTGTTGAAAGAAAGAAATTCCCTTGCTACGTATTCTTAAAAATGATTTATTCTAACGACATTTGGTATTTGGTCACAAATACTAGGGGCGTAACGGGTTTCGTTGGTCCACAAGGCAGACCTCTTCCTCTCACTGATGAAGAAGTTGCAAGAATGGGGTTAGAAGAAGTTGCTGTTGAAATTGACTTTACTGTTGGCGACACAGTTCAAATTGTGTCTGGTCCACTTGAATCTTTCGTTGGCGTTGTCACTTCAATTATTGAAGGTCAACAAAAGGTTATGGTAAACGTTGAAATGTTCGGCAGAAAAACTGACGTAGAATTAACTTTTGTTCAAGTTAAAAAGGTTAACGTAGCAAGCGAACAAGCACAAAACTAGTTGGACTTGCTTAAAAAAGTGCGAAAGCGCTAAACATAATATATAATATATATACAAAACGAAAAAAACAAACAATCGGCTTTAGGCCGTTGTTATAAAGTGGGAGTTGTGTTAAATCTTTTTACACTGGCACAACGAGAGCACCACCAAATGGAGGAAACAATTATGGCAAAGAAAGTAACGGCAATCGTTAAATTACAACTTCCTGCGGGCAAGGCAACACCTGGTCCACCGGTTGGTTCAACATTAGGTCCTCACGGCATCAACATTCCTGGCTTTACAAAGGAATTCAATGCTAAGACACAAGACCAAGCAGGCCTTATAATTCCTGTTGTAATGACAATTTATCAAGACCGTTCGTTCACATTTATCTTGAAGACACCACCAGCACCAGTTCTTATCAAGAAGGCTTGTGGAATTGAAAGCGCAAGTGCAGCACCAAACAAGAACAAGGTTGCAAAGATTACTAAGGCACAAGTTGAAGAAATTGCAAAAGTTAAGATGCCTGACCTTAACGCAAATACATTAGAAGCAGCTATTAGCATGATTGCTGGTACAGCAAGAAGTATGGGCGTTGAAGTAGTAGACTAATAACAGATAAGTGGGAGGGCAAGTTTTGCCCGAACGTACCACAGGAGGTAAAAGAAAAATGAAACACGGAAAAAAATATGTTGATAGTGCAAAAACTATCGAAACAGCAAAACTTTATGAAGTTAACGAAGCAATTGACATTGTTTTAAATACTGCAAAAGCAAAGTTCGATGAAACAGTTGAACTTCACGTTCGTTTAGGCGTTGACCCAAAGCAAGCAGACCAACAAGTTAGAGGCGTTTTAGTTCTCCCTAACGGAACAGGTAAAAACGTAAGAGTTTTAGTTCTTGCTAAAGGTGAAAAAGCAGACCAAGCAAAAGAAGCTGGTGCAGACTTTGTTGGTGCTGAAGAAATGATTCAAAAAATTCAATCTGAAAACTGGTTTGACTATGATGTTATCATCACAACACCAGACATGATGGGTTTAGTTGGTCGTATCGGTAAGGTTTTAGGTCCTTAAGGTCTTATGCCAAACCCTAAGTCAGGCACAGTAACAATGGACGTTGTTAAAGCAATCAAAGATACAAAAGCAGGTAAGGTTGAATATAGACTTGACAAAAACGCAATTATCCACTGCGCTATCGGTAAAAAATCTTTCGGTCAAGAAAAGCTTAAAGAAAACTACGAAGCTCTTATGGAAGCAATCGTTAAGGCTAAACCAGCTGCAGCTAAGGGTCAATACGTTAAGAGCGTTGCTCTTGCAAGCACAATGGGCCCTGGCGTAAAAATTAACGCTAAAATTTAGTTGACAATTAAAAGTTTTAGTGTTATAATTTCAAAGTAAATTAAATAGCCCAAGACAGTAGGTAATATGTAATTGTGATTTATCGCAAACCTGCCGAGGCAGAAAAAAGAAGTATAAAACTTGAGTTTATGCCCTTGTGTTCTGTTTCGGATGCAAGGGCGTGTTCATTAAAAAAAGGAGGTAATAAGATGTCAGCAAGTAAAGAGGCAAGAATAGAATTATCTGGCGTTATTAAAGAAAAACTTCAAGACGCAAAATCAGTTGTTTTCGTAAAATTCAGTGGCTTAACAGTTGCAGAAGATACAGAACTTCGTCGTGAATTTAGAAAGAATAACGTAGAATACAAGGTTTACAAGAACACACTTATCAGAAAAGCGTTTGAATCTTTAGGAATCACAGATTTCAACGATGATTTGAACGGCCCAACAGCAGTAGCTTTCGGCTCTGATGAAACAGGCGCTGCAAAAGTAGTTGCAGATGCAGCAAAGAAATATCAAGATAAGGTAGTTATTAAGAGCGCTTATTTTGAAGGTAAGAGATTAGATGTAAATGGCGTTAAGGCACTTGGTGCAATTCCATCAAAACAACAACTTTACGCTATGCTTGCAAGTGCATTACTTGGTCTTCCAAGAGCACTCGCTATTGCGCTTAATCAAGTCGCAGAAAAAAATGCTTAATTGCAAATTATTAAATTAAAAAATTAACCATTATTAGGAGGAAAGAAAAATGGCAGATATTCAAAAAATGTTAGAAGAAATTAAAGGTATGACAGTTATCGAACTCAACGAACTCGTTAAAGCAATAGAAGAAGAATTTGGTGTAAGCGCTGCTGCAACAGTTGCAGTTGCTGCTGGTCCTGCTGAAGCTGCTCCTGCTGCTGAAGAAAAGACAGAATTCAAAGTAGTTCTTAAAGAAGTTGGTGGCAACAAGATTGGTGTTATCAAAGTAATTAAAGAAGTTACAGGATTAGGTCTTGTAGAATCTAAGGCTCTTGCTGAAGATGGCAAAGTAATCAAAGAAAGCGCTTCTAAAGAAGAAGCTGACGCTATGATTGCTAAGTTCAAGGAAGCTGGCGCTACAGTTGTTGCTGAATAATTTTATTCTACTAACAAAAATCAAATACAAAGTGGACTTAAAAATTAAGTCCACTTTTATTTTTTGTAAAAACAAATTGTGAAAAGTTTGCTTAAAAATAAGCAAAAAGTTATTAACGTAAACAAAAAATTAACAGCAAAATAAAAAAAACAAAAATTTAACAAAAAAAACCAGTAAAAAATAACAAACTACAAATTTAAATGCAAGGAATTACTTTAGTTTTATTGACAAAGTGCAAAAAAATCGGTAAAATAGTTTTGTATAATATTTATCTACAAACAGTGTAGATTTGGAGAATTTTATGAGCAGACTTAAAAAATTATTTATAAACGTAGTTGCAATCATGCTTGCGTTAGTATGTATGTTTGGGCTTACTGCGTGTGGAGAAGATATTGAAGAAGTTGATATAAGCATTGTTATGTATGACTTTGAAGATGAAGAAATGAAGAACTATACATTTGAAATAGAACTTTATCGTCATCTTGCACCAAAAACAGTTGACGCTATATCTAGCTATTTAAAAGCTGGTTATTATAACGACACGGTTTTCTATAAAATGTCAAACTATAGAAACCAATTTATGATTGGCGACTTAAAATATGATGGCAGAGCAGAAAACGAAGGTTTTTATCTAAACGACAAAAAGCCTAATATCCAAGGCGAATTTAAATATGGTGGAACAACAGGTTCAAACTTAAAAAATCAAAAGGGTTCTATCGGTCTTTGGAGAACTTGGGCTGCTCAAGATAGCAACTTCAATCAAGGTAGCACAGGTATGAACACAGGTAGCGCAACATGGTTTATTCCTTCTTACACAATGTCAAGCTATAACGATTATTTCTGTGTTTTCGGTCAATACGACGTTAATGATAGCGACAACGTTGAAACGTTTGATGCTTTAACAAAAATCTTTACCGATGTTAATTACGAAACTTACGTTATTTATTACACGGGCGATTATGGTACAAACGGTGATGGCTTAACTTTCCACTGCGTAAAGGGTAAATTAGAGGATTTCGATAAAGACGGATTTGATGATTTGTTTGAAACAAAAGAAAACAGTAGTGAGTACGTTTGCTACAATCCTTATGAAATACAAGTTCCTATCAACAGCGATGGCGAAATTGCTGCAAAAATATTAGGTGCTAAAGTTAAATAATTAACATAAATTAAGTAAATGGTTTGGCTAAGCACCAAACCATTTTTTGATTTAAACACAGAAAAAATTAAAAGGAAGATTTATGAAGAAATATTTGGCGATAATTATTACAATATTTGCTATGCTTGCTGGGGTCTGTGGGGTTTACGATTTTTTAGTAGACGCTGTGCTTTTTAGAGTGCTCGGAGCCGTTGCGCTTGCGTTGACAGGTGTGGCAATTTTAATTTATGGAATTTTATCAAACAAAAAATCGTGGATTAACGCAATAATCAACTTTGGCGTAGTTTTGTCAATTGCATTAGGATACGTTTTCTTAAACATAAACTATCTGTTGGGCGCAATATTTATGTTTGTGTCAAGTGCACTTATTATTGTAAGCACATTTATTAGACGTCACAAAATAAAGCCTATAATTTATTTAAGCATTGCCATTTCAATTCCAACAACACTAGTTTTAATTTTTGCTAAATTTTATGGTTTTGACAGCGTTTTGTGTCAAATTGCAAACGTTGTTTATATGATAGCCGTAAGCATTGTTTTGGCTATATCATTACATAAATTTTACAAAAAGAGAAATTTAGGCACGAGTCTTTATTTGGCGTTTGGCATAACTTTTTACGTGCTTAACACTCTAATAGTTCTTAATAGATTTTCTAACCTTTCAAGACATTTTGGATATATAATAACTGCGCTATTTGTAATTTGTACACTTCTATTTGTTTTATCAAAATTATTTAAGAAGTGTTGCTGTAATCAAAAAGCAAATGAGTGCAATATAAATGATAATAATTGTAAAAACTCTAGCGCAAGCATTTTAAGGTTTAGCATTTCTATACTTATAGCAATGACTTTTGTGCTTTCTTCATTTGTAGGAACTTTTACAACGTACAAAGTGGCTGGACCAAAAATGACAAAAGAACAGTTTGTCAGCTTGTATTTAGACCATTTGCAAATTCCTGTTGTTGAAATTAACACCGAGAATAATCAACTTCCAAAAACTAAAGAGGAATATCTAAATTGTTCTTTTTCAATAACAAATTGCGCTAACCCAAGCCAGAACTTTTCGGTTAGTATGAAAGGAAGTTATGAAGATGAAGACAGTGTTGGCATAAGGCTTCGTGGAAACAGCACAAAACTTCTTAAAAAACAACCATTTAGAATTAAGTTTGACAAAAAGAAATCAGTTTTAGGCTTAGAAAAAAATAAAAGCTGGGTTTTGCTTGCCGATTATCTTGATATTTCTTATATAAAGAATTATACCGCATTTAGTCTTGCTAAAGAATTTGATAATCTTGATTTTACGCCAACACCTAATCACGTTGCATTGATTATAAACAACCAATTTAAGGGCTTGTATCTTTTGTGCGAACAAATTGATGAAAAAGAAGGTAGGGCTAACGTTGAATCCGATTTTGACGTAAGTGTTGACAACGATTTTCCTTTCTTAATTGAAATGGATAGAAACGCACACTTAGAAGGTGTGACAGGCGTTGATAACTTTTATGTAAATGATTTTTATCCTGTAGAAATAAAATATCCAGAAAGTGATGAAAGGGGAAAAACAGCAACCGAAGACAAAGTTTACGATTATATTAATGAATACGTAAACGCTGTGTTTGAAACGTTAAAAACAGGCGAAAAAGTCAGCGTAAGTTTTAAAGCTCAACCTGTAGGATTTGATGATTTGGTTGATGAAGATAGTCTTATTGATTATTATTTAGTAAACGAAATAATGCACAGCCAAGATAATGCTTGGGGAAGTATATATTTGCATAAAACACAAAACGGCAAGTTAAAGTTTGGCCCTGTTTGGGATTTTGACTGGTCTATGTCATCTAAGTTTGATGCTGGATATGATATTTCCGAAATAGAAAGTGCAAAAAGCCTTACACTTATGCAAAAATCACCAATCTATTCTAAATTCTTTAAGACTCAAGAAAATTATCAAAAATTGCAAACAAGATTTAATGCTATAAAGCAAAACATTTTAAGCGTTGCAGATTATTTGGGTGAATATAAAAAAGTAATTGAGGATATTGCACTTTTAGATAGTCAAATGTGGCACGGGGAAAGGGGCCAATTAAATTACGACTACGTAAGACTTTATCTATATGATAGATATGATTATATGCAACAAGCGTTTAGTTTAAATTATAATGAATTTATTGCTTTATTAAACGCATAAAAATTAAATCAACAAACAAAAAAGTCTAGTAAAACATTACTAGACTTTTTTTATATTACAAATTTTTTTGTTTTCTATATCAAAACTAAAATATTCTGCAAAATATTGGTTTTCGCTTTTGCAAAAAACTAGTCCCACCTCATCAATACTTCTGAACTCAGGAGGTGGAAAAACACCAATATATTCACCAAAAAAGCCTTTAAGGTGGCCGGCGTTTTTCTTTAAGTCGTCACATAAAAACTCATCAACGTTGCCCCCTACTAAAAATTCTTCTAAAAAAGCATAGGGGATAATAGCATCGCTTAAATCTTCCACTTTATAATTTTCATCTCGCTCTACGTTAGTGCTTTTGGCGATTAGTTTGCCACCCAAAAAATCCCACTCGATAATCAGTTTATGTTTAGCAATATCCAAAAATTTTTGCGTGGTCTTTAGCCCGTTTTCAAAACATACCTCATCTATATTTTTAGAAAAAACTTTAGTTATTTTATCTTCAATTAAAAAGCAAGTTAATAAATTTTTTTCCAAAAAATGCACGGCTATAAATTGTTTGTCATTTAATAAAAAAGGGGTTATGATTACGTCAGAGTCTGGCATAAAAAAAGCTTGGGTGTAAAAGTCGGTTGGCGTTTCAATTGAAAGTTTAAGTCCGTTTTCTTTAAAAACCGTGGCAACGGCAAACGGAAATTTTTGTTGGGTGGTTATGCTGAACGGCGCAAAAGAATTAAGGCAAATAAAGTTTATAATAAAAGCACCCTTTAAGTCGGTGATAATAACTCCGTTTGGTGGATTGGTTAAAAAATTATTATCAAGCATAAAACTTATTGGATATTCGGCTCTGTTTAATGGGCAAATTTCTATAAAGGTGTTTTCTTCTAAATTAAACTTTTTAATGGTTTTATCAATTTTGCCACCATACGTGCCATTTGTTTTTATAATTGCAGAAAACTCTGAAATAAAATAATATTGCATTATATTAAAAGATATGTATAATTTAACTTTATTATGTCAATAATTTATCCACAAACACTTATAGGGGGGATTATGGATAAGATTTATGGATATAAGCAAAAAGACGTTTTAGCTCTTGCAGAGTTTTTAATGCAACAAAAAGACACTTCGTTATCTAGCGTGTTTGAAGAGTTTGGCGCTATTCATGGAAAGGCAAAAGGCACTGTTAGAAATTTATATTATGCTTTAGCTAAAAAAAGCATAGAAGACAAAGAGTTTTGCCAAAAATATTTAAATGGCAAAGCAATAAAAATAGCCAAAAGCAAAGGATTTGATGAAAATGAAGAAAAACAACTTATAAAAACTATTTTAGAGCGTAAAACGGGAGGAAACTCTGTCAGGTCTATTATTATGCAAATGGCAGGTGGCGATGCTAAAACTGCACTTAGATATCAAAACAAGTTTAGAAACGCACTTAAACACAAGCCTGAGCTAGTGACCGAAATAGCCATGCAAATACAAGGGCAAGGAATGGACGTAAAATTTAACCTTAAACCAAAAACAAGCCAATCGGTTATAAGTGAACAGCAGTTTGATAAACTTAAATTTGAAATAGACGGACTCGTTCAAAGAATATCAAGTAAAATCCAAAAAGAAAACCAATATCTAAAGCAGAGAATTGGCGTTTTGGAAAGCGAAAATCTAAAACTAATTGCTCTTTTATATGGAAGTGATTCTGCTGGCGATGCAAGAAAATTTTTTAAGTCAAGCACTAAAAAACAGTTTATAAACTAATTGTTAAAATGAATAATGTCCAACCAAAAATAATCTTTTTGAGGGGGCATTTTTTGTTTGACTTTTACGCAATATATGTATATAATATCAATTGCAACCAAAATAGTTGCAATTAAGGAATTGACAAAAATGAAACTATCATCTAAAACACATTATGGGCTTATAGCATGCCACATTTTGGCAAAAAACTATCCTGATGGGTTAGTGAGTGCAAGTATGCTAGAAAAATATATTGCCGTGTCTGGCAAGTATTTGGAAAAGATATTAAGAATGTTATCAAAAAGGAATATCGTGTGTGCAAGCCGTGGTGCTAGTGGTGGATATTTTCTTGCAAGAGAGCCAAAAGATATTACCATTGGCGAAGTGGTGAGAGCCTTAGAAGATGATATGGAAATTATAGAATGTGTAAGTAAAGATAGTAAGTGTAAGTGCTGTCCGACAAGCAACGTGTGGAAAAAGCTTTACGATGGAATAAACCAACTTTTGGACAGTATGAACTTAGAGCAAATGATAAAAGGTGAACTAAGATAAAAGGAGTGCTAATGAAACCTATATATTTTGACCACGCTGCAACAACACCTGTTTGCAAAGAAGCGTTAGAAAAGATGTTGCCATATTTTACTGACGTGTTTGGCAATCCAAACAGTCAGCACGCATTTGGCAGAGAGAGTGCAAAGGCTGTTGATAGTGCTAGAGATAGCATTGCAAAAATTATAAACTGCAAGCCAAACGAACTTTATTTTACGGCTGGTGGCACAGAAAGTGATAACTGGGCATTAAGGGGCGTTGCACGTGCATATAAGGATAAGGGCAACCACATTGTAATAAGTCCTATAGAGCATGCTGCAATGATAGTGACGGCAAAGGAACTTAAAAAAGAAGGCTTTGACGTTGACTTTATGAAGGTTGATGAATATGGCTTTGTCGACTTAGAACACTTAAAGAGCATAGTTAAAAAAGGCACGATTTTTGTGGGCTGTATGCTTGCTAATAACGAAGTGGGAACTATAGAGCCTATAAAAGAAATTGCCGAAATAGCACACTCAGTTGGTGCAATTTGCTTTACCGATGCTGTTCAAGCAGCAGGCGTTCTTAAAATTGACGTTAAAGATTTGGGCGTTGACCTTATGAGCATGAGTTCACATAAGATTTATGGACCAAAAGGCGTTGGTGCATTATATATTAGAAACGGCGTAAAAGTGCAAAGCATTTTAACGGGTGGTCACCAAGAAAGAACAAAGCGTGGTGGAACAACAAACGTTGCTGGTATTGTTGGCTTTGCCACTGCGTTTGAAATTGCCGATAAAGAAATGCAAAAGAATTTCGAGTATGTATCAAGTTTGAGAGACCACTTTATTGATAGAGTGCTAAGCGAAGTTCCATTTGTTAAACTTAACGGGCCAAGGGAAAATAGACTTCCTGCAAACGCAGACTTCTCGTTTAAGTTTATAGAAGGCGAATCTATCTTGTTTAGCCTTGACTTAGCAGGTATATGCGTTTCTTCTGGCTCGGCTTGTTCGTCAGGCTCGTTAGAACCATCACACGTGCTACTTAGTTTAGGACTTCCAGAAGAACTTGCACACGGTTCAATAAGATTTTCGTTTGGCAAGCACAACACTATAGAAGAAGTTGACTATGCAGTAGAAACAATTAAAACGGCAGTAAAAAGACTTAGAGAAATGTCACCACTATTTAAAAGCGAAGGAGAAATAAAATATGTATAACGAAAAGGTAATGCAAGCGTTTCAAAACCCAAAAAACGTTGGAGAAATAGAAAATGCAAGTGGTGTTGGCACAGTTGGTAATGCAAGCTGTGGCGACATTATGCAAATTTCACTTAAAATTGAAAACGATATTATTGTTGATGCAAAATTTAAAACTTTTGGCTGTGCAGCAGCCATTGCAACAAGTTCAACTGCAACTGATATGATTATCGGCATGACCATTGAAGAAGCATTAAAGGTGACAAACAAAAAGGTTATCGAGTGTTTAGGTGGTCTTCCATCACAAAAAATCCACTGCTCAGTTTTGGCAGAAGAAGCAATTAAAAAAGCTATCGAAGACTATCAATCTAAGCGTGCCTAAACATCGTTATGCTTCGTTTACTGCTCTGCGATTTGACTTCGATGACCAACAAGGTCTATCTCATCCGTTTTGTAGAGCGAGCCTTGCCTAACTCGTTTATGCTCGCTTAGAAAATATGCCTAAACATCGTTTATGTTCACTTAGATAAGTTGGGTGGTGGTGCATAAATCGACAAAATTCGCACATAATAACTCTTAAAAGGGGGAGTTATGGACGATAAGTTTTTATGTGGTATGCTACTTGGCGTTTTAGGTGGCGCAGTGTTAGCAACAAAATCAGCAAAAACTCGCCAAATGGTTAGAGACGGCGAAGAGCAGATTAAACAAAAGGTTGAAGAAATGTCTAAGTCAACCAAAAAGAATAATCAAGAATAAAAATAAAATGGTAGTGGTAATCACTGCCATTTTTATTTTAAAAGTATTGCATTATTTATTAAAAATATGTTATAATAAAAAAGTGGAAAGATTCTTATGTTTAGATATAGGCGATAAAAGGATAGGCGTTGCCGTTTCAGACCCGTTTAACACTTATTCTTTGCCGGTTGAAACCTATTCTAGAAAAAACCTAAAAACCGATTTAGAGCATATTGCTAGTCTTGTTAAGCAAAAAGAAATAACTGCACTTGTTTGTGGACTTCCCGTTAACTTTGACGGGACGGACTCAATTCAAACAACTCGTGCAAAGTTTTTTATTGACAAACTTAAAGAACTATTAAAAATTGAAATATTTTCGGTTGATGAAAGGTGCACTTCTATTGAGGCTGAAGAAACGCTGATTTCTCAAGGCAAAAGTAGACAGGAGCGCAAGTTATACGTGGATAGTTTGGCTGCCGCATCTATATTGCAAGGATTTTTAAACGATAAAAATAGAAAAGTTAATAAAGGAGATATAAAAATGAGCGATAAAGAAAAGAAATGTACTTGTGGTTGCGATGAACATTGCGACTGCGAACACGAACATGAACACGACTGCGATTGTGGTTGCGAATGTGATGATGAAATTGTTGAACTTACAACAGAAGACGGCAAAAAACTTAAGTTCTATTTTGTTGGAACAATAGAATATAAGGGAAAAAATTATTCTGCTTTTGAACCTGCTGAACAAATAGACGGCATTGAAGAAGATGACCTTATCATCTTTGAACTTTCTGGCGATGATGAAGAAACAGCAGACCTTCTTCCTGTAGAAGATGAAGCACTTTTAGATGAAGTGTTTGAAGAATTCTGTAGAATCTTAGAAGAAGACGAAGCAGCAGATGAAGCAATGAGTTTAGAAACAGACAAATAGTCAAAAACATTAGAAAGAAACAGTCGAAAAGGCTGTTTCTTTTTTTACAAAAAATTCCAAAAAGCTCAGCTAAATGTTAAAGCTCAACAATAAATGTTAGTTATTAACAATTTTAAAAAATAATTAAAAAATTTGTTGAAAATTTTCAAAAATCGTTGAAAATAACTTTACAAATCTTGTCGAATAATGTATAGTATTACTGTCGAAAGGCAAAAGCCATTTGGCATTGAAATCACTCATCATTTTCCCCCTTATCATATATTATTCAGGAAGCAGTAACTAGTAGTTATTGCTTTTTGAATTTTAAACGGAAGAAAATTGTTGAATGAAAAATTTTCACATGGACACTGCTTCCTTCTCATACGCTTTATTCTTGAGTAGAAAAGAAAAATAGTTAAATTTTATAAAAAAATAAAAAAACTTAAACAAAATAGTTGACTTTATCACTTTAGCGTGCTAAAATGATAAAGTAAATAAAGGTGGACCGAAAGGCCAAGTAGTTTTATAAAGGGAAGTAGATATGGAAAATTTTGATATTAAAAAATTTGACGGCTTATTTAAGGCAATACTTAAACTAAAAAGCACAGATGAGTGCAGAAGATTTTTTGAAGACGTGTGCACGATAAAAGAACTTGAAGATATATCGCAAAGATTAGAAGTTGCAACGCTACTTAGTGAAGGCAACAACTATCAAGAAGTTTCAAAAGCAACGGGCGCAAGCACTGCAACCATAAGCAGGGTAAATAAGTGCTTGCAATACGGCAAAAACGGATATAAAATTGTGCTAGGTAAATAAGGAAATAAAGGATATGAATTTAGATTTAGTTTTAAGAGATGATGAAATGGCGATTTTCAAACTTCGCTCTTTATATGGTAAATATGGTTATTCTCAATATAAGATGAGCAAGTTTGAAGAATATGATTTATATGCACTCAACAAAGAGTTTTTGGTTTCGGATAACATTATAACGTTCACCGATACAGACGGAAAACTTATGGCGCTTAAACCGGACGTAACCCTTTCGATTATTAAGAATGGCACGGATAACAAGGGTGGAATACAAAAAGTTTTTTATAACGAAAACGTTTACAGGGTTTCAAAAGGCACAAAGTCATATAAGGAAATTATGCAAGCAGGCTTAGAGTGTGTTGGTGAAATTGACGACTATGCTATTTTAGAAGTTTTAATGCTCGCTGTAAAGAGTTTAGAAATTGTTTCAAGCGAATACGTTTTAGACGTTTCAAGCCTTGACATTGTAAATGCAATATTTGACAAAGCAAACCTATCTTCTGGTGCAAGAAAGCAAATAATAGAATGTCTTTCACAAAAAAACGTTAAAGGTGTGGAAAGTGTTTGTAATCAAGAAAAGGTTGAGCTTTTAGACGCCGAACTATTAAAAGCCTTAGTTTTAACGTATGGCTCGCCAGAAAAGGTGGAAAAAGTGCTTAAAACTTTTGACCTTGACCAAAATACAAAAAAAGCCGTTGATAATCTATTCGGTATTGTTAACGACCTTATAAAGTTAGGGCTTGGCGATAAAATCAACATTGACTTTTCTGTTGTAAACGACCTAAATTACTACAACGGGTTGGTGTTTAAGGGTTTTGTTAGTGGACTTGCAAACAGCATACTTTCTGGTGGTCAATACGATAACCTTATGCAAAAAATGAACAAAAAATCTCGTGCGATAGGTTTTGCCGTTTATCTTGATGAACTTTCTAAATTCAAGTCGGCAAAAAAGGAATATGACGTTGACGTGGCTGTGGAGTATGGCGATGCACCAAAGAGCAAGGTTTTAGAAGTGGTTAATGACCTTATAAAACAAGGAAAGAGCGTGCTTGCAGAAAAACAAATTCCAAACGACGTTCAATGCAAAGAGATTATTAAATTATAGGAGTAAAAAGTTGTGTTAACTATGCTTAATATTGCCTTGCCAAAAGGAAGACTTGGCGAAAAGGTTTACGATATGTTTGAAAAGGCAGGATTTCCTTGCCCTTCGATAAAAGAAAACAATAGAAAGCTTATTTTTGAAAACCAAGAAGTGGGCGTAAGATATTTTTGGGTTAAGCCATCAGACGTTGCCATTTACGTAGAACGTGGCGCTGCTGATATTGGTGTTGCAGGCAAGGATATTTTGCTTGAATATAACCCAGACGTGTATGAACTTTTAGACTTAAATATAGGAAAGTGTGATATGGCTGTTGCTGCTAAGGCTGATTTTAAGGACGATAGAACAAAGACCTTGACGGTTGCAACAAAGTTCGCAAATATTGCCAAAGCCTATTACTCAAGCCGTGGTAGAGAAATAGATATTATTCACCTTAACGGCTCTATTGAACTTGCACCAATACTCAATCTTTCAGACGTTATCGTTGATATTGTTGAAACGGGGTCAACCTTAAAGGCAAATAAACTTGAAGTTGTTGAAAAGTTTTTGCCAATTTCAGCAAGGCTTATATCTAACAAGGTTAGTTTTAAGTTTAAGGGCGAAATAATAGAAAAAATTATGGCAAGTTTATCAATGCAAACGGAGAAGTAATATGATTAGGGTTTTAAAAGAGGGCGTAAATACAAGAGAAGAAATTTTTTGCCCAAACGTAGTTAAAGTCGACGTAGAACAAATCGTTAGTGACATTATTCAAAACGTAATAAAAAATGGCGACAAAGCACTTTTTGAATATGCTTTAAAGTTTGACAAGGTAAACTTAACGAGTTTAGAAGTAAGTAGAGAAGAAATTGAAAGTGCTGTAAAAAGCGCAGACGAAGAGTTTTTAAGGATATTAAATAGAGCAAAGCAAAATATTTATGAGTTTCACCAAAAACAATATAGAGAAGGCTTTGAAATAAGAAAAGAAAATGGTATAATTTTAGGGCAAAAGATAATTCCTATCGAAAAGGTGGGACTTTACGTTCCCGGTGGCACGGCAGCCTACCCATCAACCGTTTTAATGGATGCAATTCCTGCTTTGGTTGCTGGCTCATCTAAAATCGTTATGGTCACCCCACCAGACAAAAACGGAAACGTTAATCCAGACATTTTAGTGGCTGCACACGTTGCAGGTGTTGATAAAATTTATAAAGTGGGTGGTGCACAGGCAATAGCAGCACTTGCTTACGGCACAGAGACCATTGAAAAGGTAGATAAAATCGTTGGGCCGGGTAATGCTTTCGTTGCTACGGCAAAAAAACAAGTGTTTGGCAAGGTTTCGATCGATATGATTGCTGGGCCAAGTGAAATTATGGTTGTTGCAGATAAAAACAACGATGCTAAGTGTATAAGTGCCGACCTATTATCACAAGCCGAACACGATAAGCTTGCTAGCGCAGTTCTTATTACCGACAGTGAAGAACTTGCATATAAGGTTAGAGATGAAATCGAAGTTCAACTCGCAAAACTTTCTAGATACGATATTGCAAGAACTTCTATTGATGATAACGGAAAGATTATCATTGCAAAAGACATTGAAAGTGCAATTAAGCTTGCAAACGAAATTGCACCAGAACACTTAGAACTTTGCATTGATAATGCGTATGAGTATATAGATAAAATCAAAAATGCAGGTTCGGTATTTTTGGGCAGATATTCACCAGAAGCACTTGGCGATTATATGGCAGGGCTAAATCACACCCTTCCAACAAGTGGCACGGCAAGGTTCTCAAGCCCACTTTCAGTTGATGATTTTATTAAAAAGATGCAATACGTTTATTATACAGAAGATGCGCTAAAGGGCATTTATAAAGACGTTGATTATTTTGCTAAAAAAGAAGGGCTAACGGCACACGCTAAGAGTGCTACTATTAGGTTTGAAGAAAATGAGTAAATTTTTAAATAAAAAGATAAGCAGTTTAATCCCTTATGAACCAGGCGAACAGCCAAAGCAAAGGGAATACATTAAACTTAATACCAACGAATCACCTTATCCACCATCAAAAAAGGGGTTAGAGCTTGCAAGTAAACAGGCAGAGATTTGTCATCTTTACCCAGACCCAAACTGCCAAAATCTAACAAGACTTTTGGCAAGTGAACTTGGCGTAAAAGAAAATCAAGTTATCTTAACAAACGGCTCTGATGAAATATTAAACTTTGCGTTTATGGCATATTGTGACCAAGATACGCCTGCCGTTTATAACGACATCACTTATGGCTTTTACAAGGTGTATGCAAAACTTCACGGAGTGGAAAGCAAGATAATTCCACTAAAAGAAGATTTTTCTATCGATATTAACGACTTTATAAAAGAGCAGGGCACGGTTATCATTGCAAACCCAAATGCACCTACGGGACTTTTACTTTCGCTAGAACAAATTGAAAAACTTGTTAAGTCAAACACCGAGAGAGTTGTTATAATTGACGAAGCGTATATAGACTTCGGTGGTGAGAGTGCAGTTAAACTAATAGATAAATATGATAACTTGCTTGTGACTCAAACCTTTTCAAAATCACGCTCGCTTGCAGGGGCAAGGCTAGGTTTTGGCGTTGCAAACGAAAAGATTATTGCAGACCTTATGCGAATTAAATATTCAACAAATCCATACAACGTAAATAGACTTACTTCGGCAATGGGCATGGGTGCAGTTTTAGATAAGGACTATTTTGAAGAAAACTGCAAACAAATTATTAATAATAGAGAAAAAACCAAAACTGAACTTGAAAAGTTAGGGTTTTTCGTTACAGATTCTAAGGCAAACTTCTTATTTGCAAAATCTAATAAAATAGACGGAAAAAATCTTTATCTTAAACTAAAGGAAAAGGGCATTTTAGTTAGACACTTTGATACGGATAGGATAAGGGAATATATAAGAATTACGGTTGGAGATAGTTGTCAAATGCAAGCATTTATCGACGCTGTTTCTAGCATTTTGGAGGAATTATGAGAAAGGCAGATATTAAAAGAAAAACAGGCGAAACAGACATAGTCTTAAGTCTTAACCTTGATGGAAGTGGAAAGGGCGATATAAGCACAGGCTGTGGCTTTTTAGACCACATGCTAACTCTTTTCAAAAAACACGGAAGTTTTGACCTTACCGTTAAGGCTAAGGGCGACACATACGTAGATTATCACCACACGGTTGAAGATATCGGCATAAGCCTAGGTCAAGCATTTAAAATTGCACTTGGCGATAAGGCTGGCATCGTTAGATATGGCGACACAACTCTCCCTATGGACGAAGCGCTTATTTTAACGGCTGTTGACGTTTCTGGAAGAGGCTTTTTCGTTCAAGATATAAACATTGCATCAAACAAAGTGGGAGACTTTGACACCGAACTTGTTAACGAGTTTTTAATTGCATTTAGTTATAATGCAGCAATCACTTTACACGTTCGCCAAATCACTGGCTCAAATGCTCACCACATTATTGAAGGCATTTTTAAAAGCCTTGCAAGAACACTTAAAAAAGCAGTTGCAATCGACCCAACGCTTGGTGGCGAAATTCCTTCTACTAAAGGAGTGCTTTAATGATTGCAATCGTTGATTACGGTGTGGGCAACTTGTTTTCACTAGTCAGCTCTTTTTCGGCAATAGGTGAAGATGCTGTTGCAACAAGCGACGTTGATTTAATAAAAAAAGCCGACAAAATTGTTCTTCCGGGTGTGGGCGCTTTTGAAGATGCTTCTAAAAAACTTTTTGAAAGTGGCTTAGCAGACGTTGTTATTGAGCAAGTTCGCTTAGGCAAGCCACTTCTTGGCATTTGTCTTGGCATGCAACTATTGTTTGAAAAAAGTTTTGAGTATGGCGAGCATAAGGGATTAGGGCTTATAAAAGGTCAAATTAGACCTATAGCCGAAGTTATTCCAAAGGGCTATAAAATCCCACACATTGGTTGGAATAGCCTTAAGTTTGTTAAAAAGGACAGCAAACTTTTTAAGAACATATCTGACGGCGACTACGTTTATTTTGTGCACTCTTATTATGCCACAGATTGTGATGAAAGCGTTAACGCAACGGCTGAATACGGAGCAAATTTAACAGCAAGTGTTGAAAGTGGCAACGTTTATGGCTGTCAATTCCACCCAGAAAAGAGTGGCACAGTAGGACTAAATATTTTAAAGGCATTTTGCCAAATGGAGAAATAAAAGATGAAACTTTTTCCAGCAATCGACCTATATGATGGCAAGGCTGTTAGGCTTTATAAGGGCGATTATGAAAAAATGACTATATATAGCGAAAACCCATCTGAAATTGCCGTTGACTTTTATAATAAGGGCGCTCTCTTTATGCACCTTGTAGATTTAGAAGGCGCTAAAAAGGGTGATACACCAAACCTTGAAACGATAAAAAAGATTGTTTCTGCAACTCCAGCATTCGTTGAAGTTGGTGGTGGCATTAGAAGTATCGAAGTTATAAAAACTTATGTTGATGCAGGCGTTAACAGGGTGATACTTGGAACTTCTGCCGTTAACGACCCTGACTTTTTAAGCGATGCCATAAAAAAATTCGGTGATAAAATTGCCGTTGGCGTGGATATTAAAGACGGCTATGTTGCAATTAAGGGTTGGACGGAAAAGTCTAACTATGCAGGCTTAGAATTTTGCAAAAAGATGCAAGAAATGGGGGTTAAAACCATTATTTGCACCGATATCAGTAAAGACGGGGCAATGCAAGGCACAAATCACGAGCTTTATAAAACGCTTAAAGAGAATTTAGATGTTCAAATAATAGCCTCGGGTGGTGTATCGAGCATTGAAGACATAAAAAGACTAAAAGAATTAGATATTTATGGTGCAATTATAGGAAAGGCATATTATACAGGGGATATCGACCTTGTGGAAGGGCTAAAGGTGGCAAGATGATTACAAAAAGAATTATTCCTTGTTTAGACGTTAAAAATGGCAGAGTTGTTAAGGGTGTGAACTTTAGTGGACTTTCAGACGTTTCTAGCCCAATAGAACTTGGCAAATATTATAGCGATAATGGTGCTGATGAGCTTGTGTTTTACGACATAACGGCATCTTTTGAAGGTAGAGAACTTTTTACCGACATTCTTACTGAAGTTGCTAAAACTATATTTATTCCACTAACGGTTGGTGGTGGCATTAATACTCTTGATGATTTTGACAGGGTTTTGAAGTGTGGTGCTGATAAGGTTAGCGTAAACTCTGGTGCTATTAAAAACCCAGAGCTAATATATCACGCAGCAAAAAGATATGGCAATCAGTGTGTGGTGTTATCTGTAGATGCAAAAAGGGTTGGCGATAAGTTTACAGTGTTCGCTAAAGGTGGCAGAGAAAACACGGGCATCGATTTAATCGAGTGGGTAAAGCGTGGCGAAAATAACGGTGCTGGCGAAATTGTGCTTAACTCAATTGATACTGACGGCGTTAAGGGTGGCTTTGACTTAGAAATGCTAAAAGTGGTTAGCGAAAATGTCAGCGTGCCCGTTATAGCATCTGGTGGTGCTGGTAATATTCAGCATTTCATAGACCTATTTAAGACATTGCCAAACGTAGATGCAGGGCTTGCGGCTTCTATTTTCCACTTTGGACAAGTAAAAATAAATGAGCTAAAAGAAGAATTAAGAAAAAATAATATTCCTGTTAGAATATAAAGGATGGATAATTATGATAGATATTGAAAACTTAAAATTTGATAATGACGGACTTATTCCTGCAATAGTGGTTGACGCTATTTCTAAAAAGGTTTTAACACTCGCATACATGAATAAAGAAAGTTTAAAAATTTCTATGGAAAAGAATTTAACTTGTTTTTATTCAAGGTCAAGAAAAGAACTTTGGCTAAAGGGCGAAACAAGTGGCAATTATCAACACATCGTGTCAATCACTGCCGATTGCGATAACGATGCTTTAGTTGTTATGGTTGAAAAAGACGGACCTGCTTGTCACTTAGGAACAGATAGTTGCTTTAATAACCGTTTATATGAAAATGAAGATAAAAAAGAGTTTTCTTACGAGGCACTTTTTGAACTTATTAAGGGCAGAAAGACTGACAAGAAAGAAGGCTCTTATACAACCTACCTTTTTGAAAAGGGTTTAGACAAAATCTTAAAGAAAGTGGGCGAAGAATGCACAGAAGTTATTATCGCTGCAAAAGCAAACGATAAAAAGGAAACAATTTATGAAATTGCAGACCTTTGCTATCACACCTTAGTTCTTATGATAGAAGCAGGCATCTCGCTTGAAGATATCCACAAGGAACTTGCTTCTCGCCACGTAATCGACCACAAAATCAAACAGGAGAAAATGACAAAATGAGTTTTGCCATTGACAAAAAGGACTTGCCATTTACAGACCTTCATATGCACACTAACTTTTGCGATGGTAAAGATAGTCCTGAGCAAATGGTTTTAAGTGCGATAAATAAGGGCTTAAAAGTGGTGGGGATAACTTGCCACTCTTACACGCACTTTGAAGAAGGTTGTTCTATAACCCCACAAAACGAGTTAGAGTTTATCGAAGAAATAAAAAGGCTAAAAGAAAAGTATTTGGCTAAAATCAAAGTGCTTTGTGGCATTGAGTGGGATTTATGCACCACATCAAGCGTGGGCGAGTATGATTATGTTATCGGCTCTATGCACTATTATCGCCGTGGCGATGAATACTTTCCTGTTGATAAAAGCAAAAAGGACTTTATAGAGAGTGTAAACACGCTTTTTAACGGCGACTATTACTTAGCTTGCCAAGAATATTATCAAAACGTAGCAAATATTGTTAAAAATACAAACTGCGACATTATTGGGCACATTGACTTAATAACAAAGTTTAATGATGGCAATAATCTATTTGATGAAAACGACCCTAGATATATTTCGGCATATAAAAAGGCCGTGGACACACTAGTTAAGTTCGATAAGCCTTTTGAAATCAACACGGGCGTTATTTCAAGGGGGTATAGAAACGCACCTTATCCATCAAAACAAGTTTACGACTACATAAAGAAAAAGGGTGGAAAATTTATTCTTTCAAGCGATAGCCACTCAAAAGAAAACGTGGCTTTTGAGTTTGATAAGTGGAAAGAATTACTTTAATTTATTATGGCAAATTGGTTAGATATCACTTTTTACAATTTTGACAAAGCGTTTTTGGTTTTTATGAGCAAACTTGAAGGCTTGGCAGGTGGTTTTTTAACACCATTTTTTAAGTTTGTGTCTTTCTTTGGCGAAGGTGGAATATTTTTAATAATTTTATCCGTTTTTCTTATGCTTTTTTCAAAAACAAGAAAAATGGGCATGGCAATGCTACTTGCTATCG
>JAZKZI010000025.1:0-51049 GCA_045612585.1 Christensenellaceae bacterium | reverse complement strand
GGGTTGTTTCCTGAACAAGCGGTTAACTGGGATATGATGACCGACCTTATTAAAAACGCTGGTAGGGAAATAAACGTACTTAACTTATTTGCCTATACGGGTGGGGCAACCGTTGCTTGTGCGAAAGCGGGCGCAAAAGTTTGCCACGTTGATGCGGCGAAAGGCATGGTTGAACGCGCGGGCGAAAACGTGAGATTATCTAACGTTGGAGACGGTAAGGTTAGATACATAATAGACGACTGTAAAAAGTTTGTTGAAAGAGAAATTCGTCGTGGCAGAAAATATGATGCTATAATTATGGACCCACCAAGTTATGGCAGAGGGCCAAATGGCGAAATGTGGAAGCTTGAAAACGAGCTTTACGGCTTTGTAAAACTTTGTACGGGTGTTTTAAGTGATAACCCACTTTTCGTGCTTATAAATAGTTATACGACGGGGCTTCAACCACAAGTATTAAAAAACATACTCTCACTAACAATCGCAAACGAGCGTGGTGGCAAGGTGGATGCTTATGAAGTTGGGCTTCCAACAAGGGAAGAAGGCGTAATACTCCCTTGTGGAAATAGTGGAATTTGGATAAACCAAAAATAGAAAAAAGCTAATAAAAAGGCAAACAAAAAATAGTAGGAAAAATTATGGAAGAACTTATAATTTTACACGAAGACAATCATATAATCGTTGCGCTTAAGCCACAAAACGTTCCATCTTGTGAAGATGAGAGTAAGGATAAGGATATGCTAACGATGTTAAAAGAGTATATCAAAGAAAAGTATAATAAACCAGGCAACGTATACCTAGGTTTAGTGCATAGGCTCGATAGACCAACGGGTGGCGTTATGGTGTTTGCAAAGAGTTCTAAGGCGGCATCAAGACTATCAGAACAACTTAAAGATGGCGACTTTGAAAAGAGATATTATGCAGTTCTTTGTGGCACTCCAAAAGAAGAAAAGGCAACGCTTACGCACTACATGAAGAAAAATGCAGTAAATAATATGGTTTACGTTTGCCCACCAACTGTTGCAGGTGCAAAGTTTGCTGAACTTGAATATAGCCTTTTAGAAAAGACAGAAGACCTTTCGATTGTAGACGTAAGGCTTCATACTGGAAGAAGTCATCAAATCCGTGTACAAATGAATGCTATAGGAAATCCTATTTATGGTGACATGAGATATGGTGGAGAAAAGGCAAAGAAAGGAAATCTTGCACTTTGGGCATATTATCTATCCTTTACTCACCCTGTAAGCAAGGAAAAGATGGTGTTTAGAGTTCAACCACCAAAAGATTTAACACCTTGGAACAAGTTTAACACAGACCGTTCTGTGACGATTATTAAGCCAAGCATTTAATAAAAAACATTAAAAAAACAAAAGCGATGAAAAAAATTCATCGCTTTTTATATTAATAAATCGAGCAATTTTTCAGCACCTAAAAAGACTAAAATGAGAGGTGGCAAAAACTCGATTTTTGCAAATTTTTTAGCGAGTTTTGTTTGTGATAAAAGTATGCCAAGCCATATCATAACTGCGTGCATAAACGCAATTAGAATAGGCACGTAAAACTCGTTAATATTCATTAAAGATAGTGATAAATTGGCAAAGGCTCCATCTAAACCAACGGCAAAACCTGTAAGCAGAATTTGACCTATTCCGTTTGTTTTATTACTTTCTGTATTTTTTTTGAAACATTTAATAAGATTATAAGTGCCTGTAAAAACAAGAATTAAGCCACCTAGAAAACTGGAGTTTTCGTTTAGGTATTTGCTAAATAAAATAGGTGCATAATTTGCAACTAAACACATAAAAAATACTGTCAATGCAATAGTTAAAATTATGGGCAGTTTCTTTTTGCTAATAAAAGAAAGTGAAAACCCACAAACAAAAGAATCTATGCTGACAGTTAGTGCCGTTAAAATCAAAAAATATATCATTAGTAAATGCCCAAAAAGTTAATTTGTTACATTGTATTCAAATTTGTTAAAATTGGTGTTGTAAAAAGTAAAAAAAGAAAGAAAAAAACAAATAAATATAATATAATTTTAAAAAAATATAAAAAGTGGATTGACAAGAAGGTTTTTTTTGTGTAAAATAGACTAGTAATATTATAAACTATAGTTATAAGGAGTTTTAGGCTTATATGAAAGTGGCTAAATCCTATAAAATTATCTTTTTAATCTTGGCATTTATAATGTCAACAATGCTCGCTTTGGGAATGATGAAAACTCAAAGTGTTTATGCCGATTCTAAAGTTTCTGCAACAAGTTATTTCAATTTAAATGGTGCAACTGCAACGTTCACTAATCAAGGACTTGAAATAGAAGCAAAAGATAATGTTGAAGTTTCTTTTAAGAACAATTTAATAGTAAGTGATATGTCTATGAAGATGAAATTGCCTGAAGGTTTTATGACCACAATCAACGTTAGTTTATCTTCGTTTTACACAAATGGCAATCCTAAAGAGTGGTCTAAAAACTCAACAGATGGAACGCATTTTGACACAACTATTAAAAACACGTTGGTATTGAAATATAAAGATAGTTCAAACTCTGTTGTTGAAGGCACGCTAAATGGCAAGGCAATTGGCGATATTCAAGTAGAAGATGGCTTTATCGTTGTAAACTTTACTATCCAAAATAATTATTTTATAGTTAACGGAAACGACGTTTTATCTTTGTACAATAATGATGAAAAAATTTATTACAAAGTTAAAGACGTTGATGGCAGAGTTTTAACATCAAAAATTGCTATTGAACTTGACACTTTTGTTGAAGGAGACACAACTGTTGGTCAATTTGTTCTTGAATACGTTGACCAAAAAAAGAGCGATTTATCAGGCGATTATAAACAATCGTTAAAACTTTTAGATGGTCAAACAGCACTCACTAGTGCAAACAAAGTTAGAGTTTATTTAGGTGAAGCTTTTTATCTTAAAAAAGCAGACGGAAATTATACTTCAGTTAAGAAAGCTTATGATGAATCATATTCATTGAGTTATAAAGCTTGTTCATTACTCGGAGACAACGTGTCTTCTTTATGTTTGGTAAACCCAAATGATATATACGATGTAATTTTAGAAAGCTCAACAGCGCAACCTGACAGAATTCGTTTCAATAAAACGTCAAATGGTAAATTCGGTGTAGGTAAAGTTATAGATGGTCAACCTGTTGTTTTTGAAGAATTTGAAGTTGATACAATTTATGACACAAATTATAAAGACGAAGATGCACCTGTATATGTATATGATGAAATAGCTTATGCAAGCTTCTTAAACCTTTTAGAAGATCAATATACGGTGACAAAAGATGATGGAAGAATAACGTCTGCAGGTCTTGGAACAAGAATAGATATTCCTTCAATGAAAGACTTAGTTTTTGATAACTTCTATTCTTATGAAAGCTTAAATGTAAAAGTATATTATAAAAATCAAAGCGAATCTTCAACAAGCACACAAATGATGTTTAGTTTGAATGAAATTGGCGATTACGTGTTCTTTGTTGCCTTTTCTGATGATGCTGACAATACTATGGATGAAAAAGATTTTATCACAGAAAAAGACAACGTTGTGACAAATGGTATTTATGGTGAAGATAGCACGGTTGCAAATTATGTGGGCAACTTCGTGTTCAAGTTTGAAATTGAAGATAATGCTGATATAATTGTAAAAGCACCTGAAGTTCAAGGCAATGGCTTTAAGGGTGTTGAATATAAGGCATCAAGATTTATAATTGATGCAGATGGTTGTAGAAAAACTTATAAGCTTTACTACAATGCAAATATCAATGCAGATGTTAACGATGCAAATTGGATAGAAATTGTTGCGGCATCATCAATTAGCGAAGAAGAATATCAATCAAACGGCTTTAGTTATGATGAAGTTATGAAGGTTAATTATGATGGCGAACTTAAGTTTGTTCCAACAAGAATTGGTGCATATAAAATTGAATGCACGGCAACCTCTTCAGTATCAGCAAGATATGCAACGAATAGTTCTATCATTAAAGTAGATGCTAAACCTAATGTTGTGGAAGTTCCTTCTAAATGGCTAGAAAACAATATTTGGTCGGTTGTATTCCTTTCTGTTGGCACACTATCACTTATCGGAATTATAGTTTTACTTTGCATAAAACCAAAAGACCAAACCGATAATGAAAATTAAAAATAAGGGACTTCGGATTTTTCGAAGTCCTTATTTGTTTAATGAATATTTAAGTAAAATATTATATTCAATGCAAATGCATGATTAAAAAATTAAGACATATGAAAAGTTTTATTGCAGATAAAAATCGCAAGCTGACTAAACTTGCTTTATATCATATACCAGACTTAACTTTTTCTGCCTTAATGAAGGCTCTTAGAAAAAAAGACGTAAAGGTAAATGGAAAGCGAATAAGCCAAGATGTAAATCTATCTATAGGCGACAGGGTAGATATCTTTTATGATGCAAAAATTACAAAGATGTATGACGTAATCTATCAAGACCAAAACGTACTTGTTGTCAATAAATATAGTGGTTTTACTTCTGAAATTGTTTTTGAGCAAATTAAAGAGCAGTATCAAAACGCAAGCTTTATTCACAGACTAGATAGAAACACAAGTGGAATTATGATTTTTTCGCTTTCAAGTCTCGCTACAGGTGAACTTCTTAAAGGATTTAAAGAAAGAACTTTTAGCAAGATTTATACGGCTACAGTAGTTGGAAAGATGCCTAAAAAGCAAGATGTTTTAACGGCATATCTTGTAAAAGACCAAGAAAGTGCTTTGGTTAAAATTTATGATAACAAGATAAAAGGTAGTGTACTAATTAAAACGGGATATGAAGTGCTTGAACAAAGAAAAGATACTTCATTATTATCGGTCACTCTTTATACGGGCAAAACTCATCAAATAAGGGCACACCTTGCCCATATAGGAAACCCAATTTTGGGCGATGGCAAGTATGGTGATTTTGATATGAATAACAAATATAATGCAAAAACGCAATATCTAAACGCTACAAAACTCACGCTAAATTTTGAAAAGACGAGCCCACTATATTATTTAAACGGCAAAAGTTTTTGCACTCAAGGAGAATAATGCCACAAGACGCTTATACTTTGCAATATTTGTGCAAAGAATTAAACTTAATACTTAAAGGTGGAAAGGTCAATCGCATTTCTCAGCCATCAAACGACGTATTATATTTAACAATATATACGGGTAAACGCACGGAAAAGTTGCTACTTAACGTCAATCCATCAACTCCAAGAATAGGCATTGTTCAAAAGGAAGAACAAAGCCCTTTAACTGCACCAAATTTTTGCATGCTTATGAGAAAACACTTGCTTTCTGCATCAGTTGAAAGTGTGGAACTCGTAGGCTTTGACAGGATTGTAAAGATAGAATTTAATCTTTGTGGCGAATTTTTTGACAACCTTAAAAAAACACTTTACGTTGAACTTATGGGTAGGTATAGCAACATAATTTTAACTGAAAATGGAATGGTTTTAGGGGGTAATCGTGGAATAAACATGTTCGATGATGGCGTGCGCCCACTCATTGTTTCAAAGCCATACGTCTTTCCACCGACCCAAAATAAAAAACTTCCATCAGACCAAAGTTTGATTGATGTGTTTGAAGGACAAAATGTAGAAACTCTTGCAGGAGTGATAACGGCAAACGTGCAAGGAATAGCCGATATAACGGCAAAAGAAATTGCAAAAACTTATTTAGACAAAAGCAACGGCGTTGTTGAGGGAAAAGGTTTTTTCAATCACTTAAACGAGTTTTTATTTAATAGTAAATTTTCGCCTTGTGTGTTGAAAAATAACGGACAAATAAGCGACGTTTTTGTGTTTCCATATTCCAACGTGAAAGGCGACGTTGTAGAATTTGACAAGCTTTATCTTGCAGAAGAATTTTATTTTGAAAATAAGGAAAAAGTTAAAAATTTTAACTCTAAAAGAGATAGGCTCCTTGCAATATTAAATAGTGCAATAAAGAAGGTTAAAAAGCGTTTAACTGCAATAAGGTCAAAAGAAAAAGATGCTCTATCAGCTGAAGAGAATAGGATAAAAGGTGAACTAATTTTTGCAAATATTTATCAGATAAAACAGGGGCAAAAACAATGCGTTTTGCAAAACTATTATGACGGAAGTCAAATTGAAATTGAGCTAAACGAGTTTTTATCACCATCTAAAAATGCTGAAAACTATTATAAAAAATATAATAAACAAAAAAGAACGTTAAGCGCTGTGGCAATTCAAAAAGAAATGTCAGAAAATGAGCAAAACTATTATTTAAGTGTTATTGATGAAATAGAGCTTTGTGAAGACATCGCTGAACTTAAAATAATTGAAAAAGAGTTGATAGAATGTGGCTTAATAAAAGAACAAAAACAAACAAAAGCAAAGAGTATAGAGCAAAAGGCGTATAGAAATTACTTGATTGATGGTTTTGTTTTAAAAGTGGGCAGAAACAATATAGAAAACGACAAATTGACTTTCTCAGCAAGGTCAAACGACTTGTGGTTGCATGCAAAAGACTATCACTCATCACATGCAATATTGGAAGATAACGGAAAAGAAATTCCACAAAACGTAATTATGGTTTGTGCTGAAATTTGTGCGTATTATTCTAAGGGTAGAGATGGTGGAAAAACCGAAATTGTTTTTGCATTAAAGAAAAACGTAAAAAAACCAAAAGGTGCAAAGCCAGGTTTTGTAAAATATGATAATTATACGTCTGTTATGGCTGAACCAAACAACCATAAAGAGTATCTGTTAGACTTAAATAACTAACAAAATTGTGCAAAAGATTAAAAAATATATATTTTTAATATATAATTGTGTTAAAAATGCAATTTAAACGCTTTAAAACCTTGCCTTTTATTTTGCATTGTGATAAAATACTTTAGTAATTTAACTATTAGGAGATTATTATGAAATATACTTTTGAAAACGGTAAGAAAAGTACAGTAAAGATTACCATTGACTTAACAGCATCTGAATGGAATAAAGCAATTGATGCTGCTTATGAAAAGACAAAGGGCAGATATAGCATGCCTGGTTTTAGAAAGGGCAAAGTTCCAAAGAAGGTTTTAGAATCTGCTTATGGCGAAGGCGTTTTCTATGAAGAAGCAATCAACCAAGCATTCCCAAAATATTATTCAGAAATCTTAGAAAAGGAAACTTCTATTGAAGCAGTTGCAGCACCTGAGCTTGACATCAAAAAGATTAGCGCTAAAGGTATTACAATGGTTGCTATCGTTGCAGTTAAACCAGAAGTTGTAATTGGTGAATATAAAGGTATAACTTATAAGAAAAATGTATATAATGTAAAAGATGAAGATATCGAAGAAGATATCAAGCGTTTGCAAGAACGCAATTCTCGTCTTGTAGAAGTTACTGATAGAGCAGTTGAAAATGGCGATACAGTTATTATCGATTACTCTGGCAGTGTTGACGGCGTTAAGTTTGACGGTGGCACAGCTGAAAAACAAACACTCGTTATTGGAAGCAAAATGTTTATTCCTGGTTTTGAAGAACAAGTTATCGGCATGAACATTGGTGAAGAAAGGGATATCAACGTTAAATTCCCAGAAGAATATCATGCAGAAAATCTTAAGGGTAAAGATTCTGTTTTCGCTATTAAATTACACGAAATCAAAAAGAAAGAACTTCCAGAAATCAATGATGAATTCATTAAAGATGCAGTTGGCGTAGAAACGTTAGATGCTTATAAGGCACAAACAAAAGAAAGATTTGAAAAGCAAAACGCTGATAGAGCAGATAGAGAACTTGAAGATGAAATCATCAAGAAAATCACAGAAACAAGCGATGTTGAAATTCCAGACGCTATGATTGAAAACCAAATCGACAGAATGGTTCAAGAAATGGAATATCGTCTTCAATATCAAGGCTTAAGACTTGCTGATTACTTAAAATACATGAACAAGTCAATGGAAGACTTTAGAAAGGATTATGCTGAGCAAGCAGCTGAATACGTTAAGTCACAACTAGTTATCGAAGCTATTATTGACAAAG
Organism: Christensenellaceae bacterium; assembly: GCA_045612585.1. Taxonomy (GTDB): domain Bacteria; phylum Bacillota; class Clostridia; order Christensenellales; family Borkfalkiaceae; genus UBA1259. The sequence goes on along the minus strand of JAZKZI010000025.1, from coordinate 43,032 downwards.
AAGAAATCGTGGCTTCAGATGAAGAAGTTGAAAAGAGAGTTGAAGAAATGGCAAAAGCGCAAGGCAAAGAAACTCCAGACATCAAAAAGAACATGGGCGCTCGCCAACTTGATTATATCAAGAACGAAATTATTATTAAAAAGTTCTTTGACCTTCTTAAATCTTCAAACACTATCGAATAATTGATAGTAAAAAAGCTTTTTATAAAAGCAAAACAGTTTTGTTTATAACGTTTATTTGGGTATCGTTCGGCTTTTGTCGGGCGATACTGCAATAATTAAGAATATTTTAATGGGGGTATGTATATGGATATAAAGGGTACAGTTGTTCCTTATGTTGTTGAACAAACGGGAAAAGGTGAAAGAAGTTACGATATTTATTCAAGACTTTTAGAAGATAGGGTTATATTTTTAACAGGTGAAATAAACGATGCTGTTGCTGATACTGTCGTTGCACAACTAATTTTCCTTGAAGCAAAAGACCCTAACAAAGACATTTGCCTATATATAAACAGCCCAGGTGGAAGCGTGACTGCCGGTCTTGCTATTTATGATACAATGAATTACATTAAGTGTGATGTAAGCACGATTTGTATTGGTCTTGCAGCAAGTATGGGTGCGTTTTTACTTTCAAGTGGTGCTAAAGGCAAAAGATATGCTTTACCAAACAGCGAAATCATGATTCACCAACCATTAGGTGGCGCTCAAGGTCAAGCAAGTGATATTAAAATTCAAGCAGAACATATCATTAAAACAAAGAATCGTTTAAATAAGATTCTTTCTGAAAATAGTGGCAAGCCTATCGAACAAGTAGAAAAAGATACTGATAGAGATAATTATTTATCAGCAAACGAGGCAAAAGAATACGGGCTTATCGATGAAATTTTAGTAAAGCGCCCTTAAAATATAACGGAGATATATGAAAGATACTGAACATTTGCATTGCTCATTTTGTGGCAAACCTGAAGAAATGACAAAACGCTTGGTTGCAGGTCCAAACGGTGTTTATATTTGTGACGAGTGTATTGAGATTTGCAGGGATGTAATAAAAGAAGAGTCTGACAAAACAAATGAAAAAGAATGCGTTAGGTTATTAAAGCCAGCTGAGATTAAAGATAAACTTGATGAGTTTATCGTAGGTCAAGAACAAGCCAAAAAGGTTTTGTCAGTTGCTGTATATAACCATTATAAACGTATAAATGCCTGTGTGGATAATAATGGCTTAGAAATTGATAAAAGTAATATTTTAGTACTTGGCCCAACGGGTAGTGGAAAAACCTTGCTTGCAAGAACGCTTGCAAAGATTTTAGACGTGCCTTTTGCCGTTGCTGATGCTACAACACTAACAGAAGCCGGTTACGTTGGTGAAGACGTTGAAAATATTTTGTTAAAACTAATTCAGAGCGCAGATTTTGATATTGAAAGGGCTCAAAAGGGTATAGTTTACATTGATGAAATCGATAAGATAGCGCGTAAAGGCGAAAATGTTTCTATTACTCGTGACGTTTCTGGCGAAGGCGTGCAACAAGCACTTCTAAAAATCATTGAAGGCACGGTTGCATCGGTTCCACCACAAGGTGGCAGAAAGCATCCACAACAAGAATGCATTAGAATTGATACTACAAATATATTGTTTATTTGTGGTGGAGCATTTGTGGGTCTCGATGATATTATCAGTAAGAGAAAGGGCTCAACATCTTTAGGTTTTATCGGTAATGTAGAAAAACCAAAGGATAAAACTGTCGATATTATTAAAGAAGTTCAACCACAAGATTTAATTAAGTTCGGTTTAATTCCAGAGTTCGTTGGAAGAATTCCTATAACTGTAGGATTAAGCCCACTTGATGAAAATGCTTTGGTTAACATTTTAACTAAGCCAAAAAATGCTTTGGTAAAACAATATAAAAAGTTAATAGGTTTAGATAATGTAGAACTCGAAATAACAGACGATGCAGTTTTGGCAATCGCTAAAAAAGCTATTGCATTAAAAACAGGTGCAAGGGGACTTAGAACAATTTTTGAAAATCTTATGATTGAAACAATGTATGACCTTCCTTCACAAACGGATATTAAAAAAGTTATAGTAGATGAAGGTGTTGTTAGTGGCACTTCAAAACCTGTTCTCATTAAAAAAGAGATAGCATAATAGCATAAAAATACTGCAAAAATTGTAGAAAAAATTATATGCAAAAATAATAAAAAAATTCTAAAAACCTTGTAAAAATGATTGACAAGCCTAAATAAATTTTGTATAATAAGTAGGCTGTGTAATCTGGGATGATACGGGAAGTTACTTAATTCGTGCAAATCGAAAGATAATTTCCGTTGACAAGTGTGGGGGCAAGACCCCTGCGATTAACTTAAAAGTAGAATTAATCAGAGTCATTCGCAGCGACTTAAATATAAGTATCGGCGAATGATTTTTTTATTATCAAGAAATGACACACACGGCAGAGTTTACAGCACACAAAAAAATTAAGTTAAGAAGAGGAAAAAATTATGGCAAGTCAAAAAATCAGAATCAAATTAATGTCTTATGACACAGAAATGCTCGACCAAGCAGCAACAAGAATTGTTGAAACAATGAAAAAGTCTGGCGCAAAGATTAGTGGACCTATTCCACTACCAACAGAAAAAGAAATCGTTACAATTCTTCGTTCACCACACAAATATAAAGATTCACGTGAGCAATTCGAAATCAGAACACATAAAAGACTTATCGATATCTATTCACCAAACGTAAAACTATTAGATAGCATCCACTTACCAGCTGGTGTTGATATCAAAATCAAATTGTAATTTATAAACATTATATAATATATATGGAGGTGAACTTTATCTATGAATAAAGCAATCATTGGAAGAAAGTTGGGAATGACACAATTATTTTCCCAAGACGGTAAAGTTATTCCTGTAACAGTAATCGAGGCAGGTCCATGCCCAGTTGTTCAGGTAAAAACTTTAGAAAGAGACGGCTATTCAGCTGTAAAACTAGGTTTTAGTGAAACAGATGAAAAAGGCGTGAACAAACCACAATTAGGTCAGTTCAAAAAGGCAGGCATCAAACCTTGCAAAGTGTTGAAGGAATTCAAACTTGACGGTGCAGATGCAATGACAGTAGGTTCAGTTATCACATGCGACACATTTGTTGCAGGCGACAGAATTGATGTTTCAGGCGTATCAAAAGGTCACGGATTTACTGGCGTTATCAAGAGATGGAATCAACACAGATTGAAAGAAACTCACGGTGTTGGCCCTGTGCACAGAGAACCAGGTTCTATGGGTGCTATCAGTAATCCATCAAGAGTATTTAAGGGAAAGAACTTACCAGGACATTGGGGACATGAAAATGTCACAATATTAAACCTTGAAGTCGTAAAGGTAGATAAGGAAAGAAATGCAATCTTAGTTAAGGGTGCAGTTCCAGGTCCTATCAAGGGAATCGTTACATTAAGAAACAGCGTTAAAGCGTAAGGAGAATAGTTATGCCAAATGTTAAATTGTATGATATGAAAGCAAAGGAAATCGGCACTCTTGAATTATCTGACGCTTTGTTCAATGCAGAATATAATGAAGCTGTAATCCATCAAGCAGTAGTTGCAAGACTTGCAAACGAAAGACAAGGTACAAAAAGCACGTTAACACGTAGTGAAGTTCGTGGTGGTGGTGCAAAACCTTGGAGACAAAAGGGAACAGGTAGAGCAAGACAAGGTTCTATCAGAAGCCCACAATGGATAAAGGGTGGCGTTGTATTCGCACCTAAGTCAAGAGATTTCTCTAAGAAGATGAACAGCAAAGCAAAAGCAGTAGCACTTCTTTCAGCACTTTCACAAAAGATAAGAGATGATGAAGTAATCTTTGTTGACCAAATTCAAGTTGCTCAACCAAAGACAAAAGAAATGGCTGCTTTCCTCAAAGCGTTTAACTTAGAAAAAACAGTATTACTTGTTATGGATAACAATGATGAAAGCGTTTTAAGAGCAAGTGCAAATATCGCAAAGATTTCAACACTTCCAGTGGAACAAATCAACACATACGATGTAGTAAAAAATGCTAAAATCGTTATTTCTAAACAGGCCGTACAACAAATCGAGGAGGTCTATGGTAAATAATGGCTGCACGTGATATTATAATTAAACCGCTTCTTTCAGAAAAGAGTTATGCGGGCATTAAAGATAAGAAGTATAGTTTTGTAGTTGCAAAAAATGCAAACAAAACAGAAATTAAACTCGCTATTGAAGAAATTTTCGGCGTAAGCGTTGAAAAGGTAAACACAGCAATCGTTGGTGGTAAGTTGAAAAGACAAGGCAAATACGAAGGTTATACACCAGACTATAAGAAAGCCATTGTTCAACTTAAACAAGACAGTAAGTCGATAGAGTTCTTCGATTCATTGTCATAATTATTCGGAGGGTAGATAAATGGCTATTAAAAGATATAAACCGACTTCATCAGCTCGTCGTTTTATGACAGTAAGTGCATTTGATGAAATTACGGCTAAGAAACCAGAAAAATCTCTTTTAGAAGATCAAAGAAAGAGTGGTGGTAGAAACTCTCAAGGTAAAATAACTGTTCGCCATATTGGTGGTGGAAATAGAAGAAAATATCGTATCATCGATTTCAAGAGAATGAAAGATGGTATTCCAGCAACAGTTAAGAGTGTTGAATACGACCCAAACCGTAGTGCTAATATTGCTCTACTTTACTATGCAGATGGTTCAAAGACATATATCCTTGCACCAGTAGGCTTAAAAGTTGGCGACAAAGTAATGAGTGGTCCAACAGCTGATATTAAAGCAGGCAACGCACTTGCACTTAAAGATATTCCAGTAGGTACAATGGTACACAACATTGAAATGCAACCAGGCAAAGGTGGCCAAATTGCAAGAGCAGCTGGTATGAGCGCTCAAATCATGGCAAGAGATGAAAAATACGTAACACTCAAGATGCCAAGTGGCGAAATGAGATATATTCTTGCAGCATGTAAAGCAACAATCGGTCAAGTAGGCAATGTTGAACATGAAATTATCAGGATTGGTAAGGCAGGTAAGACAAGATACTTAGGTATTCGTCCTTCTGTACGTGGTGTTGTAATGAACCCATGTGATCACCCACACGGTGGTGGTGAAGGTAAATCACCTGTTGGTATGCCTGGTCCTGTCACTCCTTGGGGCAAACCTGCTCTTGGTTATAAGACAAGAAAGCATAAGAAAGCCTCTAACAAACTTATTATTACAAGGATAAATTAAGGAGAGCGACATGAGTAGAAGTGTTAAAAAAGGTCCTTATGTAGAACCTAAACTCTTAAAGAGAATTGAAGAATTAAACGAAAAGAACGAAAAGAAAGTTTTGAAAACTTGGTCAAGATCATCAACAATATTCCCACAAATGGTAGGACATACTGTTGCTGTATATGACGGAAGAAAACACGTGCCAGTATATATGACAGAAGATATGGTAGGATGCAAACTCGGTGAGTTCGCTCCAACAAGAACCTTCAAGGGACACGCTGGTACAGAAAAGTCAACTGGTGGCAGATAGGAGGCGTAAAATGGCTAAGAATATGAGAGAAAAAACTGCACGTATTGCAGAAAATAAAGACAGACGCCCAAGGGCTGTTGCAAAGCACGTTAGAATTTCACCATATAAGGTAAGAATCGTGCTTGATATCATCAGAGGTAAGAGTTATACACAAGCAGTTGCAATTTTGGAAAACACACCAAAGTCAGCATCTGAACCAATTAAAAAGGTTTTAATGTCTGCTGCTGCAAATGCTGAAAACAATCTCGGTATGAGCAAAGACAACTTGTTTGTTGCTGCTTGTTTCGCAGACCAAGGCCCAACGCTCAAGAGAGTTATGCCAAGAGCACAAGGTAGAGCGTTTAGAATTTTGAAGCGTACAAGTCACATAACAGTGATTTTGGATGCTAAGGCTTAGGAGGAACAACAATGGGACAAAAAGTTAATCCACATGGTTTAAGAGTTGGCGTTATCAAAGATTGGGATTCTCAATGGTTTGTTGATAAGAAAGATTTTGCAGCAAACATTAAAGAAGATAACGAAATTCGTAAAGTATTAAAAAAGAAATATTACCAAGCAGCAATCAGTAAGATTGCCATTGAAAAGGCTGCTACAAAAATTACAATCACAATTTATACAGCACGTCCAGGCGTTCTTATTGGTAAGCAAGGTAGTGAAATCGAAGTAATTAAAAAGACAGTTTCAAAAATCTGTGCAGGCAAACAAATTTCTGTAAATATTTCAGAAGTTAAAAAGGCTGATGCAGATGCACAACTCGTTGCTGAAGGCATTGCAACACAACTTGAAAAGCGTGTTTCCTTCAGAAGAGCAATGGAGCAAGCTATTGGTAGGTCTATGAGAAGTGGCATCAAGGGTGTAAAGGTAATGGTAAGTGGTAGACTTGATGGTGCAGAAATTGCAAGAAGTGAAAGTTATCACGAAGGTTCAATTCCTCTACAAACGTTGAGAGCAGACATAGACTATGGCTTTGCAGAAGCGCATACAACTTTCGGTGTAATCGGTGTTAAGAGCTGGATTTATAAAGGCGAAATCATCGGCGCATCTAAGAAGAAAAATGAAGGAGGCGAAGCTTAATTATGTTAATGCCTAAAAGAGTTAAAAGAAGAAGAGTACATCGTGGCAGAATGACTGGCAAATGTACTAAAGGTAATAAGATAGCATACGGCGAATACGGTTTAGTAGCAACAGAACCAGGTTGGATTAAATCAAACCAAATCGAAGCAGCCCGTGTTGCTATGACAAGATTTATTAAGCGTGGTGGTAAGGTATGGATTGACATATTCCCACACAAGCCAGTAACAAAGAAACCTGCTGACAGCCGTATGGGTAGTGGTAAAGGTTCAGTTGAATTCTGGGTAGCAGTAGTAAAACCAGGTAGAGTATTGTTTGAAATGGCAGGCGTACCTGAAGATATTGCAAAAGAAGCTATGCGTCTTGCTGGACACAAACTTCCTGTTAAAACAAAGTTTGTGAAAAAAGAAGCTGAAGTAGCTCAAGAAATAAAAGAAGAAGGCGGTGAAGGTTAATGAGAACGAAAGAACTTCACGAATTAACGGTTGACGAATTGAATATTAAACTAAAGGAACTCACAGAAGAGTTGTTTAACCTTCGTTTCCGTCACGCAATAGGACAGTTAGAAAACCCTGCATCTCTTAAAACATGCAAGAAAGATATCGCAAAAGTTAAAACACTTTTAAGAGAAAGAGAACTTAGTGCTAAGGCGTAGGAGTAAGAGAATATGGAAAGAAATTTAAGAAAAGAAAGAGTAGGTATAGTTGTTTCCGACAAGATGGACAAGACAGTAGTTGTTGCCATCGAAGAAAAGGCAAAACATCCTTTATACAAGAAAACTATTAAGAAAACTCATAAATTCAAAGCACACGACGAAATCAATCAATGCGGTGTTGGCGATAAGGTTTTAATCGCTGAAACAAGAAAATTGTCAAAAGACAAGAACTGGCGCGTTGTTGAAATTATCGAAAAGGCTAAGTAAGGAGGCAGGCAATGATACAACCACAATCAAGATTAAAAGCAGCTGATAACTCAGGCGCAAAAGAATTGATGTGCATTAGAGTTTTAGGTGGCTCATTTAGAAGAACCGGTAATATCGGTGATGTAATCGTTGCAAGCGTAAAAACTGCTACACCTGGTGGAGCAGTTAAGAAGGGCGACGTTGTAAAGGCAGTTATAGTTAGGTCAACAAGTGGCGTTAGAAGAAAAGATGGAACATACGTACGTTTTGATGAAAACGCAGCTGTAATTATTGACAACCAAAAGCAACCAAGAGGAACACGTATCTTTGGGCCTATCGCAAGAGAACTTAGAGATAAAGACTACATGAGAATTATCTCACTTGCACCTGAAGTGTTATAAGGAGAACAACAATGAAAGTTAAAAAGAACGATACAGTTTTAGTTATAACAGGTAAAGATGCTGGCAAGACAGCAAAGGTTTTAACAGCACTTCCTAAGTCAAATAAAGTAATCGTTGATGGCATCAATGTTCAAAAGAAACACAAGAAGGCAAGAAGTGCACAAGAAGTTAGTGCAATTCAAAACCAAGCAGGTCCAATTGATGTATCAAATGTAATGGTAGTTTGCCCAGTTTGCAACAAAGCAACAAGAATTTCTTATGCTATTGAAGGCGACAAGAAAGCACGTATTTGTAAAAAATGTGGCGCTGTAGTTGACTTTTCAAAGGAAGCAAAAGAAGTTAAAAAGGCAACAAAAAGAAAAACAAAGAAAGCTGCAGCAGAAACTGCAGATGCACAATAATGTAGGGAGGTAAACAATAATGGCAGAAGCAAACAGAATTAAAGCATTATATGACCAAACAGTTATCCCTGCAATGGTTAAAAAGTTCAACTATGGCAACATTAACCAAGTTCCAAAACTTGTAAAGATAACAATCAACGCAGGTTTAGGTGACATTAAAGATAACTCCAAGAGCATTCAAATTGCGCAAAAAGAGTTAGAACAAATCGCTGGACAAAAGCCAATTTTGACAGTTGCAAAGAAATCAGTTGCAAACTTCAAAGTTAGAGAAGGACAAAGCGTAGGTATGAAGGTTACACTTCGTGGAACAAGAATGTATGAATTCTTTGATAAATTCATTTCAATCGCACTTCCAAGAGTTAGAGACTTCCGTGGCGTTTCAACAAAGTCTTTTGACGGTAGAGGAAACTACTCAATGGGCGTAAAAGAACAATTGATTTTCCCAGAAATTTCATATGACCAAATTGAAAAGGTAAGGGGATTCGATATTTGTATTACTACGACGGCTAACACCGATGAAGAAGCAAGAGAATTGCTTTCATTGCTCGGTATGCCTTTCGCAAACAAGTAAGGTTAAAGGAGTTAAAAAATGGCTAAAAAAGCAATGATTAACAAGCAGCAAAAGCCTGCTAAATTTTCCACCAGAGCCTACACAAGATGTAGCATTTGTGGTCGTCCACACGCTGTATTAAGAAAATATGGCATTTGCCGTATTTGTTTTAGAAATTTGGCATACAAAGGTCAAATTCCTGGTGTTAAAAAGGCAAGTTGGTAAAGGAGGATAAAAGAAATGACAGACGTTATTGCAGATATGCTTACAAGAGTAAGAAATGCTCTTAATGCAAAGCATGAAACAGTTGAAATTCCTGCATCCAATACAAAGAAAGCAATTGCAGATATTCTTCTTAAAGAAGGTTATATCTCTAATGTAGAAATTATTGAAGGTGTACAGGGCACAATTAAGATTACTCTTAAATATCAAGGTAATCAAAAGGTTATTACAGGTCTTAAGAGAGTTAGTAAACCAGGTCTTAGAGTATACGTTGGCGCTGATGAAATTCCACAAGTACTCGGTGGCTTAGGTATTGCAATTCTTTCAACAAGTAAAGGTATCATGACAGGTAAGGAAGCAAAACTTGCTCGTCAAGGCGGGGAAGTTCTCGCTTACGTTTGGTAGGAGGTATTTAGTTATGTCAAGAATAGGAAACGCACATATCGCTATCCCTGCTGGTGTGACAGTAGTTGCACAAGACAACGTATTAACAGTTAAAGGTCCAAAAGGAACGTTATCTCAAGTTTACGATCCAATCATTACACCAAATGTTGAAAACAACGAAATCGTTTTCACAAGAGCAAATGATGAAGGTCCAACAAAGGCAAAACACGGTTTATACAGAGCACTTTGCGCTAACATGGTAAAAGGTGTTACAGAAGGTTTCAAAAAGAGCCTTATCGTAAATGGTGTAGGTTGGAAGGTTTCTAAACAAGGCAAGAAAATCGTAATGAACATCGGCTTCAGCCACCCAGTTGAAGTTGAAGAAATTGACGGCATCACACTAGATTGTCCATCACAAACTGAAATTACAGTAAGTGGTATCGACAAAGAAAAAGTTGGTCAATTTGCAGCAATTATTAGAGGTTATAGAGAACCAGAACCATATCACGGATACGGAATTCGCTACAGCGATGAAGTAATCGAAAGAAAGGTTGGTAAAGCTGCTGGTGCAAAAGGCTAAGATTTAAATGGCTTTTAGTGGACGCACTTGAAGTTTAGTGCGTCTGCTGAGTGCGTTTAAGTAAACGCGAAAAGTTATTAGACAGGAGTAAAACTATGATTACAAAAATCAACAAAAACAAAGATAGATTAAAAAGACATAAGAGAGTTAGAGCAAAAGTTAAGGGCACAGCTGAGGCACCAAGACTTTCAGTATATAGAAGTTTAACACATATCTATGCTCAACTTATCGATGACGTAAATGGAAAAACCTTAGTCACAGCATCAACGCTTGACAAGGAAATTAAGGGAACTTTTGAAGGCAAAGACAAGAAGGCTCAAGCATATGCAGTTGGTGAACTTCTTGCAAAGAAGGCAAAGTCAAAGAAGATAAGCGCAGTTGTTTTCGACAGAGGTGGTTATCTTTATACTGGCCGTGTTGCTAGTTTAGCAGATGGCGCAAGAAACGGTGGCTTAGAATTCTAATAAACAAGGAGAAATCAAAATGGCAAGAGAAAATAGTAGAGCACCAAGAAAAGCAGAAGAAAATGACGGATTAGTTAAAAAGTTAATTTGTGTTAATCGTGTCACAAAAACTGTTAAAGGTGGTAGAAATATGAGATTTGCTGCACTCGTTGTCGTTGGAGACGGCGCAGGCAAAGTTGGTTGCGCAATGGGTAAAGCAAAGGAAGTTCCAGAAGCAATAGATAAGGCAACGGCAAGAGCAAAGAAAAACATGTTCAAAGTTGCTCTTAAAAACACAAGTATTCCACACGAAGTACTTGGAAGATTTGGCAGTGGTTTAGTTCTAATGATGCCAGCTGAAGAAGGTACTGGTGTTATCGCCGGTGGTCCTGTTCGTGCAGTTATGGAAGCAGTAGGTATTACAAATATCAGAACAAAGTCACATGGCACAAACAACAAAATCAATTGCGTTAAGGCAGCACTTGCTGGTCTTAAGTCATTGAGAACAGCAGAAGAAATTGCAGCAATTCGCGGTAAGTCCGTTGAAGAAGTTAACGGTTAAGGAGGGTACTTTTATGGCAAAAGCAAAAAAAGCAGAATGTGCACAAATAAAAGTGACACTTGTTAAAAGCACGATTGCATGTTTACCTCAACATAAAAAAGTTGTAGAGGCATTAGGACTTAAAAAGATTAATTCTTTCCGTATTCACAATGAAAATCCATGTATTCTTGGCATGATCAAGAAAGTTGGTTATCTTTTGAAAGTAGAAAAGATTTAAGCGTAATTTAAGTTTACTAAATTAAGGAGTAATAAAATGAGATTAGGTGAATTAAGTCCAGCCATTGGTTCAACAAGAGAAACAAAAAGACTCGGTAGAGGTATTGGTTCAGGTCTCGGCAAGACAAGTGGTAAAGGACATAAAGGACAATGGGCAAGAAGTGGCGGTGGCGTACGTCCAGGATTTGAAGGTGGTCAAATGCCTTTAATTAGAAGAGTACCAAAACGTGGCTTCAACAACCATTTTAGTAAAATATATAGTATTGTAAATCTTTCAGTATTAGAAGGATTTGAAGCAAACTCAGTAGTGGATATGGAAGTTCTTAACGAAAAGGGACTTATCAAAGTAATCAAAGGTAGCATTGGCTTAAAAGTTTTAGGCAATGGCACGTTGACAAAAGCTCTAACAGTTAAGGCAGCAAGTTTTTCAGCTTCAGCAAAAGAAGCAATTGAAAAAGTTGGTGGAACAGTAGAGCAAATCTAAAACCCACTAAATTAAGGAGGGCAAAATGTTTCAAACAATAATAAATGCGTTTAAGATAAAGGAAGTAAGAAACAAGATATTAATTACAATCGCATTGATTTTCGTTTATAGACTTGGATGTTATATTCCAGTACCAGGCGTTACAGCATTTAGCGGTTTAACAGATTATTCTTTCTTACAAATCATGAACGCCGTATCAGGAAGTGCACTTCAATATGGTACATTTTTTGCTATGGGTATCGGACCTTATATCAACGCATCAATTATAATTCAACTTTTATCTGTTGGTATTCCAGCACTTGAAAGATTGAGTAAACAAGGCGAAGAAGGTAAGAGAAAGTTGAATACTTATACAAGACTCTTAACACTTTTCCTTGCTATTGCACAAGCAATTGGTATTTTAGTCACTTTTGGTGAAGAAGGTATCAATTTCAACCAATTATTTGGTGGTGAAGGCTTTGCACAATTCCTAAGCTATGCATTTTTAGTAGTTGTGTATACAGCAGGTGCTGCATTAACAATGTGGATTGGCGAAAGAATCACTGATTATGGTGTTTCAAATGGTATTTCACTCCTCATATTTGCAGGTATTTTATCATCAGCTGGTACAGCAATTTACACAATGATAACAGGATTGTTTGTTGAAACAACAGCACTTACATCAATGTGGCAACTTATCGGCTTTATACTCGTTGCAATCTTAATTTTTGGCGCGATTGTTACTGTTGACAGTGGCGAAAGAAAAATCCCTGTTCAATACGCAAAGCAAGTTAAGGGCAGAAAGATGTATGGCGGTCAATCAACACATATTCCTATCAAAGTAAATTCATCAGGCGTTATGCCATTGATTTTTGCGTTCTCTATCTTGAGTTTCCCAGACTTAATCGTTAACCTTTTAGGTTGGCCAACGTCTTGGTGGTCAAGAAACGTGGGAACTGAAAGTTGGCTTTACGTAGTATTGCTTTGTTTATTAATATTGTTCTTTTCTTATTTCTATAATCAAATTCAGTTTAACCCTGATGATATAAGTAAGAGTATTCAAGGCAACGGTGGTTTTATTCCAGGAACAAGACCTGGTAAGCCTACGGCAGACTACCTAAAGAGAGTATCTAATAGAATTACACTTTTCGGTGCAATCTTCTTAGCTCTCTTAGCATTGATTCCAACAATTATATTCAAGGCAATTGGAGGCATGGGCTTAGCAAACGTATTTACAGCAACGGGACTTTTAATTATTGTTTCGGTTGCACTTGAATTTGAACAAGCATTGCAATCACAAATAATGATGAAAAATTACAAAGGTTTTTTGAAATAATTAGTATTATGAAGATAATATTACTTGGCGCACCTGGTAGTGGCAAAGGAACTCAAGCAAGTTTAATTGTTGAAAAGTATAATTTGCCACACTTGTCAACAGGCGACATCTTTAGAGAAAACATAAAAAATCAAACACCACTAGGCGTTAAAGTAAAAGAAATTATGGATTCGGGTAATTTATGTCCAGACGACTTAACAATAGAAGTCGTAAAGGAAAGATTATCTAAAGAAGACTGTAATGGTGGATACATGTTAGATGGCTTTCCAAGAAATCTAACACAAGCAAAAGCACTTGATGAAATTCTAGCACCAGACGTTGTTATCAACATTGACGTTGATATTAAAAAAATTGAACACAGAATCGTGGGTAGAAGAAGTTGTCCTAAGTGCAAAGGCTCTTTCCATACAGATTATATTGGGAACACCGACGTTTGCCCAGATTGTGGCGCAAAACTTATTATTCGTAAAGATGATAATGCTGAAACAGTTAAAGAAAGGTTAAAAGTTTATCAGGCTCAAACAGCACCACTTATTGATTATTACAGTGCACAAAACAAACTCTGTTCTGTCAATGGTAATCAAAATATAGATGATGTTTTTGGCGAGATAGTAAAGGTTTTAGGTTAAATGATTACTATTAAGACAGATGCCGAACTTGATTGTATGCGAGAAAGTGGAAGAATTACAAAAAACGTACTCGACCTTCTCGGTAAATCAATAAGAATAGGCATGACAACAAAAGAACTCGATAAAATTGCTTTTGATTATATCAAATCATGTGGTGCAGTTCCTTCTTTCTTAGGTTATGGTGGTTATCCAGCATCTATATGCACATCAATAGACGAGATGGTTGTACACGGCATACCTAGCAATGATACGATAATTAAAGATGGACAATTAGTTTCCATTGATGTCGGTGTCATTTATAATGGTTGGCAAGGTGATGCAGCTAGAACTTTTATGGTGGGGAACGTATCCGACCAAAAAAAGAAACTTGTAAAGACTACTGAAGAATGCTTTTTCAAAGCTGTTGAGAATTTAAGAGACGGTTCTCCACTCGGAGATATCGGACATTATGTTCAAACTCATGCAGAAAGCAATGGATATTCAGTTGTTAGAGCACTTGTTGGTCATGGCATCGGCAGAGAAATGCACGAAGACCCATCAGTGCCAAACTATGGCAAGAAAGGAACGGGCATTCGCCTTAAAAAAGGCATGACTATTGCGATAGAACCTATGATTAACATGGGCACCTATCAAGTTGATTTCTTATCAGATGGTTGGAGCGTTGTCACTCGTGATAGGCTTCCATCAGCGCATTATGAAAACACTGTTGCAATAACGGACAATGGTGTTGAGATATTAACACTTTAGGTGCTAGAATGAATAGACCTGTTCAAGTTGGTGATTTGGTTATTTCATTAACAGGGCGAGATAAAGATAGATGTTTTTTAGTAATTGAAATAACAAAAACTAGAGTTAAGTTAATTGACGGAAAAACACGAAAAATTGACAGTCCTAAAACCAAAAATATAAAACATATTAAAAAAATATTTACCACAGACCTAGATGGTTTTGTGAAAAATATAAAACAAGGTCAAATAGTTTCGAACAAAAAAGTTTACAAACTAATAAAGACCAAAAAACAAAAATTACAGGAGGATTAAGTTTGTGTCAAAGGATGATGTAATAGAAACCGAAGGCGTGATAGTAGAAGCATTACCAAATGCAACATTCACGGTTAAATTATCTAACGGACATATTATAACGGCTTATATATCAGGGAAATTGCGTATGCATTATATCAAGATTATACCTGGTGACAGTGTAAAACTAGAAATGAGCCCTTATGACTTGACAAAAGGTAGAATAATTTGGCGAAGCAAAAACTAAAAACATAAACGAATTCCAAAGGAGATATCAAAATGAAAGTAAGACCATCTGTAAAGCCTATGTGCGACAAATGTAAAGTAATCAAAAGAAATGGAAAAGTAATGGTAATTTGTTCAAAGAACAAGAGCCATAAACAAAGACAAGGTTAATAACCGACAAATTAGCCCGAACGGGTTAAGCGAAAACAAAGCGAAAAAAGAAACGAGTAGCATCATTCCAAGCGAAAGTCTTTTTAGCATTGACATAGATAAAAACAAAAATAACAAATAAGGAGAAATTGTTAATGGCACGTATAGCCGGCGTTGATTTGCCTAATAACAAAAGAGTTGAAATCGGTTTAACATACATTTATGGAATCGGACTCACAACGGCAAAGAAAATTATCAGTGAAACGGGTATTAACCCAGATACAAGAGTAAAAGATTTGAGTGAAAGCGACGTTGCTAAACTCAGAGAATATATTGAACACAACCTTCGTGTAGAAGGTGACCTTCGTAGCGAAGTAAACCTAAATATCAAGAGATTGATAGAAATTGGTTGCTACCGTGGTGTTCGCCACAGAAAGAGCCTTCCAGTTCGTGGACAAAGCTCAAAGAGAAATGCGAGGACAAGAAAGGGTCCACGTCGTACCGTTGCTAAAAAGAAAACGGCAACTAGATAATGGAGGTAACGGATAATGGCAGCAGCAAAAAAAGTAATTAAAAAGCGTAAAGACGCTAGAAAAGTTGACAAAGGACAAGTTCATATTCAAGCGTCATTCAATAACACATTAGTAACAATTACCGATATGCAAGGTAATACAGTATCTTGGTCAAGTGCAGGAAGCCTTGGATTTAAGGGTTCAAGAAAGAGCACACCATTTGCAGCACAAATGGCAGCAGAAGCAGCTGGAAAAGTTGCAAGAGACCAAGGAATGCGTTCTGTAGAAGTTTATGTAAAAGGACCTGGTGCAGGTAGAGAATCTGCAATTAGAGCACTTACAAACTGTGATATGGAAGTAACACTTATTCAAGACGTATCTCCAATCCCACACAACGGATGCAGACCACCTAAAAAGCGTAGAGTATAATGGAGGAAAGATAAATGGCTAAATATACAGAATCAAAATGTCGTTTATGCAGACGTGAAGGCGCAAAATTATTCTTGAAAGGCGAAAGATGCTTTAAGGGTACATGTGCATTTGAAAAGAGACCAGTAGCTCCAGGCCAACACGGAATGGGCAGAAAGAAAATTTCTGAATATGGTTTACAACTTCGTGAAAAGCAAAAATGTAAAAGAATTTATGGTGTACTTGAAGGTCAATTCAGAACATATTATGAAAAGGCCGACAGAATGAAGGGTATCACCGGTGAAAACATGCTTTCACTCTTAGAAAGAAGACTTGACAACGTTATCTACAGAATGGGTATCGGCTCATCAAGATCACAAGCTCGTCAACTTGTGACACACGCACACTTTACTGTAAATGGCAAAAACGTAAACGTAGCATCTTACAGCGTAAAAGTTGGTGATGTAATTGCAGTTAAAGAAAGCAAGAAAGACAACAAGTATTTTGCTGAAATTAAGCAAATGAAAGTTGGTACAATGCCAAAATGGTTAGAATTCGATCCAGAAACACTCACAGGTAAGATTTTAGCTCTTCCTGTAAGAGAAGATGTTGATGTTCAAATTGCTGAACACATGATTGTCGAATTATATTCTAAATAATTAAAAAAATTAATAATTATAAATTTTCGATGGGTTTTTGCAGGGGGAAAGTTGAGGTTTTCCACGCTTTGACAAGAATTCCTGCAATAATCTATATCGAAACTATTTTTTAGGAGGAATTTTCTTATGATGGAAATTGAAATGCCAAAAATAGCAGTGGAAGAAAGTGAAGACAGAAGCTACGCAAAAATCGTAGTAGAACCTTTAGAAAAGGGTTTTGGTCTAACTCTCGGCAATGCACTTAGAAGGATTTTGTTATCAGCACTACCAGGTGTAGCAATTCAAAATATTAAATTCGCAGAAGAATTGGGAATTAAACATGAATTTTCAGCTGTACCAAAGGTAAAGGAAGATGTGACAGAAATTATTCTTAACCTTAAATGTGTTGCATTTAAATCTACAAGCATGGACAAAGATTACAAGGCAACAATTAAGCTTGTTAAAGAAGGTCCAGCCGTAGTGAAAGCTGGTGATATTATCTGTGAATCAGACTTAGAAGTTTTAAATCCAGACCAATACATTTGTACTATTGACGAAGGTGGCAAGGTTGAACTTGAACTTACAGTTGGTAGAGGTCGTGGCTATGAAGGCGCAGATGAACACAAAACAGATATTATTGACAACATTGCAATCGATAGTATCTATACACCTGTTAAAAAAGTAAGTTATAACGTTTCAGCAACTCGTGTTGGACAAAGTGTTGACTTTGATAAATTGACACTTGAAGTAACAACAAACGGTGCTTTCTCAGGTAGAGACATCGTAAGCCTTGCTGCAAAGATTATGGAAGAACACATTAAAATGTTTGTTTCTTTATCAGAAATTGGAAATATTGGAATTTTAGTTCCACCAGAAGAAGATAAGAAAATAAAGATTTTAGAAAAGACTATTGAAGAAATGGATTTATCAGTTCGTTCATATAACTGCTTAAAGAGAGCAAACATTCACACGGTAGAAGATTTAACTAAAAAGACCGAAGAAGATATGCTTAAAGTCCGTAATTTAGGTAAGAAATCACTTGACGAAGTTATTTTCAAACTCGAAAGTTATGGCTTAAAATTACAGGACAAGGAGGACTAAACAATGGAAAGAAAATTAGGCGTTAATGCTACGCAAAGACTTGCACTTATAAAGAATCAAGCATCTGCTTTATTATGGCACGGCAAAATTGAAACAACACTTGCAAGAGCAAAAGAAGTTGCTGCATATGCTTCAAAGATTATCACACTTGCTGTTAATACTTATGAAGATACTGTTGAAACAGAAGTTAAAGTTGCTGATGCTAAGGGCAAAGAAACAACAAAGACTCTTGTTAAAGATGGCACAAAGAAACTTAATGCAAGAAGAAAGATTATGACATTAGTAAACGACTTGCAAGAAGTTAAAGGATTTAAGGAAAGCAAACCTGAATTCAAAAAGAGAACAAAGGCTATCAAATATCCACTTATCGAAAAGATTTTTGACGAATATGCACCTAAGTATGCATCTCGTAAAGAAGAAAAAGGTCAAGGTGGTGGCTACACAAGAATTTATAAGCTTGGCGTTCGTAAGGGCGATGCTGCTGAAATGGCAATACTTGAATTAGTTGACTAATTAAAAATAATAACCATACAAATTAACGTATGGTTATTTTTTTATTGTCTAATGCAGTAATTAAAATAAAATTTCGTTATATCTAATATAAATTCTAAATACAATATACTATGACATTATATAGCCTTTTAGATGGTCAAACTGCAAAAATAGTATCTCTAAACAATAACCAAAAGACAAAAAATAAGCTTTTAAGACTCGGTGTTGTTGAAGGGGTAAAAGTTAAAGCTGTTAGAAAGGCTGTTTTTAATGGACCAATACAAATAAAGGTAAGGGATTTTTGTTTGGCGATAAGAAAACAAGATGCCGATAAAATTATTGTAAGATATGACTGAATTAGCTTTAATAGGAAATCCAAATTGTGGAAAAACAACGCTTTTTAATGCACTGACTGGCAGTTATCAAAAAACTGGCAACTGGACGGGGGTGACAACCGAACAAAAATCCGGTTTATATAAAAAGAATAAAGAATTAAAAATTGTAGATTTGCCAGGTCTTTATTCTCTTAATACTAGCTCTGATGATGAGCGTGTTGTTCTAGATTACCTCAAATTAAACAAGCCAAAATTACTTATTAACATAGTTGACGGCACAAACCTTGAACGAAATTTATATTTAACGTGCGAACTTGCAGACTTAAACATACCCACAGTTATTGCTGTAAATATGTGCGATGAGTTAGCAAAAAACAATATAGATTTATCAATAGAAAACCTTAAAAACCTTTTTGACGTACCTGTGGTGCCTATTTCAGCGATTAAGGGAACAAATCTCGACAAGTTAATATCAGTGGCTACAAAGTCTAAAAACAGGCTTAAACGCCCAAATTTGGCAAAATACCAAGCAAATTCGCTTATAGAAAGAAGATATAAGTTTTTAGAAGATAACATTAGCCAAATAATTAAAAATAACAAAACTAAAAATAAAATTGTTTCAGATAAAATTGACAAGGTTATATTAAACAAATTTTTGTGTCTTCCTATTTTCTTTTTAGTTCTTAGCGTAATTTATTATTTGTCAATAAAAATAGGTGGTAGTTTTGGCGAAAAAGTGTTAATCTCGTTTAACAATCTAGCAACTCACATAAAAGTTCAATTTTTATTAAAAGACATTCCGATAGGTTTAACAAATTTTATATGCGATGCTATTTTTATAAGTCTCGGTTCAATATTTTCATTGCTACCACAAATTTTAATCTTGTTTGCTCTTTTATGTGTGTTAGAACAAAGTGGTTATTCTGCGCGAATTGCCTTTGTTTTTGACAAAATTTTTAGTTATTTTGGTCTTAGTGGTAAATCGATTGTGCCAATGATGGTCTCTTGTGGATGCACGGTTGCCGGAATAAATGCAACGAGAACGATAGAGAGTAAAAGAGAAAGGCGAGCAACAATTTTTTTGTCACCATTTATGCCTTGTGGTGCAAAAATGGCTGTGTTCGGCTATTTCGCATACGCTTTTTTTAATGGAAATGCCTTTATTGCATCATCAATGTATTTCGTTTCTATAATTTGCATAGTAATATTTGGTGCAATTTTAAATAAACTTAAACTTTTAGGTGATGATGGTGGTGGTTTCATATTAGAAATCCCTACTTTAAGACTACCTAGCATTAAAGACGTATGGTGCGTGTTAAAAGAAAAAACAAAAGACTTTATCTTAAAAGTTGGAACAACTATACTAATGCTTTCAATAGTTCTTTGGGTGCTAAAAAGTTTTGGATTTAGTGGATATGTAAATGACAGAATTGAAAGCAGTTTTCTTTATTCAGTAGGTAATTTTATTAAATTTATTTTTTATCCGTTAGGATTTTCAAGTTGGCAAACAAGCGTTTCGATTATATGTGGCATTTTTGCTAAAGAAGGCATTGTTGAAACCTTGCATTTAATATCAGCTTCGCCACAAAATCTTTTTAATAACGGCTTTTCGGCGTATGCCTTTATGTGTTTTATCTTGCTCTCGCCACCTTGTGTTTCGGCGCTTATAACAGCAAAGAAAGAACTTGTAAGCAAAAAATTATTTGTTTTTATGTTATGTTTTCAGTTCATAAGTGCATATATTGTTGCTTTTATTGTAAATTTAGTTGGTATAATAATAAGTCACTTTAATATCTTGATTTTTTGTTTAATAATTGGTATAATTATATCAATAATATTACTAATAAAAATAAAATCTAAGGAAGTTATAAATGTCACAAAATCAAAAAACAATGTATGATTATATGAGAGAGTGCGAAAATAAGGAAGAAGACGCTTACTATCCAGAAGAGTGGCTTGATGAGTATGAACTTACCGACAAAGAAAGGTATTTTGAATTTTATGACGATATAAAACTCACCCCAAAAGACGATTGGTGATATAAAAGGTGCAAAACAAAAAACGGCAACAATTTGTTGCCGTTTAATCATTTTAAATATAAATACTTTGTTTATTCAGCTGTGCTTTTATTTTTATCTACAATTTCACTATTTTGTTTAGGCTTTTTGAATCTAATTTCAGCAATTATAATTGAGCAAATAGTCATAACTTCATTAACAAATCCAGCAATAGAGAACACAACTAAATTATAAACAAGCCAACACGAACAAGATGGGATATTTAGCATTCTTATTGTATGTGGGCTTTTTATGCTATAAGCAATGGTTGAAAGAAGTTTTGCAATAATTGATAAAATGCTTATAAATACCATTAAAATAGTTGCAAACTTAACGTTATCAGTCCACCTAATCTCGCTAACGTCCCACGTTAATATAATGGTTGTAATACCTAGAATAGCAGTGAGTAGCGAAAATATAATGACAGCACTTTTATTTGAGCGATTATTTTTAACGTTAGATGAAAAAATAATGTTTCTTATAGAGCCGATAATATCCATAATCATGCCTGTATAAGCACCCAAAAATATGTATTGCAACACAAATAAAAGAGAGCCTATAGTCTTAAACAAAATTATAGTGCTATATTTATTAAATTGAACGGCAATAAGGTTTACTCCGATAGCAATAAAACCAATTGCTTGAATAAAAATATCAAACCACATAGTTAATATTATATAAAAAAAATAATAAAAAATCAAATGATAATAATTGCCAAAAAAATTTTTTAAAATATATATATAAAATAATTGACACTATATAAAAAAATTTATATAATATATTTCGTTATTGAGTTTAGTTTTATTAAACTTTTTGTTAAAAATGTCTAAACTCAAAGGAAGAAAATAGATTATGGAAATCGGCGAAAAAATAAGAGATTTAAGGCTTTATTGCGATTTAACGCAAGAAGAGCTTGCAGACAGGTGCGAGCTGACCAAAGGTTATATTTCACAGCTTGAAAATGACCTTACCAGTCCATCTATTGCAACGCTTATAGACATATTATATGCGCTTGGCACTGACTTAAAGGAATTCTTTTCTGATATAGAAAAAGAAGAGAAGTTATGTTTTAGCAAAAACGAGTTTATAGAAAAGAAGACTGATGAATACACGTTGAATTGGTTAGTTCCAAATGCACAAAAAAACACAATGGAGCCAACGCACATAAAACTATTTGCAGGCAAAAGCACAGATGAAGACTTCCCACATGAAGGGGAGGAGTTTGGTTTTGTTATAAAAGGTGAAATAACCTTAGTTGTTGGCAAACGTAAAATTAAAGTAAAAAAAGGCGAAAGTTTTTATTTTTCAGCCAATAAAGTTCATAAAATAATTAATAATGGCAAAGTTGATGCAGAATTTATATGGGTATCGTCTCCACCTTCATTTTAATAGGGGGCAAGGCAAAAAATTTATTTTCGAGGTGAAAATATGAACGACAAAAGAGAAAAGATTATTGAGCTTGTAGACATAACTCGTGAGTTTGAAGACGGCGTTGTTGCAGTTGATAACATAAATTTTTATGTTAGAAAGGGCGAATTTATCACTTTTTTAGGGCCATCGGGCTGTGGTAAAACAACAACTCTTAGAATGATTGCAGGTTTTGATAAACCAAGCAGTGGAAAAATATTATTAAATGGAGAAGATATTTCTCATCTTGCACCAAATAAAAGGCCTATCAACACGGTGTTCCAAAGGTATGCTTTATTTCCACATTTAAATGTTTTTGACAATATAGCTTTTGGATTAAAACTCAAAAGATTTGACGTCGTTTATCAAGATAAAAAAGGAAAAACTATTAAGAAAATAGAAAAACTTAAAAAGTCTGAAATAGCTGCAAAAGTTGAAAAGGCACTTAAGATGGTTGACCTTGAAGGATTTGAAAAGAGAAGCGTATCGACACTTTCTGGTGGACAACAACAAAGGGTTGCCATTGCAAGAGCGATTGTAAACGAACCAGAAATTCTTTTGCTAGATGAACCACTTGGTGCTCTCGACCTTAAAATGAGAAAAGACATGCAATTAGAACTTAAAGAAATGCACAAAAAATTGGGCATTACTTTTATCTACGTCACACACGACCAAGAAGAAGCACTAACACTTAGCGACACAATCGTTGTAATGAAAGACGGCGTTATCCAACAAATAGGCACACCGACAGATATTTATAACGAGCCAAAGAACTCTTTTGTTGCAGACTTTATTGGCGAAAGCAACATCTTTAGTGGAACAATGGTAGGTGATAAAAAGGTTAGATTTATAAATCATACTTTTGATTGCGTTGATGACTTTGCTAAAAACGAAAAGGTAGACGTTGTTGTTCGTCCAGAAGACGTGTTTTTAATGGATGAAGGCAAAGGCCAAGTAAACGGCAAAATTATAAGTTCTATCTTTAAGGGCGTGCATTATGAAATGGTTATGACGGTTGGTAAGACTGAAATCGTTATTCAAGACACTATAGAAAGAAAGGTGGGCGAAAAGGTTAGCTTATTTATAAAGCCAAACGATATTCATATTATGGAGAAAAACTTTTCTACTAATAAATATGATGGTTATATAACCAAAAAGAATACCGTTTGTTTTGGTGACGGCGAATTTGAGTGTGATATAACACAATTATATCCAAATTCATTTATTGATGAAGAGGGGTATTTAATAACAGCAGAAGGCGAAAAGTTAGACCTAACAGACGTTGACGTAAACGTAGAAGTTGGCTTAAAAGACATAGAAATCAGCGATGATGCAGACCTTGGTGGTGCAATAGGTAATATAATTTCTATTATCTATAAGGGTGACCACTATCAACTTATTGTTAGAACTGATGAAAACGAGGAAGACTTTGTTTTAGACACAGAAGACACTTGGAACGAAAACGATAGAGTTAGCGTTATAATTCCAAAAGAAAAAATTAAACTTTCACTTAAACAGGAGATTAAGAGATGAGTTTATCAAAAGAAGTAAAAACAGGAAGATTTAAGTCTGCTTTTTCAAGAAAGCAATTATGTATTCCTTATGCTATTTTCTTAGCGCTTTTTGTTGTTTTACCTTTGTTTATCGTTGTGTATTATGCTTTTACAGACATCAATGGTGTGTTCACATTGCATAATTTTATATCGTTTTTTTCAGATACAACTAAGGTCACAACACTATTGATAAGTATATTAGTTGCTTTTTTAGTGACGTTAATTTGTATTTTAATTGCATATCCAGTTGCGTTAATTCTTTCAAAAATGAATAAAAAAATAGCATTTATGTTGCTACTACTTTTCGTAATGCCAATGTGGATAAACTTTGTGCTTAGAGCAATGGCAATGAAAGAATTATTAAGTTTAATTGGTATTAATTTAGGCAGTTTTGCAAACATAATAGGATTAACTTACGACTTTTTTCCATTTATGGTAATGCCATTATACTCAACATTAATTAAAATGGATAGGAGTCTTGAAGAAGCAGCCCTTGACCTTGGGGCAAGTAAAAAAAAGGTTTTTCTAAAGATAACGCTTCCACTTTCAGTACCAGGAATTATAAGTGGTGCAATGATGGTGTTTTTACCTGTTATGAGCTGTTACGTTATAACGGATACGTTTAGTGGTAGCACAGGCTTTACCGTAATAGGTAAGCTTATTGCATGGTGTTTTATGGGTGAAAATGGAACTATGATTAACACAAATGGTGGTGCAACTATTTCACTTATATTGTTAGTTATAATGTTTGTGACCATGCTATTTACAGGTGGATTTAAGAGCGATAATAATTTAAGGGGGACAAACCTATAATGAAAAAGTTTATAAAAGCTTCTTACATTTTTATCGTTTTAGCATTTATTTATATCCCTATTTTTATCCTAATAATTGCAAGTTTTAACAGTGAAAGAGTAATGGGTGTTTGGGGTAATTTTTCGCTTGCTTGGTATGCAGAATTAGGCAAGGTTAAAGACGTTATTTTTAACACGTTGCTTCTTGCAATCGTTTCAGCCACTATTGCAACGATAATAGGAACACTAGGAGCAATAGGTATATATTATAGCAAAGGAAAGGCAGGTAAGGTCGTTAAAGGGATGTCTCAAATCCCAGTAGTAAACTCAGAAGTAGTCACAGCATGTGCCTTAGTTATGCTATTTATTATTTTAGGTTTGTCAAATCGTTCTATTTTTGGCCTATATATAGGTCACATTATATTGGCAGCCCCTTTTGTTGTGCTTTCGGTAATGCCAAAATTAAAGCAGATGGATTCATCTCTTTACGAAGCAGCTTTAGATTTAGGTGCAACGCCATTTCAAGCCTTATTTAAGGTAATTTTACCAGAAATTTTACCAGGTATATTTACAGGCTTTATGTTATCAATAACACTTTCTCTTGATGACTACATAATAACTGCAATGCTTGCTCCTCTTGGATATGACACCATTTCCACAGCCGTTTATAAGGCGCTTGCACATGCGACCGAACAGTCTGGTAAAACAATTCCTATCTATAGGGCGTTAACAACAATTATATTTGTAATTACGCTTATCGTTGTTTTAGCTATGAATTTCTTTGCAAAGAAAAAAGATTCACAAGCAAAAAGGAAGGTGTAAAATGAAAAATTTAGTTAATAAGTTTTGTATTTTCCTTTGCTTAATTATTTTTATTATAATTGCTTTTTCTAACATATTTATGTTTAGCGATGTTAAGCCTGTAATGGCAGATAGTGCTATTAACGAAATAACAGTATTTAGTTGGGAAGATTATATAGACGAAGGATATGATAGTGCAGATGATGCAAGTGAATATTTGAATTCTATTTTTACAGCTGATGAACTTGAAACAAGTGTTCTTGATATATTTGAAGAAAAAACGGGCGTTAAAGTAAATTATCAAACTTTTGCAACTTGTGAAGAAATGTATAATGAACTTATAAAAAACCCAAATGCATGCGACCTTCTTTGTCCATCAGAGTATATGATTCTTCAAATGAAAAGAGAAAATCTTATAAAACCTTATCAAGTTCCACAAAATTATGAAAGTTATGCATCACCATATATAAAAACCGTGTTTGAAGACTTGGGACTAAACGACACAGGCGAAGCTAATACCACTTATGCAACGGGATTTATGTGGGGAACGATGGGTTTATTATATAACGCATCTAAAATTGAAGCTGATGAGCTTGCAAAATGGACAAATCTTTACAATGCAAAATTTACAAATAAAATTACGATAAAAGATAGCCTTCGTGATACGTATATCATGGCAATTGCCATTGTGTATGAAGATGAATTGTATGAACTTAAAGACAGATATGAACAAGGATTATTGACAAAAGTTCAATATAAGCAAGAACTTACTGAAATTTTCAATAAAACTGATGAAGAAACGGTAAATCAAGTGCAAAGTGCATTGATTAAACTTAAAAACAATTTATATAGTTTTGAAGTTGATGCTGGCAAAAACGACATTTTAACAGGTAAAATTGATATTAACTTTGCTTGGAGTGGTGATGCTGCTTATGCTATTTATGAAGGCGAAGAAGCAGGTGTTGAACTTGGTTACGTTGTGCCAGAAACAGGCTCAAATCTTTGGTTTGACGGCTGGGTAATGGCAAAAAATGCAGACGTTGAAAATTCGCTTAAGTTTTTAGACTTTATTGCAGATCCACAAATTGCAATAAGAAATATGGAATATATCGGCTATACAAGTTGTATTGGTGGAGATGATGTTTTTGCATACGTGCAAGACGCCTATGATGATGGTGGCACAAATCAGGTTGACTTAAAATATTTCTTTGACCCAGAAGGTGTTTCAGCAAACAGTTATATAATAAATTCATCTGTAGTTGGTGGACAGCTTTACGCACAATATGCTGATGAAGAAACCATTGCAAGATGCGTTGTTATGCAAGAATTCCAAAAGAATGATTTAATTCGCATAAATGAAATGTGGTATAAAGTAAAACTTATCACTTGGCCAACCGAAGTTATTTGGTTAGTTATTATCGGTGCACTTATATTGATTGCAGGCATTGTTATATTTAGATACAGAAGCAAGATTTTCAGCAAGATAAAAATTAAAGAAAAATCAAATAAAAATGGTCTAGTTGAAATCAGCAGAATCGAACGAAAATAAAAAGATATTATAATTAAAAAAGCGACCTATTTTGGTCGCTTTTTTAATTGGTTTAAATTTTCAACTTAAACTTTTCCTTTAAAATAATTGCAGAAAAAGTCGGTGCTGTTTGCTGTAAAAGGAACTCTACCAACTGAAGTATTATCAGAAGTTCTATTTCTAAGCTCTTTTATAGGGTTAGGGGCAACTTCAAATCTATAGTCTTTACCAAAACCTCTGATGTGAGCATCAATAACTAAATGGCTTGGCACGATTTCAATGCTAGGATTAATAATTTTTTGATATTGGAAGAAGTTTGCATCACTTGGTAGTTCGTTTACATTTACGTAGTCTTCCAATAGTCCTGTGTATTGAACTGTAGTATCTAGAATATTTCTAACGTATTCAATGTTTTCGTGCAAAGATATAGGGGCAGGGAATTCGCCATCAGGGATAACTTCTTGCCAATGTTTGCCTTCATATTTTTCTAAAAGTTCGGCTGCTTTATGTAGGTGTGCAATTTCTATATCCAAGTTTTCTTCCCAAAGTGCTTTTATATAAGCATCGGTTTCGGTCACGTAGCAAGACCAATATAGATAACACTCGCAATATTCGTGCCATAAAAGCATTTCAAGCCAAGTTGCGCTTGAATCCATAAGCGATTCGTATTGAGTCACGTGTTCTTCTTCAACTTGAGCAATTTCCATATAAAGCTTTCTTGACAAATCGTTAGTTGCAAGGTTTGTAATGTTCATGTAATAGTTCATTGTTTGCTGTTCGGCAGCTGTTATTATCATGGTATTAAGCACGGTTTGCTTATCAGCCACTTTAGAATCTATATTGCGCTTAACGTTATCCTTATTAAAGCGATGATGTGATATAGTAGGACGGGCAGGCATAATCTCGGTGTATTTGCCAACCAAGCGTTCAGCTTGCAAACCTTGTTCCATTTCTAATAGATTAGAATATCTGTAAAGGTGGTCAAAGTCTTCTAAAAGTGCAAAATCAAGTGCTTTTTTAACGTAGCAGTCACTTTCCCTTTTAGCAAGTTCTGCCGTTAAATCAACGGCGAGTTGCTCATAAGAAATAGTGTGTTCTAAGGCACTTTCATTGCAAGGTTTAAGTAGAGAAACTTTAATTTGTTGTTGTTTTTCAATAGAGCGAGTGATAGATAACTCTCTTCTTAAGTCGTTGTCGGTTATATGGCGTGCAAAATTATGTGAAAACCAGTTTGCTTCAAATTCCGTGCCGTTCATTAGAATAATTCTTGTCTTAGTATAAGGGTCAACTTCTTGCTTGTCGTAAGACTTTGGATAAAGCTGTTTCCAGTTTTGAAAACTTGCTAATAAATTAATGCTTTTTTGTTCAAATGGATTCATAAACTCCTCCTAATTTTTTATCATTTATCTATATGTTGAGATTAAACAAAAAGGTGCACGACAAAAAAGCAAAAAAAAGAACGCAAAAATTAAATGCGTCCTTTTATTGTAATAAAAGATTAAAAATCCCACTCGGGAATATAGTCTGTGCTTGCGCTTTTAGTATCTTGATAAAACATATTATCAATAGACAAACTTATTGCATAGTCAAGCACGCTTTCATATTCTCTTTTGGTTAGTTTTCTCTGAAGCTCAGGGAAACCGTCAATCTCGCCGAAAGGTGTATATTGACTCATAATATTTATATATACTTTGTCCTTTATATTAGAAAACCAATCTAATATTTTTTTGCTGTCAGAAATTGATTGTGGAAGCACTAAATGGCGAACGACAACGCCACTTTTAAGCATATTATCCTCTCCCATAACAAACGGCTTAGAACTAGCCATAAACTCTATCGCCTGACTTGCAACATCAAAATAGTCTGACTTTTTGGTGTATCTTTGAGATAGGGTAGGTGAAAAGAATTTGATGTCAGGCAGATATATGTCTACGTAATCGTTTAACTTTTCTAAAACCTCAACTTTTTCATATCCGTGGGTGTTATATACGATAGGGATATTTGGCCTATAAATATCAAGTGCTTTAATAATCTGGTCTGAGTAGTGGGTAGGGTTTACAAGGTTTATGTTATGTGCCCCCATGCTTTCTAATTCTTTGAAAATATTAACTAATTCTTTAACGGAAATAGTTTTTCCACGCATACAGCGAGAAAGTTCATAGTTTTGGCAAAACACACATTTAAGTGCGCAACCACAAAAGAATATCGTGCCAGAGCCGTTCTTTCCACTTATAATAGGTTCTTCAAACTTGTGAAGATAATATTTGGCAATAACGATATTGTCATCTGTGCCACAAAAGCCTTTAGATTTAGTTTTATCCACTTTGCACTTATTTGGACAAAGCAAACAGAAATTATTCAAGTTCAAAAGCTCCCGTGTATAATTGATAATATTTACCTTTTTTGTCAATAAGTTCTTGGTGAGAACCACGCTCTATTATGTGTCCGTTTTCAAGCACCATAATTACGTCTGAGTTTTGTACGGTTGAAAGCCTGTGTGCAATAACAAAAACAGTTCTGCCTTGCATTAGCATATCCGTACCTTTTTGAACTAGCGCTTCGGTTCTTGTATCGATTGAAGAAGTTGCTTCATCGAGAATCATAACAGGCGCATCCTTAACGGCTGCACGAGCAATAGATAAAAGTTGTCTTTGACCTTGGGATAGGTTAGCGCCATCAGCCACGAGCATTGTGTTGTATCCGTCTGGAAGTTTAGATATAAAATCATCTGCATAAGCAAGTTTTGCTGCCTTTATACATTCTTCATCAGTAGCGTCTAATCTGCCGTATCTGATATTTTCCATAACAGTGCCTGAAAATAGGTTAGTGTCTTGTAAAACTATGCCAAGAGAGCGTCTTAAATCTGCTTTTTTAATTTTGTTAATATTTATACCGTCGTATCTAATTTTGCCGTCAGCAATGTCGTAAAAACGGTTCAAAAGGTTGGTTATGGTTGTTTTTCCTGCACCTGTTGAGCCAACGAAGGCAATTTTTTGACCTGGGTGTGCATAAAGACTAACGTTATGCAAAACGATTCTTTCTGGAACGTAAGCAAAATCAACGTCCAAAAGTTGAATATCTCCTTTAAGTTCGGTGTAGGTGATAGAACCATCTGCTTTATGAGGGTGCTTCCATGCCCAACGTCCTGTTCTTTCAGTGCATTCGGTTATATTGCCATTATCATCAATTTTACAAGGCACAAGTGTCACGTACCCCTCATCGGTTTCTGGCTCTTGGTCTAAAAGGTCAAATAATCTAGATGCACCAGCAAGACCCATAACAATACTGTTGATTTGTTGTGAGCATTGGTTAACGTTGCCTGTAAATTGTTTGCTTATAGGTAAAAACGAAATAATAATGATAAGGAATTTTGTTGCGTCCCTTTCAATGCCTGATAGAGAAATATTTGGCACGTTTAGGGCAACTAAAAGACCACCGATAAATGCAAGTAAAACATATAGTATATTGCCGATATTACCCATAATAGGCATTAAAATATTGGCAAACTTATGTGCATTTGTTGCATCCGAGCATAATTGGTCGTTTTTCTTGTCAAAATCTAATTTTGCTTGTTCTTCGTGGCAGAAAACTTTAACTACTTTTTGACCCTGAATCATTTCTTGAATAAAGCCTTCTTCTTCGCCCAAAGAAATTTGTTGTTTAATAAAATATTTAGCACTATTTCCACCAATAATTTTTGTTACAAAAGTCATTGCAATAACACCCAAAAAGATTACGAGGGAAAGCCATAAACTTTTGCTAAACATAATAACAAGAAGTGTGATAATGCTTATCGCCGACGTAAATAGGTGAGGGATGCTTTGAGATACAAGCTGTCTTAAAGCATCGGTATCATTAGTGTAAGAACTCATAATATCGCCGGTTAGATGGGTATCAAAATATCTAATAGGCAAAGATTGCATTTTATCAAAAACAGCCGTACGCATTTGATGCAAAAATTTTTGGGTCACAACAGCCATAAGCCTTGTTTGTAAATAGTTGCAAATAATACAGGTTGAATAAACCACGCCCATTGTAATAAATATTATAACAAGTCCCGTCCAGACTTCGCCTAAACTTGTCGCAATACCTCTTTCGATTAGCAATAAGATCTCTTGTAAAAATATAGAGTTTGCAACGCCTGTAATACCTGCTAAAAGAAGGCATATTCCCACACCGATTAGGTGTGCTTTGTTTTTAGTAAATAATAGTGTTAATAATCTTTTAAGTGTGCCTTTTTTTGCTTTAGGTCTTGGGCCACCTTTGAGTTTGCCTCTGCCTCTTGGCATATTAAATCCTCTTGCCATAATTATTTACCTGCCTTTTCGTTTTGTACCATTTGCTTAACTTTATTAGACTCGGCATTGTTTTGAGAGTAGTAAAGTTCTTGGTAAATTTCGTTATTTCTAATAAGTTCATCGTGAGAGCCAGAAGCAATGATTCTGCCACCGTCAATGATAACTATCACGTCTGCTTCTTGTATCGATGCAATACGCTGAGCAATGATAATCTTTGTAGTTTCAGGGATGTATTCTTTTAACGACTTTCTAATAAGAGCGTCGGTCTTAGTGTCGACAGCGCTTGTAGAGTCGTCAAGAATTAAAATTTTAGGCTTTTTAAGAAGTGCCCTTGCAATACAAAGCCTTTGTTTTTGTCCACCAGAAACGTTAGCGCCACCTTGCTCAATGTGTTTATCAAGTTGGAAATTACTTATTTGAGAAAGTGCTAAAGCCTTTATAATTTCTTCATCAGTTGCATTGCTATCGCCCCATTTCATGTTGTCACGAATAGTTCCTGAAAATAGAACGTTTTTTTGCAAAACAACAGAAACGGCATTTCTTAAACTTTCAATATCATAATCTCTAACGTCTTCGCCACCTACTTTAACACAGCCACTTTCCACGTCGTATAATCTTGGGATAAGGCTGATGAGAGTGGTTTTACTACTACCTGTAGAGCCGATAATACCAATCGTTTGACCACTTTCAATTTTTAAGTTGATATCGGATAGGGCATAGTGTGAGTTGCCATTATATCTAAAGTTTACGTTTTCAAAAGATATGCTACCATCTTTAATTTCAGTTTTAGCATTTTCTTTTGAGGTGATTGTGCTTTGTTCATTTAACACTTCAGCAATACGCTTTGCACTTGCTGTAGAGATAATAAGGGTGACAAAAATCATCGAAAGCATCATCAAACTCATAAGCATTTGGAATGAATATGACATAAAACTTTGAAGTTCTGTCCATTTTAAGAGAGTGTTTTTTGAATTGATTATAAGCATAGAACCAACAATATATATGGCAATCAAGCCACCATATACGCAAAAGTTCATAAGTGGGGTGTTAAGGGCAATAATCTTTTCTGCTCTAGTAAAGTCGTTTTTAACATTGCTTGACGCTTTGTTGAATTTTTCTTTTTCGTAGTCTTCTCTAACGTAAGATTTAACAACACGCATACCCTTGATATTTTCTTCAACCGATTCGTTAAGTTTGTCGTATTTTTTGAAAATCTTAGTAAAGAAAGGAATTGCTTTTCTCATAATAAGAGCAAGACCTACTGCTAAAATAGGTGTTGTACAAATAAATATGAGAGCCATTTTTGCATTGATGACAAAAGACATAACGAGAGAGAAAATAAGCATAAAAGGAGAGCGAACTGCAGTTCTAATAATCATCATATAACTCATTTCAACGTTGGTTACGTCGGTTGTCATTCTTGTGACTAAACTTGAAGACGAAAACTTGTCGATATTAGAAAAGGAAAAGTCTTGAATTTTATAATACATATCCTTTCTTAAATTCTTTGCAAAACCACTTGATGCAATTGCGCAAAATCTTCCGGATAAAAATCCACAAATTAATGATAAAAATGCACAACAAATCAAGATTGCACCAAAGAACAAGATTGTAGAAAGAAGTTCTGGTTTTCCGTCACTTGACAAAAAGAATAATATTTTTTTTACAATAAATGATGGGTTTGCGCCATCAGGATTTCCAGAAATAAAGTTTATTGCTTCTAGTAGTAAACTCATTATCCAAGGAATTAAGCACTCGAGAACAACTTCCATTGCAACGAAAAGTGGAGCAAGAAGTGATGGTTTTTTATACTCTCTAATAGAGCGAGACAAAGTTTTTACTGCGCCAAAAAAGGTATTGTTAGTTTTAGCCTTTATTTGTTTTGTCATGTTATTTCTCCTTTTTAAATATGTCGGTTATGATTTGAATTGACGGGAAGGTGAAAGAGCGTTTTAATTCTTTAGGACACAAAATGAAACTAAGCGTTGCCCCTTGCACTATAGAATTATAAATTTTAGCACAATCTTTTGGCGAATATCTATCGTGGAAATCGCCACGCTCTATTCCTTTTTCAAAAAACTCGCTCATCCTTAGATGAGGGGGGACTTTATCTTTTGGTGGCATAATGTTGTTTTCTGCCTTTTCAAATATTCTAGAAACAAAAAAATAATATCTATAAGCAAATATTTGGTCGTTTTTCATATTGTTAAAAGTATATTCTGTAAGGCGAACAAGTTTGTCAACAAAGTTAGAGTCTTCTTCTAAAACCTTGTCTAAAAAAAACATCATATGCTTGCCACGAGTTTCGCACACGGCATCAAACAATTCCTTTTTATTTTTAAAATAATGATAAAAAAGTCCGTGGCTACATTTTGCTTTCTTTACAATATCGTTTATTGTTGTAGAGTGATAACCTTTTTTACAAAACATTTTCAATGCGCTTATAATAAGGTCATTTTTTCGCATGTCTGCATGGCAGTTTAAAGCCTTTTCTTTTTGCATAAAATACCTTCGCTTTATTATATAAAAATTGACACTAAAGTCAACAAGAATAATTATAATATTTTGCCAAAAACAAGTCAAGCAATATAGGGTAAATTTTTGAAAAAAATATCAAAAAATTGACACCAAAGTCAATGGAAATTTACTCTTTGAAAACAGTGATAAAGATTGCTGAAAAATTTCAAAAAAAATAGAATTTTGTCAAAAATAAACACAACTTTCTTTTAATTAATTATCTAGATAAAGTTGACACTAATATATATTTAGTGTATAATAACTTAATAGTGAAAAAATGTACTAAATGGAAGAATATAATTATGAAGAATTTTTTTACAAGTGAAAGCGTTACGTCAGGACATCCTGACAAAGTGTGTGACAACATATCAGATGCTATTTTAGATGCATATTTAAAAGGTGACCCAAATTCTCGTGTTGCGTGCGAGTGCTCTGCAACAACTCAGTTTGTTTTAATAATGGGTGAAATAACTTCTAATGCAATAGTTGACGTAAAAAAGGTTGCAAGAGATGTTATTGCACGTATTGGATATTTAGACAAGTCAACAGGTTTTAGTGCTGATGACGTTGAAATTTTGGTTAAACTCAACAAACAAAGTCCAGACATTGCCCTTGGCGTTGACAATTCTTTTGAAGCAAAGCAAGGTGGCGACGACTTTGATAAGTTAGGTGCAGGTGACCAAGGCATTATGTTCGGTTATGCATGTTCAGAAACCGATGAACTTATGCCACTTCCTATTAGCCTATCTCATAAACTTTGCCAAAAACTTGAAGAAGTTAGAAAAGACGGCACGCTAAAGTATTTAAGACCAGATGGAAAGGGACAAGTGACAGTTGAATACGAAAACGGCAAGGTTAAAAGAATAGATACTGTTGTTTTATCATCTCAACACGATACCACCGTTTCAACAGAACAGCTTAGAAAAGACTTAAAAGAATTTGTAATTGATAAAGTGTTGCCAAAAGAATATTTGGATGATTTAACCAAATATTTTATTAACCCTACGGGAAGGTTTGAAGTTGGTGGACCAACTGGGGACTCTGGGCTTACAGGAAGAAAGATTATAGTTGACACCTATGGTGGAAAATGCCCACACGGTGGTGGTGCTTTCAGTGGTAAAGACCCAACTAAAGTTGACCGTTCAGCAACTTATATGGCAAGATACGTGTGTAAGAATATCGTTGCATCAGGGCTTGCAAGCGAGTGTCAAATTCAACTTGCATATGCAATCGGTGTGGCAAAACCTGTTTCCGTTTTGGTTAACACGTTTGGAACGGGAAAACTTTCTGACCAAGAACTTGCTGATATAGTTCAAAAAGAGTTTGATTTAAGACCATCGGCAATTATAGAAAAACTTGATTTAAGAAAGCCTATATATTCAGAAACTGCAAGTTATGGACATTTTGGTAAAGAATGGTTCTCTTGGGAAAAAACAGACAAAGTGTGCGACTTGAAAAAATATATGTAAATTTTTTATGGGCATTAAGCGTTTTATTAAGAATTTTCTAAACAAATATTTTTACAATCCACATTGGAAATGTTTAGTTTGTGGCAAAGAAGTGTTTGAAGGGCAGGCGTTTTGTGATGAGTGCAAAAAGACGCTTCCATATAACGATGGGCCCGTTTGTGCACACTGTGGAAGAAAAATTATAGCTTTTGAAAATTATTGTTCAACTTGTAAAAACGTTTTAGTTGATTTGGATACGTGTAGAAGTGCTTTTAGTTATGACTATCCTATAAGCAAGTTGATAAAAGATGCAAAATATAATAATGCTATTTATGTAATCGATTACTTTGCGAAAGAGTTGTCGTCGGTTTATTTTCAAAACTATTTCAATGCAGATTATTTGGTTTATATTCCTATGACGGAAAACGCGCAAAAAAAGCGTGGTTATAATCAGTCAAAGCTATTAGCTGAAAAGTTGTCTGAAAGAATAGACGTTCCACTATTGGAGTGTTTGAAAAAGGTTAAAGATACCGAAAGGCAAGCGACACTAGGCAGGGCAGAAAGACTAAAGAACTTAGATGGCGCATTTAGAGTAATTGATAAAAAGTCGGTTGTTAATAAGAACATTCTTCTTGTTGATGACGTTACGACGACGGGTGCAACAGCTCAAGCCGTTGCTAGCAGGCTAAAAAAGGCTGGCGCTAAAATAGTAAACTTAATCACGGTGGCAAGCACGCCACCAGTTGACAAATATTAAAATTAATTAGGAGTGTTTTATGGGATTATTTAGATATATCCTCGGTGGAGAAGGACGCCGAAACTTAAAAAAGTTAGATAAACTTGCTGATAGAGTTATCGCATTAGAATCAAAATATTCAAAATTTTCTGATGAAGAACTCAAAGAGCAAACAGATTTTTTGCGTGGTAGATTAAAAGCAGGCGAAACTCTTGATGATATTTTATGCGATGCTTTTGCAGTTGTTAGAGAAGCTGCTTTCCGTGTTCTTAATATGAAACACTATAAGGTGCAAATTATCGGTGGTATTTGTTTACATCAAGGCAGAGTTGCCGAAATGAAAACGGGTGAAGGTAAAACCTTGGTTGCAACTTTACCTGCGTATCTTAACGCACTTAGCGGCAATGGCGTTCACATCGTAACTGTTAACGATTATCTTGCAAGTCGTGACGCAGAATGGATGGGCAAGGTATATAGATTTTTAGGCTTAACAGTTGGCGTTGCTATAACTGGTATGGAAGATGAAGATAAGAAAAAAGCTTATGCTTGTGACATTACTTATGGCACTAATAACGAAATGGGCTTTGACTATTTAAGAGATAATCTCAAGACAAAAACCGAACAAATGGTGCAAAGAGTTCTTAACTTTGCAATTGTGGATGAAGTTGACTCAATTTTAATTGACGAAGCAAGAACACCACTTATCATTTCTGGACAAGGACAAGAATCAAGCGATAAATATATCACAGCAAATAAGTTTGTTAAAACTCTCGTTTTAGATAAAGACTTTACTATTGATATCAAGGAAAAGAGTGTTCAAATTACTGAATCAGGTGCTACAAAAGCAGAAAGCTTTTTCGGGCTAAACAGTTTTTCAGATATAGAAAATGCAACTCTTTCACACCATATTCAACAGGCATTAAAGGCTAACTTTATCTTTAAACGTGATAACGACTATGTTGTTTCTGACGGCGAAGTAATTATCGTTGATGAATTTACCGGTCGTCTTATGATTGGTAGAAGATATTCTGACGGCTTGCACCAAGCAATTGAAGCAAAAGAAAGCGTTAAGATAAGAAATGAAAATAAAACGTATGCAACTATTACTTTCCAAAACTATTTCCGTCTTTATAAAAAATTATCAGGCATGACGGGTACGGCAAAAAGTGAGGAAGAAGAGTTTAGAGCAATTTATGGTTTGGACGTTTTAGAAATACCAACAAATAAACCTGTCGCAAGAATTGATATGCCAGACGTAATTTATAAAACGGTAAATGGCAAGAATAGAGCTATAATAAAAGAAATTATAGAGAGACACAAAAAAGGACAACCTATTCTTGTTGGTACAGTCACTGTTGAAAAATCGGAAGAAATTTCTAAATTATTAATAAAAAATGGGATTAAGCACAACGTATTAAACGCTAAGAACCATGCTAGGGAAGCTGATATTGTTGCTCAAGCAGGAAGACTTGGTGCCGTCACTATTGCAACTAACATGGCTGGTCGTGGTACCGATATTTTACTTGGTGGCAATGCAGAGTTTTTAGCAAAGAGAAGATTAAGAGAAGAAGGTATTACTGACGACGTAATAGAACTTGCAACGTCATTTATTGCAAACGTTCCAGAAGACGTAATGGAAGTTAGAAAACATTACAGAGAAATTTATGAAAACTTGAAGGCTCAAACTGATGAAGAAAAGATTAAAGTAGTTGAAGCCGGTGGTTTGCATATTTTAGGAACAGAACGTCACGAGTCTCGCCGTATAGACAACCAACTTCGTGGTAGAAGTGGTCGTCAAGGTGATGCTGGTTCTTCAATTTTCTTTATTTCTTTAGAAGATGATTTGGCAAAACGTTTCGGTGGGGAAAAGATGCAAAGAATCTATGAATTCTTTAAGGTTGATGAAGACCAACCAATCCAATCTAAGATTCTTTCAAGAAGCATTGAAAACGCACAAAGAACAATTGAAGGCAAAAACTTTGGCATAAGAAAACACGTGTTAGAATACGATGACGTTATGAATAAACAACGTGAAGTTATGTATGCCGAAAGAATGAAGGTTATCAAAGATGATAACGTGCATAACGACATATTAAAACTCATTCCGGATTTTGTTAAATATATTGTTGGCTCAGTTATTAATAATGAAAATAAGCCTGAAACTTGGGACTTAGAAGCGCTTAATAATGCAATCGAAATGAGATTGTTGCCAAAAGATAGCGAATTTGTCACAAAAGAACGTGCAAATAATTGGGATTATGAATATTTAATTAAGAAACTTACTGAAGAAACTATCAACGTTTATGAAGATAAGATTTTAAGATATAAAGAACAAGGAATAGACTATACTGAAATCGAAAGAATGGTTCTTCTTCGTAATATTGACACAAAGTGGATAGACCATATAGACTCTATGGATCAACTTAGAAAGGGTATTAGTTTAAGAGGTTATGGCAACGTTGACCCTGTGCTTGAATACAAGAAAGAAGGCTTTGAAATGTTTGAAGACTTAACAGCTTCAATTCAAGACGATACAATTACGCTACTTTTAAAAGCTGAGCTTCAAAGAGTTCCACAAAAACAGGAAACAACACAAAACTTAAAAACTAATCAGCAAACGGGACCAGTAATTCAAAAAAGAGTCGCTAAGCAAAATATTGGTAGAAACGACCCATGCCCTTGTGGTTCAGGAAAAAAATATAAAAATTGCTGTGGTCAAGATAAATAATCCTTAACGATTAAAGCTTAAATAATAGGAGTTATTATGCTAAAGGCTGAAGAATATTTAGCAAAAATTAAAGAATTAAAAGGTATCCTTTTGGAAACGGGACACTCTCTTTGACTTAGATTCATTAAGAAATGAACTTAAAGAAAAGGAGCGACTTTCCGAACTTCCAGAGATTTATACTGACCTTGCAAAATCTCAGCAAATATCTAAAGATATTGCAAGTTTGACAAACAAAGTTTCGGCATTTGATAAAGCAGAAAAAACAATCAATGATGCTATGGAAATTATCGAGCTTGCAAATGAAGAAAACGATGAAAGTATTTTAGGTGAAGTCGGACAAGAGCTTTTATCTATACAAAAAACTATTGAGGAAATGCGGCTTGCAACCCTTCTTAGAGGTAAATATGATAAGTTAAACGCACTTCTAACCTTGCATGCTGGTGCAGGTGGCACAGAGGCTTGTGATTGGACAGAAATGCTTTATAGAATGTATATGTACTATGCTGAAAAAAGTGGCTATAAACTCACCGAACTTGACCGTTTAGAAGGTGATGGTGCAGGTATAAAATCGGTTTCGTTTAAAATTGAAGGAGATTCGGCTTACGGCTACTTAAAGGCGGAGAAAGGCGTGCATAGATTAGTTAGGATTTCGCCTTTTGATGCAAATAAAAGAAGACATACTTCATTTGCATCACTAGAAGTTATGCCCGAAATTGAAGATGAGGGAGAAATTAAAGTTAGTCCAGAAGAACTAAAGA
Organism: Christensenellaceae bacterium; assembly: GCA_045612585.1. Taxonomy (GTDB): domain Bacteria; phylum Bacillota; class Clostridia; order Christensenellales; family Borkfalkiaceae; genus UBA1259. The sequence goes on along the minus strand of JAZKZI010000025.1, from coordinate 3,831 downwards.
TTGATACCTATCGTGCATCAGGCGCTGGTGGGCAACACGTAAATAAAACTGATTCGGCAATAAGAATTACTCATTTGCCAACAGGAATTGTTGTTGCTTGTCAAAACGAACGTAGCCAAACTCAAAACAAAGAAATGGCTATGCGCATGCTTATAAGTAAGCTTATTGAAAAAAGAGAAGCCGAGAGATTAGAGCGTGACCAAGATATTAAAGGTGAGATTAAAAAAATAGAGTGGGGCAGTCAGATTCGTAGCTATGTGTTTTGCCCATACACTCTTGTTAAGGACCATCGCACAGGCTTTGAAAATAGTGACGTTAACTCCGTTATGAACGGAAATATACAAGCATTTATAAATGATTATTTGAAGAAATCACAATGACATATTTTGAAAGGATAAATAAAATACAATTAAATGATAACCCAATAATTATGGGCATAGAAACGTCTTGTGACGAAACGGCTGTTGCTATTGTTAAAAACGGCAGAGAAATCCTTGCCGAAAAGATAATTAGTTCGGCAACTGAACATGCAAAGTTTGGGGGTGTTGTGCCAGAAATTGCATCAAGGACTCACACAACGGCAATATTAACTGCAACAAAAGAAGCATTAAAAATGGCAAACCTTAATTTAAATGACATAGATGCTTTTGCAGTGACAAAAGGAGCAGGTCTTTTAGGTGCATTGCTTGTTGGGGTGTCTTTTGCAAAGGCACTCGCTTTTTCTTGCAACAAACCTCTTGTCCCTGTAAGCCATATTAGAGGGCATATTGCTGCATCATATATTGCTGATAAAAATTTAGAGCCACCATTTATTACTATTCTTGCAAGTGGTGGGCACACGGCAATAGTTGCAGTTAAAGATTATTATAATATGCAAGTTCTTGGTAGCACGCTTGATGATGCTGTAGGTGAAGCTTTTGATAAGGTTGCAAGGGTGCTTGGATTAAGTTATCCAGGTGGCCCAAACGTTGAAAGACTTGCAAAAGAAGGAAAGAATACAATTAAACTACCTAAAATGCTTAAAAATTATGATGGTGGGGAGTTTGATTTTTCGTATAGTGGGCTAAAAACTGCCGTTATAAATTACGTTCATAATGAAACAGAAAGGGGCAATGAAATAAACAAAGCGGACGTTGCCAATAGTTTTCAATGCTCTGCTATTGATGTACTTGTTGAAAAGGCACTGTTGGCATCAAAAAAGTTTGGATATAACACTATTTGCGTGTCTGGTGGTGTTGGTGCAAATGGATATTTAAGAGAAAAACTTGCTAGCGCTGTAAAAGGTAAAAATATTAAACTTGTCATCCCTGAAAAGAAATATTGCACGGATAATGGTGCAATGATAGGAGCTGAAGGGTATTTGCAATACAAAAAAAGAAACTTTGCTAACCTTGAATTAAATGCACAAGCCGTTGTGCCGTTTAATTGCGAAAAAATATAAATTAATGCCCTTTATTTAAAGGGCTTTTTTATTTTTGTAAATGTATTGAAAAATGAAATAAAAAAAGGTATAATAATTTTATCATTAATTAAAAAATATTTTGTTCTAGGAAATTATATAAAGAATAATAAAAGAGGAGTTTGTATGAGAAAAAATCTTAAACCAAAAGCATATATTTATCCGTTGCCGGTGCTTATTATCGGCACTTATGATGAAAACGGGACGCCAAACGCTATGAACGCTGCATGGGGAACGGTGTGTGATATGGCGCAAATTTCTATTTGTATTGACAAAGGGCATAAAACTATTAAAAATTTATTAAAAACCAAAGAATTTACGGTTGCCATTGCTGATAAAAACAATGTTATTGAAGCAGATTATGTTGGCGTGGTTTCTGGCAATAAAGAGCCAGATAAACTTGCAAAAACAGGCTGGAAAATAACAAAAAGTGAAATTATAAATGCGCCAATTATAGAAGATTTGCCACTTGTGTTAGAATGTAAACTTGTTAGTTATAATGAGCAAACCGAAATTTGTATAGGTGAAGTTGTTAATGTTTCGGTTGATGAAAACATTTTGGATAAAAAAGGTAAAATAGACCTTACTAAATTTAAGCCTATTTGTTATGATACTTGCAATAACAGTTATTACACACTTGGCGAAAAGATTGGCAGTGCTTTTGTGGATGGATTAAAATTAAAATAAGAAGATATTTAAATATGCAAAAAATTAAAATTGAATTATGTACCATAAAAGACATAGTGCCTTTACAAGAATTATCAATAAATACTTATATTCAAACTTTTGAAAAATTTAATAGCCAAACCATAATGAATGCATATCTAAATGATGCGTTCAATTTAGAAAAACTAGAAAAAGAGTTGCTAAATAATAATTCAGCATTTTATTTTTTATATAAAGATGAAAGGCTTGCTGGTTATTTAAAAGTCAATGACTTTCCTGCTCAAACAGATATAAATGATAAATCAAGTTTAGAAATTGAAAGATTTTACATATTAAACGATTTTCAAGGTCAAGGATTAGGAAAGTTCTTAATGAATAAGGCGATTGATATCGCTAATGAGAAGAATAAGACCTATGTTTGGCTCGGCGTTTGGGAACATAATGAAAAAGCAAAACGATTTTATGCTAAGCAAGGTTTTTATAGGATAGGTGAGCATCCTTTTCTTATGGGAGAAGATGAACAAACCGATTACTTGATGCGAAAAGATTTAGTTTAAAGTATTAAATCAACAAGGCTCGGCTTTCAGATTTTACTCAAAGGATTTTAAGGCTGATTACAGGGGTTTTTCTTGGGAAAAATTAAAAAAAGCCACCTAAAAAATCAAAAAATTTAACAATTAAAAATATTAGAAAAACAAAGATAAATCTTGTCTTTTTTCTTGAAAAACTTAAAAAGACTTGTTCCCAAAATCCCCCTAGGGGTTTCGGTCAAACTTAAAGAGCCTAAAAAACTTTAGTTTTTTCTCTATTTTTTGCCTCATCGTCCCATTGAGTTAGATATTTTTCACCCGAAAACGCTCGTTTTTGGGTGTTTTTTATTGCTTTTAAGCATTATTTATAAATTTCATTTTTTATTTAAAACTTATTTTTGCCAAATTTTTCCCAATGTGATATAATTATATTAATATTTTAGGAGTTGATTTTATATGGAATTACAAAAGATTAAAATATTAAATTATAAGTCTATAAAAGAACCTATAGAAATGGCATTTTCTAAGAATGGTGGGCTTGTTACTTTTATTGGTAAAAATGGTTCTGGAAAAACAAATATTTTGCAAGCCATTAGAAAGACCGTTGTTAAACAATCAGGTTTTTATCGTGAAGAAAAAGAATTGATTAGTAGTCAATATGCTATAAAGGTAACTAAAGAAGAAAAGGAAAGGTATTTTTCTTCCATTGATGTTGAAAAGTATGGAGATGAAATTTTAGTTGATTTTACCAATGGAGAAGAACACGCAAAAAAAGTTAGAGCTCCAATATTAACGGCGTCTGTTGGGGTTTATAAATCTAAAATTGAAAAGCTATTAAAGAACTTAAGTGTTGCGGGAAAGAATTATATAGCAAAATTAAAAGAAATTGAACATTCTTATGATTCTCCCTATTATCTTAATTTAAAAGTTGTTTCGGATAAACGAGGAAACTATACTTTTTTGACAAGTTCAGAAATATCTAGAATAGAAAGTAGTATAAAACATGAAGTAGAAAATATAAAGAAATATCTTAATCAAAATTTTGAGGGTGATTATATAACGATTACCGATCATAAAGATTATAATTACCTTAGTACTTTTTGGAATTCAATTGAATTTTATCAAATAGCTACGCATGAAGAGATTTATATTAGTTCTATTATTGCAAAAAGTCTT
>JAZKZI010000024.1:0-23152 GCA_045612585.1 Christensenellaceae bacterium | reverse complement strand
ATGGATATGGCAAAAACTTACAACCCTTCTGAATTTGAAACTGAAATTTATAAAGAATGGGAATCTAATGGTTATTTTACTGCGAAAGTAGATGCGAATAAACTTCCTTTTACTATCGTTATTCCACCACCAAACATCACTGGTCAACTTCACATGGGGCACGCTCTTGATGAGACTTTGCAAGATACTTTAATTCGTTTTAAAAGAATGCAAGGTTATAGTGCACTTTGGCTTCCTGGAACTGACCATGCTTCTATTGCCACTGAAGTTAAAATTGTTGAACAAATGGCAAAAGAAGGAATTACAAAAAAAGATATTGGCAGAGAAGGTTTCCTTGAACGTGCTTGGGCGTGGAAAGAAAAATATGGTGGTCGCATAATTGAACAATTAAAAACGTTAGGCTCGTCTTGTGACTGGTCTCGTTTGGCGTTCACAATGGATGAAAAATGTTCTAAAGCTGTAAAAGAAGTCTTTGTTAATCTTTATGAAAAAGGACTTATTTATCGTGGGGATAGAATTATTAACTGGTGTCCTGAATGTAAAACTGCGCTTTCTGATGCTGAAGTTGAATACGTTGAAGAAGACAGCAGTCTTTGGTATATAAAATATCCTGTTAAGGATAGTGATGAGTTTATTACTGTTGCTACTTCAAGACCTGAAACTATGCTTGGCGATACTGCTGTTGCTGTTAACCCAAAAGACGAAAGATATAAAAACATGAAGGGTAAAACATTAATTTTACCTATTTTAAACAAAGAAATTCCTATCGTTTTTGATGATTACGTTGAACTTGGTTTTGGTACGGGCGCTGTAAAAATTACGCCTGCGCATGACCCTAACGACTTTGAAGTTGGTTTAAGACATAATCTTGAAGTTATTAAAGTTATCGCTGATGATGGAAAAATGAACGAACTTGCTGGCAAGTATTGTGGCAAAGATGCGCTTGTTTGTAGAAAAGAAATTGTTGAAGAATTGAAAGAATTAGGTTTTTTAGTTAAAATTGAACCACTTCATCACAGTGTTGGACATTGTTATAGGTGTAATCATACGGTTGAACCTATCGTAAGTAAACAATGGTTTGTTAAAATGCAACCTCTTGCTGACCCTGCTATTGACGTTGTTAGAAAGAAAAGCGTTAAGTTTACTCCAGACAGATTTTCTAAAATTTATTTTAACTGGATGGAAAATATTAAAGACTGGTGTATTTCTCGTCAACTTTGGTGGGGACATAGAATTCCTGCTTATTACTGCCAAGACTGTGGAGAAATGTTTGTTTCTAAAACAGACGTTTGCACTTGCTCTAAGTGTGGTAGCACTAATATTAAGCAAGACGAAGACGTGCTTGACACGTGGTTTTCATCTGCATTATGGCCATTTTCTACCTTAGGCTACCCAGATAAAACTGAAGATTTAGAATATTTTTACCCAACAGACGTGCTTGTCACTGGTTATGATATAATTTTCTTCTGGGTGGCAAGAATGATTTTCTCTGGGCTTGAACACATGAAGCGTATTCCATTTAAAGACGTGCTTATTCACGGCTTAGTTCGTGACTCTCAAGGCAGAAAAATGAGTAAATCATTAGGCAATGGTATTGACCCAACCGAAATTATTGCTAAATTTGGTGCTGATACTTTGAGATTTTCGCTCATTAACGGCGTTGCTGCTGGTAGCGATATGAGATTTTCTGACGAAAAGATTGAAGGTGCCAGAAACTTTATGAATAAAATTTGGAATGCTTCTAGGTTCGTTCTTATGAATACAGAAGGTAAGAGCATTTCTTCTATTAAAGATTGCAAGCTTAATTGTGCTGATAAATGGATTATTACAAGGCTTAATAAGACAATTAAAGACGTGACTGTCAATATGGAAAAATTTGAAATGGGCGTTGCACTTGCTAACCTTTACGATTTCGTTTGGAACGATTTCTGCGACTGGTATATTGAACTTACAAAGCCTGTTTTATATGGTGAAGATGAGAAAAAATACAATGATACTATTAGTGTTCTTGCATTTGTTCTTGGTGAAATTATGAAGCTTTTGCATCCATTTGTGCCATTTATAACCGAAAAAATTTATAAGGGCATACCTAATACAAATGGACCTCTTATGCTTGCAGACTTCCCAAGATATAACACAAAGTTCAATTATACTGCTGCCGTTAAAGAAATTGAACCAACTAAAGAAATTATTAAGTGCATTAGAAACCTTAAGGCACAAGTTGGTGCTGCACCATCTAAGAAAGTTAAATTATACGTTAAAACTGAAAACAAAAAAGTAATTAAAAATTGCAGCGTTTATATTGAAAAACTTGCTGGTGTTTCTGAAATTTCTGTAATAGAAGACAAAAACAACCTAACAGAAAAGGTTGTTTCGCAAGTTATAGATGGGTTTGAATTGTTTATTCCACTTGGGGAACTTGTTGATTTTGAAAAGGAAATTGAAAGACTTGAAAAAGAACTTCACCTTGTTAACAATGAAATTACAAGAGCAAGTGGCAAACTTTCAAATGAAAAATTCTTAGAAAAAGCTCCTAAGAATTTGGTTGATGCAGAAAGAGAAAAACTTAATAAATATATCGATATGCGTGACAAATTATTAGTTCAAATAAAAGATTTAAAAGGATAATATAAAGTCTCTTAACTCTTTGGTGTTAGACTGATAATGAAAAGTATTTATTCCGAACCTTACAGCTCCTGTAAGGTTCGTTTTCATATCATCAATATAAATACATTCATTTCCAATTAAATTGTATTTATTTAGTAGATATTCATAAATTTTAGGGTCAGGTTTTAGCATTTTAATAGGTGCAGAGTAAACAATGCCGTCAAATTCTTTTAATATTGGAAATTTATAGTCATTGTTAATAAAATGCCTTGTCATATTTGATAATATATAAAGTTTATATCCTTTTTGTTTAAGTTCTTGTATTAGGGCTATTATACCATCACTATATCTCATATAGTATTCCCAATGATTAAGAACTGAAAGTGCATATTTTGATAAATGTTTTGGAAGAGAACGCTTAACATTTTCATTATATTCTTCTAACGTTAAAGCATCTTCATCAAGAAGTTCCCAATTTTCAAAAGTTTTTTCTTTTAATAGGGCATATTCTTTGCCATTATAAAAGTGCTTAAGTAAAAAATCTCTATTAAATTGTAAAATTACATTGCCTATGTCGAATATAATATTTTTAATCATTTGTCGCCTAAAAAGTTATCATTTAAATATATTGTTAATATTTTATATAAGAAAGAAAAAAATGTCAATTAAATTAATTAGTAGTATAAAATATACAAAAATTAATAGTCTTTTATTTTCATTGCATATTGACAATTAATTGGTAATGTATTATTATATAATAAAATAGAAAAAATCAAGTGAAATTATATGTTTGGGAGGGTTAAATGAGTAAAAGGAATTATAATTGGCGCAACAGTATGGCTTTAAGAATTGATTACAACAATATGATGTCAAAATTTGTTGGCAAAGAGCAAGGCTTTGAAGATAATATTTTTACAAAAAATAAAACTCTTATTGACAAAGCATATTCTCAAGTTGCATTTGGTCGTGGTAAAGATATGATGGGGTGGACAGAACTACCTTACAATCAAACTGAAATCGTGGAAGATATTTTGCAAACTGCAAAATTAATAAGAAAAAGATTTGAAAATTTTGTTGTGCTTGGTATTGGTGGCTCAGCGTTAGGTCCTATCGCTGTATTTCAGGCACTTTGTCATCTAAGACATAATGAACTTCCAAAATCTAAAAGAAAAGCTCCAAAATTATATATTGAAGACAATGTTGACCCAGAGCGTATGCAAGCGCTTTTGGACGTTATTGACCTTGATAAAACTGTTTTTAACGTAGTCACAAAAAGTGGTGCTACAAGCGAAACGATGGCTCAATATTTAATTATAATGAACTTACTTAAAGAAAAATATGGCGATAAAGCAAACGAACATATGATTGCTACAACGTCACAAAATAAAGGCAATTTAATTAAAATAGCAAAAATGGAAAACCTAAAAACATTTTATATTCCTGATGGGGTTGGGGGAAGGTTTTCTCAGCTTTGTCCTGTAGGCTTATTACCAGCAGCAGTTCTTGGTATTGACATAAAAGAAATGCTTTGTGGTGCTAAATACATGGATAAATTATGCTCTAATAAGAACGTAAAAAAGAATCCTGCACTTTTGAGTGCTTTAATGCAAGTTTTAGCAATGAGAAACGGCAAAAATATATCAGTTATGATGCCTTATGCAGACAGCTTAAAATATATTGCCGATTGGTATTGCCAGCTTTGGGGTGAAAGTCTTGGCAAGGCTGTAAACAATAATGGCGAGACTGTTAACGTAGGGCAAACACCTGTTAAAGCATTGGGCGTCACTGACCAACACTCTCAAGTTCAACTTTATAGAGAAGGACCTTTCGATAAAGTTATTACCTTAATTGGAGTTGATAATTTTAGAACAACTGTGGAAATTAGTAATGGTTGTGAAGATATTAATGACGTTAATTTCTTGTGTGGACACACAATGAACGAGCTTATAACAAAAGAAAGAATGGCAACGGAATATGCATTAACAACTGCTAAAAGGCAAAATTATACTATTTATTTACCTGAAGTTAATGCTTTTACAATTGGCGAACTTTTATTTATGTTTGAAATGCAAACAGCGTATGCTGGAGCAATGCTAGATATTGATACTTTTAATCAACCAGGTGTAGAGGGTGGAAAAAATGCGACCTATGCACTTTTTGGTAAAAGAGGATATGAAGAAACTAAAGCTCAAATGGATAATGCGCCAACTAAAGACACAAACTATATTTGTTGATTAATTTATGAAAAGTAAAAAATCTGAGGAAAAACTAAATAATAGAAATTTGCCATTGTATTTATTTCATCAAGGCACAAATTACAATGCTTATGATTATATGGGGGCTCATTTTTCTAAAAATAATGGAAAAAATGGCGTAATTTTTAGGGTGTGGGCTCCAAATGCAAAAATGGTTTCAGTTGTAGGTGATTTTAACAATTGGGATAAGGACAAGAACGTTATGAAGCGAATATCTGATAACGGCGTTTTTGAGTTATTTGTTCCAGATTTAAAACAATACGACATGTATAAGTATGCAATAACTAATGATACAACAGTATTTAAGGCTGACCCATATGCTTTTCATAGTCAAACACCACCAGAATCAGCTTCAAAAATTTATGATTTAGATGGATATGTTTGGAATGATGGCGAATTTATTAAAAATAAAACGTTGCCATATGATAAACCTATGAATATTTATGAGGTGAATTTGGCATCTTGGAAGAAAAATGCTGACGGAAGCTATTATACATATCAGCAATTAAAAGAGCACTTGGTTAAATACGTTGTTGATATGGGGTATACACACGTTGAATTTATGCCCGTTGTAGAATATCCATATGATGGCTCGTGGGGTTATCAAATTACGGGGTACTATTCAATTTCATCAAGATTCGGCACTCCTAAAGACTTTATGGAACTTGTTGATGAATTTCATAAGTATGGCATTTCTGTAATTATAGACTGGGTTCCGGCACATTTTCCAAAAGATATATTTGGTTTATATATGTTTGATGGTGATAACTGTTATGAAAATTCAATTCCGTCACGCAGAGAGCATAAGACTTGGGGAACACACATTTTTGATTGGGGTAAAAATGAAGTTCAAAGCTTTTTAGTATCAAACGCCGTGTTTTTGTTTGAAAAATTTCATATCGATGGCCTTAGAGTAGATGCAGTTGCATCAATGTTATATTTAGATTATGATAGAAAGGAAGGCGAGTGGGTTCCTAATGAAAATGGTGGCAATTATAATTTGCAGGCTATTGCATTTTTGCAGAAGTTAAATACAGAGATATTTAAGCGCTTTCCAAACGCATTAATGATTGCTGAAGAGTCAACGGCATTTCCATTAGTCACTAAACCTGTATCCATGGGAGGGCTTGGTTTTAATTATAAATGGAATATGGGTTGGATGAACGATTCACTTTATTATTTAAGTTGTGACCCTTATTTTAGAAGCAATCACCATAATAAACTAACCTTTTCAATGTGCTATGCCTTTAGTGAAAATTTTGTTTTACCAATATCACATGATGAAGTTGTTCACGGCAAAAAATCGCTTATAGATAAAATAGGTGGCAATATAGAAACAAAATTTGGCACGATAAGAACGTTTATGTTATATTTAATGGCACATCCTGGCAAAAAACTTAATTTTATGGGCAATGAATATGGTCAGTTTAGAGAATGGGATTATAAAAATGGACTTGAATTTTTTATGCTTGATTTTGTCTTACATAAAAAATTAAAATTCTTTAATAAGAAATTAAACCATATATATAAAGAAAATGCTCCACTTTATCAAATAGAAGATAGTTGGGATGGTTTCGAATGGATTGCCGTAGATGAATTTCAAAATAACGTGTATTCTTTTATAAGAAAGGATAAAAACGGAAATAAAATTATTGCTATATTTAATTTTTCAGGCAACGACTATTCTGATTATAGATTGGGGTTAGATAAAGGCAAATACCAAATGCTAATTAATACCGACCAAAAACCATATGGTGGAAAAGGGGCCTTCAGAAAAAGGGTTTATCACACTAAAAAAGTGAGCGCACACGGCAAAGATTATTCAATTAAAGTATACTTGCCTAGATTTTCAGGGGCATATTTGATAGAAAAAAACTAATAAGGAGAAAGAATATATGATAAGGAAGAAAAAATGTGTTGCAATGTTGCTTGCGGGGGGACAAGGTAGTAGATTATATGCTTTGACAAATAATATTGCAAAACCAGCAGTTTCTTTTGGTGGAAAGTATAGGATAATTGACTTTCCACTATCTAATTGTGTTAATTCAGGAATAGATACAGTTGGTGTTTTAACTCAATATCAACCACTCATCTTGAATACATACATTGGAAACGGACAACCATGGGATTTAGATAGAGAGTTTGGTGGAGTTCATACACTGCCACCATATCAAGGCAAAAATTCATCTGATTGGTATAAAGGAACAGCAAATGCAATTTATCAAAATTTAAGGTTTATAAATCAATATGACCCTGATTACGTTTTGATTCTCTCCGGTGATCATATTTATAAGATGAATTATGCATTAATGCTTAATTATCACATTTTAAATGGTGCCGATTGTACAATTGCTGCAATAAAAGTGCCTATAGAAGAAGCGTCAAGATTTGGTGTTCTTAACACAAATGAAGATGGTTCTATTTATGAGTTTGAAGAAAAACCTAAAAAACCAAAGTCAAACTTAGCCTCTATGGGTATTTACATTTTTGCTAAAAACAAGCTTGAACAATATTTAATTGAAGATAGCAAAAATCCTAAATCATCAAACGACTTTGGCAAAGACATATTGCCAAAAATGCTTGCAGATGGTCAAAAAATGATGGCTTATGTTTTTGACGGATATTGGAAAGACGTTGGAACAATAGATTCACTTTATGAAGCTAATATGGATTTGCTTGGTGATGACCCTAAGTTTGACGTCGCTGATTCATCTTGGAAAATTCAGTCTAGAAGCCCTCTTGCTCCACCACACTATATTGGAGATGGGGCAAAGACTTTTAATAGTATTATTATGTCAGGCTGTGAAATTTACGGAAACGTTGAAAATTCTGTGCTTGCAAGCAACGTAGTTGTAAAAAAGGGTGCAGTTGTTAAAAATAGTATTATCATGGGTGACGTCGTAATTGAAGAAGGTGCGTCAGTAGAGTATTCTATTATTGACGAAGCTACTATTATTGGGAAAAATGCAATAATTGGTGAGAGTAAGGATAAAGATAAAGGAATTGCACTTTTAAGTAGAAGTATTGTTGTTGGCGAAAATGCTATTATTAGAGGTGGCGAAATAATTGATAAGGATGTACAAAGGAGGGACGTTTAATATGAGAGCAGTTGGTATTATATTTTCAAATATACACGATAATAACGTGCCAGAACTTGCAAGAATAAGAACACTTGGTTCAATTCCTTTTGGTGGAAGATATAGACTTATAGATTTTCCACTTTCTAATATGGTTAACTCAGGTATAGACACTGTTGGCATCATAACAAAAAGCAATTATCAATCACTTATGGATCACGTTGGAAGTGGAAAAGATTGGGACTTGGCAAGAAAAGACGGTGGTGTAATTATTCTTCCTCCTTATGGCAATATGGAAAATAGTAGCCTATATGAATCTAGATTAGAAGCATTAAAAGGTATTACTAACTTTTTATTTAGAGCAGATGAAGAATACGTTGTGATGACAGATTGTGATGCAGTTTGTAGAATAAACTTTAATGAAGTTATCGAGCAACATATTAGAAATCATGCAGATATAACACTTGTTTATAAACGTCTTAAAAACGACGCATATTCACATAATAACGCAACTACTTTCGATATTGTTGACAATAGAATTATAGGTGTTAAATATCAAGACCAAACTGATATGAGTGAATATCAAAATGTTTTTACAAACGTATTTGTTCTTAAAAAATCCTTGCTTCAAAATATTGTTATGGAAAGCATTTCAAAGAATAAACGTCACTTTATGGCAGATATAATTGCATCTAATTTAGATAGCATGAAGGTTATGGCATATGAGCATAAAGGCTTTTTTGCTGGCATAACTTCTCTTCAAGCCTATTATGACAGTAATATGAGTATGCTAGATGCAAAAAACAGAGTTGAAGTGTTTGGAGATAGAAGCGTTTTTACTAAAATTAGAGATTCAGCACCAACAAAATATGGAAAGAGTTCAGTTGTAAAAAATTCAATGATAGCCGATGGTTGCATAATTGAAGGTGAAGTTGAAAACAGTATTATATTTAGGAATGTAAAGGTAGGTAGAGGCGCTGTTGTTAAGAATAGCATAATTATGCAAAATACGGTTTTGGGTGAAAATTCAATGCTAAATTGCATTATAACTGATAAAAACGTTGTAATAAAAGATAGAAAAGTTTTGTCGGGTAGTGAAAATCATCCGTTCTATATTGGTAAAGGCATAATGATTTAAGGGGATTAAAATGAAAAGTGAAAATAATAATGTAAAATCTAAAAGTCAAAAAGTATCAACTTGCAAGAAAATAAGCACAAAAAAGAATTGCTCAAAAGTTATACCTGAAATAAAAATAACAAAAAAACAAAAGATTATCTTTTTAGGTTCTGAAGCAGCACCTTTTATTGCAACGGGTGGACTTGCCGACGTGTTAGGGTCTTTGCCAAAAGCATTAGCTAAAAATAAAAATTTAGATATTAGCGTTATTTTGCCATTATATAGCAATATTTCAGAAGAATTTAAATTAAAGTTTAAATTTTTGACAAATTTTAACGTTTCTGTTGGATGGCGCTGGCAATATGCAGGCATATTTTTCTATGAATACGAGGGTGTAAAATTTTATTTTATTGATAATGAATATTATTTTAAGAGAGATGGTAATATTTACGGTTTTTATGATGATGGTGAAAGATTTGCATATTTTTCACGTGCTGCACTAGATACAATCTCAAGGCTAGATATTTATCCAGACGTTTTACATTGTAACGATTGGCAAACGGCATCTGCTATTATATACTTAAAAGGTATGTATTATGGCGATGAAAGATATAGAAAAATAAAAACCATATTCACTATACACAATATAGAATATCAAGGTGTATTCAATATGGATACCTACGAAAGCTTATTTGGTTTTACATCTGTGATTAAAAACTTTATTGAGTTTAACGGATGCGTAAATCTTATGAAAGGTGCAATTGAAATGACAGATATCGTTTCAACTGTAAGTCCTACTTATGCAGAAGAGATTAAATCAGCATATTATGCACATGGCTTAGAAAACATTATCAATAGAAATGCTCAAAAATTATATGGAATACTTAATGGCATTGATTTTGATTATTATAATCCTCAAACAGATAAATGTTTATTTAGTAATTATTCTGAAAAAGATTTGTCGGGCAAGGCAATTTGTAAAGCTGAACTTCAAACAATGTTATCGCTCCCTGTAAAGAAAGACGTGCCTATAATAGCTATAATTTCAAGGCTAGTTTCTCATAAAGGTTTAGATTTAGTAAGACAGGTATTAGAAAGTTTGTTATGTCAAGACGTTCAAGTTGTTATTTTAGGCAAAGGTGAAATTGGTTATGAGAATTATTTTACACACATATCACACACCTATCAAGGTAAATGTGCAACAATTATTGCATATAATCAAGACTTGTCAAGAAAAATATATTCTGGGGCAGACATATTCTTAATGCCATCAAAAAGCGAGCCTTGTGGGCTTTCTCAAATGATTGCAAGTAGATATGGAACAGTTCCTGTAGTAAGAGAAACGGGAGGCCTGAATGATAGTATTAAAGCGTATACCGGTGTTAAAGGAAATGGATTTACATTTGCTGATTATAATGCACACGATATGCTTTACGTAATAAATGAAGCAATTAAAACTTATTATGATAAAAACGCTTGGGCTGACGTTCAAAATAGAGCTATGACAACCGATTTCTCTTGGAACAATCAAGCTGATGAATATTTGAAATTATATACTAAATAATTAGGAGAATAAAATGAATTCTATGACTGAAAAAGATGCAGCTAGTCTTATAAAAAGTAAATTATCAAGATATTTTGGTGTTTTACCAAAAGAGGCAACAAAGGAACAAATTTATAAGTCTGTTGTTATGTGCGTAAGAGACATTCTTTTGGAAAAAAGAAGTGCTTTTAACAAAGAATATAGAACTAAGGGTGGTAAAAGAATTTATTATCTTTGCATGGAATTTTTACTTGGACAATCCCTTAAAAATAACACTTACAATCTTAGTATTCAACAAGTATTTAATAACGTTCTTAAAAATGAATTTTCTTGTTCGCTTGAAGATTTGTATGAGCTAGAACCAGATGCTGGGCTAGGAAATGGTGGCTTAGGAAGACTTGCTGCTTGTTTTATGGATGCCCTTGCGAGTCAAGATTATCCAGCTATGGGATATTCAATAAGATATGAATATGGACTATTTAAGCAAAAAATCGTAGATGGCTGGCAAATGGAACTTCCTGATATTTGGCTACCAGGTGGTGAGGTTTGGCTAACTCAACGTATGGATAAAACATTTAAGGTTAAGTTTGACGGACACATTAAAGAAAATTGGACGGAAAATGGCTTAAAAATTGCACATTACGATGCTAAAGAAGTTGAAGCAGTTGCTTATGACATGATGATTTCAGGAAAAGATAGTAAAGCTGTTTCAGTTTTAAGACTCTGGAAGGCTCAAAATATACGTGATTTTGACATGAAAACCTTTTCACAAGGTGATTATATACGTAGTATGCAAGAGGATAATGAAGCAGACTTAATTTCTAAGGTTTTATATCCATCAGACAATCACTTTGAAGGTAAATCTTTAAGACTTAAACAACAATATTTACTTGTTTCAGCAACACTTCAAGATATTATATCAGACCATATAAAAAGATATGGTTCGTTAAATTCATTGCCAGATAAAGCAGCAATTCATATTAACGACACGCATCCAGCACTTTGTATTCCTGAACTTATGCGTATTCTTATGGATGAACATAATTATACTTGGGATGACGCATGGAGTATTGTGACAAGAACAGTTGCTTATACTAACCATACTGTTATGAGTGAAGCTTTAGAAAAGTGGAGTGAAGATTTAATCGCAAGAAGATTGCCTAGAATTCATATGATTTTAAGGGAAATCAACGAGCGTTTTTGTGCAGATATTTGGAATATGTTTCCAGGAGATTGGGACAAGATTGACCGCATGAGCATTTTTTCTCATGGTCAAATTAAAATGGCAAACTTATCAGTTGTTGCATCACATACGGTAAACGGCGTTTCGGCACTTCATAGCGATATAATTAAAAACAGCATATTTAAGGACTTTTACGACGTTTATCCACAAAAATTTATTAATATCACAAATGGTATCGCTCATAGACGTTGGCTTTGTCAATCTAATGTAGAACTATGTGAGCTCTTAAACGATTGCATTGGCAATAACTACGTGATGGATGCTTCAAAACTTATAGATTTTAAGAAATTTGAAAATGATACAGCCGTCTTAAACAGGTTAAATGAGATTAAAAATATCAAGAAAAAGCAGTTTTGCGAGTTTATAAAAAAGAAACAATCAATTATTATTGACCCAAATAGTTTGTTTGACGTACAAGCAAAAAGAATGCATGAGTATAAACGTCAGCTACTTAACGCATTATATATAATTTCTCTATATAATGACCTAAAAGAAAATCCTGACCTTGATATTCAGCCAAAAACTTTTATTTTTGGGGCAAAAGCTGCACCAGGCTATTATTTTGCAAAACAAATTATTAAACTTATTTGTTGCTTAAGTAAAGATATAGAAAAACATCCTAAAATTAAAGAAAAACTTAACGTTGTATATCTAGAAGATTACTGTGTGTCTATGGCAGAAAAACTTATGCCAGCAACAGAAATAAGCGAACAAATTTCTCAAGCCGGCAAAGAAGCAAGTGGAACGGGAAATATGAAGTTTATGATTAACGGTGCGCTTACTATAGGTACGCTTGACGGGGCAAACGTTGAAATGCAACAAGCCTGTGGAAAGGATAATATATTTATCTTTGGTTTAACTGCAGAAGAAGTTGAAAGAAAGTGGGCTCAAGGATATAACTCTTCACTTTATTATGCAAATAATATTAAACTTGAAAAAGTTATTAATGCACTTAACGTTGGCTTTGATGGTCAAAGTTTTAGTGATATTGCAAATTATTTGCTAAGGGGCAGTCCTGTTGCAGATCCTTATATGTGTCTTGCCGATTTTGGTTCTTTCTGTGATATACACGAAGTTGCAGATAAAGTGTATCAGAACAAAATTGACTGGGCAAAGAAAAGCCTTAACAACATTGCTTCAGCTGGTATTTTTGCAAGTGATAGAAGTATTAGAGAATACGCAAATAACGTTTGGGGACTAAAGAGAATTAAATAAAATGATTTATAATCCACTTGATAAATTTTATAAAAGCCAAATTGGTGCTATAAAATCAAATAGTAAAATTACATTCAGAGTTAAAGGTGACTTTAACTCTGTAATTTTGCGTTGCAAAAATGATGGCAAAGACTATGAATGTTATCCTATGCAAAAAGTAAATGATTATTTTGAAGTTAATATTACCTTAGAAAGTGGATTATATTTTTATTATTTCGACTTGCAAAATGGTCAATATATATCAAATAGTTACGATTATATTGGTGTTTTATCAAATTTAAAACAAGATTTTCAGCTTACAGTTTATGATAATGATTTTAATGTTCCAGATTGGTTATCGGGTGGAGTGATTTATCAAATTTTTCCAGACCGATTTAATAGGGCTGAAAAACAGAAAAAAGTTCCAAACTATAAGATTTTACACCAAAATTGGAGTGAAATGCCTGTTTTTTTGCCAAACGAACATGGGGAAATTTTAAATAATGACTTTTTTGGTGGTGACCTTAAAGGCATAACTGAAAAACTCGATTATCTTGTCAGTGTTGGCGTAAGCGCAATTTATTTAAATCCTATTTTTAAGGCGTTTTCAAATCACAGATACGATACGGGCGATTATATGCAAGTTGATGAACTGCTTGGCACAGAGAGTGATTTAATAACCCTTATAGATAAAGCAAAAGAAAATGGAATAAAAATTATTTTAGATGGCGTTTTTAATCATACAGGTAGTGATAGCGTATATTTTAATAAATATAATAGATACGATAGTTTGGGTGCTTATCAAAGCAAAGATTCAAAGTATTATAATTGGTATTGTTTTAAGGATTTTCCTGATGATTATGAAAGTTGGTGGGGAATTAAAACCTTGCCAGCAATAAACGAAGCTAATGAAGATTATATAAATTTTATAACTGGTAAAAATGGTGTTATAGACTATTATACAAGGCTGGGAATTAGTGGTTGGCGTCTTGACGTTGTTGATGAACTTCCGTCCAAATTTGTTAAAAGTATTAGAAATGCAGTAAAAAGTGCAAATAAAGATGCTATAATTATTGGGGAAGTTTGGGAAGATGCATCAAATAAAATTTCTTATGGCAAAAGAAGGGAGTATTTTCAAGGTAAAGAACTTGACAGTGTTATGAATTATCCACTTAAAAATGCAATTATTGAATTTGTAAAAAGTGGAGATGCTAAACAATTATCGCATATTATAAAAGAGCAAATTGACCATTATCCAAGAAATGTTTTACATTCATTAATGAATATTTTATCCACCCATGACACGGCAAGAATTTTTACTGTTTTAGGTGGGGAAAGTGCTGACGGCAAGGACAAGACTACCTTGTCAAAACTTAAAATTGCCCCAAATCAAATGAAGGATGCTATTTTTAATCTAAAAGTTGCAACTCTTTTACAGTTTACACTTTGTGGAGTGCCATCAATTTATTATGGTGACGAAATTGGTATGCAAGGATACTCTGACCCCTTAAATAGATGTACTTTTCCATGGGGAAATGAAAATGTTGAAATATTAAATTGGTATAAATTTTTATCAAACCTTAGGAAAGATTATTCTGCTTTTAAAGTGGGTGATTTTGAACAAGTTTATTGCGAAAATGGCGTTTTTATCTTTAAAAGAGTTGATGAATTAAGTCAGGTTTTGGTCTGTGTAAATATCTCTGAAAATATATTTAATTTTGACTATATTGGTGATTTAAAAGAATTGATTTCAAATAAAATTTATAAAAATAATTATACTTTAAGTTCAAAAAGTATAGCATTATTAATTAAAAATTAAACGAGGTGAAAGAAATGAAAAGTTTTGCAAATGAAGAGTATTATAACTTAACACTTAAATTGACAGAAGAATTATGTAAAATTCCTGCACCATCTGGTTTAGAAGACAAAAGGGCTGAATATATTAAAAACTATCTGCACAATATAGGTTATACTAATGCTTATATTGACAGTGCAAAAAACGTTATTTGGGATATAAAAGGAAATAACGATACTTATACATTATTTATGGCACACACAGACACGGTTTTTCCAGATTTACAGCCATTACCATATATTGATGATGGCGAAGTTATAAAATGCCCAGGTGTTTGCGATGATACAGTTTGTGTTGCAATGATATTAGCATTATGTAAATATCTTAAAGACGTTGATTACAAAGTGGAACAATCTATTTTATTTTCAGCAAACGCTTGTGAAGAAGGTTTGGGAGACTTAAAGGGTTGTAAACAAATTTTTAAGGATTTTGCTAATAAAATTGACGTTATGTTTACCTTAGATGGTGGATATGGTCATATTGTTAACAAGAGCGTTGGCTCTCATAGATACAAGGTCGTTGCCACTACTCAAGGCGGACACTCTTATGGTGGTTTTGGAAGAACAAATGCAATTGCCGTTTTGTCTTCTATCGTTAATAAGATTTATCAGTTGCAAGTTCCAAAAGTTGAAGGCACTAAAACAACTTATAACGTTGGACTAATAAATGGTGGCACATCTGTAAATACTATAGCACAAAGTGCAGAAATGCTTTGTGAGTATAGGTCAGATGATAATGAATGCCTAAAGATAATGCAAGATAAATTTAATCAAATTTTTGATCAAGCTAAAAACGAGTATTCAGATGCAACAATTACAATAGAACTTGTTGGAAATAGACCAGGTATGGGCGACGTGGATAAAGAAAAGTTAGACAAAGCATCTCAAATGGTTATCGATATTCAAGAAAAGCATTCAGGTGCGACAGTTAAAGCAAGTTCAGGCTCAACGGATTGTAATATTCCACACTCAATGGGAATACCTGCAATATGCGTAGGAGTTTATAAAGGTGCGGGAGTGCATACAAGAGAAGAATATTTGGTTAAAGAGTCTGTAAAAATAGGATTAAACGTGTTAAACGACCTATTTATGAAGGTTTCTAAATAAAAATCTATCTAAATTAATAACTTAAATTGCATTAAATAGTTGACACTTTTAATAAAAGGTGTTATTATAAATAAAATGAATTTAAACCGATGAAGTAAAGTAGTAAATTTTGCAGAAGTTTTTAGAGAGATTGTGGTTGGTGCAAACAATTAACCGAGCAATTTTGAATGGATTACCGAGGGTGGCAATGAAAAATTGATAAGTAGTTGCCAACGCAAAAAGCCAAGCGTTAAAGTGGCAGGGCATTATTGTGCCCGAAAGAGTCAAAGTTTAACTTTGTAAAAGTGGGTGGCAACACGGATATATTCGTCCCATAGAATATTCCGTGTTTTTTATTTTAAATAAGGAGAATAATTATGCAAGACAAAGTGGTTCCAACAAAAATTTATCTTCAAGAAAGTGAACTCCCAAAATGTTGGTATAATATAAATGCTGTTATGAAAGATAAGCATGAACCTGCACTTAATCCTTCAACGTTAAAACCAATAACGCTTGAAGAGCTAAGTGAAATTTTATGTGATGAACTTGCAAAGCAAGAGCTTAACATGACTGATGAATATATTCCTATTCCAGAAGAGGTTCAAGAATTTTATAAGATGGTTCGACCATCTCCTTTAACTAGAGCATATTTTTTAGAAAAGGTGCTTGATACTCCAGCTGAAATTTATTATAAATTTGAAGGAAATAATACTTCTGGGTCGCATAAGCTTAATTCTGCAATTGCACAAGCATATTATGCTAAAAAACAAGGTTTAACAAGCCTTACAACAGAAACGGGTGCTGGTCAATGGGGAACTGCTCTCGCAATGGCATGCGCCTTTTACGGGCTTGATTTAACGGTGTTTATGGTAAAGAGCAGCGCAGAGCAAAAGCCTTTCAGAAAAGCAATAATAGAAACTTATGGTGGCAAAGTAATTCCAAGCCCATCAGACACAACAAAAGTTGGTAGAGAAATTTTACAAGCCTTTCCTAATACGGGGGGCTCACTCGGTTGTGCTGTTTCAGAAGCAACGGAAAAAGCTTTAAATACACCTAATTGTAGGTATGTTTTAGGCAGTGTTCAAGACCACGTTATTTTACATCAATCAATTATTGGTTTAGAAACTAAAGTAGCACTTGAAAAATATGGGATTGAACCTGACATGTTAATTAGTTGTGTTGGTGGTGGCTCAAACTTTGGTGGTTTTATTGCTCCTTTTGTTAAAGATAAGATAGAAGGTAAGGCAAAATATAAAATTATTGGTGTTGAGCCGGCGTCTTGCCCATCTATGACAAGAGGAAAATATGCTTATGACTTTGGCGACACTGGTAAAATTACACCATTATTAAAGATGTGCACGCTTGGAAGTGGGTTTATGCCATCAACAAATCACGCTGGTGGATTAAGATATCACGGAATGAACCCTATTGTGTCTAAATTATACCATGATGGATATATTGAAGCTGTGGCTGTTGAACAAACAAAAGTATTTGAAGCGGCTATTACTTTTGCTAAATCAGAAGGTATTCTTCCAGCACCAGAATCTTCTCATACAATTAGAGAAGTTATCGACCAAGCATTAAAGTGTAAAGAGACTGGCGAGAAAAAGACTATTGTTTTCTGTTTAACAGGAACTGGATATTTTGATCTCGCGGCATATTCAGCATACAATAATAAGACTATGTCTGACTATATTCCAACTGAAGAAGATCTTAAAAAGGGATTTGATACCTTACCAAAAATTTAACTAATTTAATATTATTGTAATTTTGCTTGCAATATTAAAATAAATATATTATAATAATACTATAAATTTATTGGAGGATACATTGATGGCAGTGGCAGATAAGGTTATTGAACTTATTTCTAAGCAACTCAATAGACCTGTTGAAGAAATCACACAAGATAAAGAAATTGTTAAAGATTTAGGCGCAGATTCTTTAGATGTTGTTGAAATGCTTATGAGTTTGGAAGAAGAATTTGAAATTTCAGTTCCAGAAGAAGATGCAGTTAATATTAAAACTGTTGGGGACATTATTAAACTTATTGAACAAAGTAAATAATGATTATAATTTAAAATTAAATTTTGTTAAAATTAAAAAAAGAAGTCATTTAATAAATGACTTCTTTTTTTAGTATAATTTTATAAATATTTACTTTTTGTTTGCTTTAAAAATTTTAATTTTATTAAATAGTTTTTGCAAAATTAACGTTAACGGAATATCTGCAAGTACCACAAGAGTAATTATGATTAAATCAACGTAATATTTGTTTAGTGGTAACAATTTTGCAAGCATAATATAGCTTCCTAAATTAGATGTCATTGCTAGTATTGAGATAACTAAAATAATAAACAAATTTGAAAAGAATACTATCGCGCGATATTTATTTAGTGGTTTGCAGGTGATAAATAAGTTAATAACGCCAGCAAATGTTAAAACATAAATTCCCATAGTGTCAAAAATTTCTTTATTAACCGAAGGGTTAGGCATTCTAAATAATTCAATAATAAATACACTAATTACCATAAGCAAGGCACTAGGTAAAGACTTTTTGATTACATAACTAATAAAATGCCCGTCGACTCTAGTGTCGTTTGGTTGAAATGATAAGAAAAATGCTGGGATACCAATGATAAACACTTCAAACATAATCATGTTTGAAAGAGTGTAAGGATATGTATCCATATAAGGAAGGCACAAAGTAATAATTCCCCAAAGCATGGTAAATAATGTTTTCATTAAGAATAACGAAGCAGAACTTTGCACGTTATTAATAACTCTTCTACCTTCATATACAATTTTAGGCATAGAATTAAAGTTGTTGTCAAGAAGAACTAGGTGAGAGACGTTTCTTGCTGCGTCACTACCTGATGCCACGGATACTGCACAATCAGCTTCTTTTAGTGCTAAAATATCGTTTACGCCGTCGCCAGTCATTGCTGTTGTGTGCCCAGCACTTTTTAGAGCTTTTACTAAAATTGCTTTTTGTTCAGGGGATACTCTTCCAAAAATAGTATATTTATTTGCGGCATCAAAAACTTGTTCATCCGTTAGGCCTTCTAAACTAATATATTTGTCTGCATTTTCAATGCCAACACGTTTAGCTACTTCAGATACAGTAATCGTGTTATCGCCAGAAATTACCTTGATTTGTACGTTGTTATCCTTAAACCATTTAACTGTTTCGATTGCATCGTCTCTAATATTGTCTGCAATTACAATTAGCGAAATCGCCTTAAAATCATTAGGGAATTGCTCATCACTAATTGGAGAATTAGATTTTGCAAAAACTAAGACTCTAAGACCTTTTTTTGTATAACTATTTATTTTATCTTGATATAAATCTAACTCTAATTTATTAAGCACAAATTCTGGTGCACCAAACGAAAAAGTGCCAATTCCTTCAAAACTAACGGCTGATAGTTTTCTTTTTGAACTAAATGGCATTGTTTGTGTAGGTGTAAAATGACTTTTTTGACCAAAATAATTAAGCATTGCTATTGCAGTCTGGTTGTTGTCTTGAAGTGCATTTAACATTGAACTTATAATGTTGTTTATATCTAAATTTGTCTCAATTAGGTTTTCAACACTTATAATTGTCATTTTTCCATCGGTGATAGTTCCTGTTTTATCAAAACAAATCGTATCAACACGTGCAAGCATTTCCAAAGAATATAAGTCTTGAACTAAAGTTTTATGTTTTGCAAGTTTAATTATTCCTACGGCAAGGGCAACGCTTGTTAATAAAAACATTCCTGCAGGAATCATTCCAATAACAATTGTAGAAGTTCCAAGGATTGCAGCAGGTAGATTTGCACCCTTAACTAAAATACTTCTTAAAATAGAGACAATGGCAATAGGGACAATAATACAGCTTATAATTTTTATGATGAGCTTTAATGAACTCATTATTTCTGATTGTGGCTTTTTATATGCTTTTGCTTTTTCAGAAAGTGTTTCAACGTAATTATCTTTGCCAATTTTTATTGCTTGAACGGTGCAAATTCCACTAGTTATAAAACTTCCAGCTAGAAGAGTATCATTTATACTTTTTTTAATGGCAACGGATTCTCCAGTTAAAAGTGATTCATTTACTTCTATTTCGCCTTTTAATATTTTGCAATCGGTTGGTATTTGACTGCCAATGCCAAGTAAAATAATATCATCTAAAACTATTTCAGTGGACATAATCTCGCAAACCTGCCCAGACCTGATTACTTTAATTGTCTTATTAGCTACTAATGAAAGTTTGTCAATACATTTTTTTGCTCTTATTTCCTGAATTATGCCGATTGAAATATTTGCAATATAAAAAAAGACAAAAAAGAAATTGCCAAGTGTTGCACCACTTAAGAGTAGGGCAATAAAAACAATCAAACCTAAAAGATTAAAAAAGGTACATACGTTATTTGCAAAAATATTTATATATGATTTGGAATATTTCTGATTAACCTTATTAATTAAGCCTTGCTCATATCTTGAGGCAACTTGAACGTCGTTTAGCCCCAACTCAACGTCGGGGCTAAACCTTTCTATATTTGTTATCACTTTTGTGTTTTTTGCCATTTTACACCTTAAATAGAATTATACAATAATATTAACTAAGCGTTTTGGAACTACAATTAGTTTTTTAATTGTCTTATCTTGTAATTCTTGAGACAACTTTTCATCACTATAGATTATTTCTTTGATAGTGTCTTGGTCAGCATCGCTTGGAATCATTATTTTAGCTCGCATTTTACTATTAATTTGAACGGCAACTTCAACTTGGTCAAGAATAAGTGCGCTTTCGTCACAAACAGGATACTTTGCATTAAAAATTGATGTTTTATTACCAAGCATTTCCCAAATTTCTTCAGCAAAATGTGGTGCGCAAGGGGCAAGTAATAAAATAAGTGATTTGAAACAATCCTTAAATACGTTAACGTTAATTTCGCTTAACGTGTCATATTTAGATAATGAGTTTAATAATTCCATTAATCTTGCAACTGAGGTGTTAAATGAGAATTGTTCCATATCTCTATCTACGTTCTTAATTGCATAGTTTGTTGCATATAAAAGTGCTTTTTCTTCCTTACCAACTTCGCTATTCTTATTTGGTTGAAGTTTTGCTAGCTTATTTGCAAGTCGTTCAATTCTATCCAAGAATTTTGTAATAGCCTTGATGCCGTCGTCATTCCAAGGACCACCTTCGGTATAAGAGAAGCCAAACATTAAGTATAATCTTAAAACGTCTGAGCCAAATTCTTGAACGTAAGGGTCTGGGGCAATAACGTTGCCTTTAGACTTGCTCATTCTTTGTCCATCAGGTCCTAAAATTACGCCTTGGTGAACTAAAGACTTGAAAGGTTCATCAAAATTCAAGTATCCCATATCTCTAAGAGCTTTAGTGATAAAACGAGCATAAAGTAGGTGCATACAAGCATGTTCAGCACCACCAACGTATTTATCAACAGGAAGCATTTTGTTAATAATTTCAGGGTTGAATGGCTCTTTTGAGTTTTGTGCATCTGGGTATCTTAAATAATACCAACTTGAGCAAACAAACGTGTCAAGAGTGTCAGAATCACGCTTTGCTGGTGCGCCACAAATAGGGCATACCGTGTTAATAAAGCCTTGATGTTTTGCAAGTGGTGATTCTCCATCTGGTTTAAATTCAACGTCATATGGTAATTTTACAGGTAGTTGGTCGTAAGGAACGGGAACAGTGCCACATTTTTCGCAGTGTATAATTGGAATTGGAGCACCCCAATAACGCTGACGAGAAACTAGCCAATCGCGAAGTCTGTAATTTGTTTTGTGTTCGGCTTTTCCTTTTTTAACAAGCTCATTAATAATAGCTTTTCTTGCTTCTTCGCTTGATAATCCATCAAAGCCAGGGCTGTTCATAACAATTCCGTCTTCGGTAAATGGAAGGTCGTCGTTGCAATTGCATCCTTTGATAACGCGAGTAATAGGTAGGCCATATTTGTTTGCAAAGGCAAAATCTCTATCATCGTGAGAAGGAACACCCATAACAGCGCCTGTACCATATGAATATAATACGTAATCAGCAACGTAAATAGGAACGCTTTTGCCATTGATTGGGTTAATTGCATTATGTCCGATATAGACACCGGTTTTTTCGCGTGAAGTAGAAAGTCTATCAATTTCGTTGCATTTAGACGTTTCTAAAATATATTCATCAACAACTTTTTTCTGCTTAGCAGAAGTAAGTTTTTCAACTAATGGGTGTTCAGGTGCTAAAACAACGTAAGACACGCCAAAAAGTGTGTCTGCACGGGTTGTAAACACTTTGAATTTATCACCACTTTCAGCAGTAAATTCAATTTCGCCACCAGAAGATTTGCCAATCCAATTCTTTTGCATAAGTTTTGTCTTTTCCGGCCAGTCAAGATTGTTTAAGCCTTGTAAAAGTTCTTCTGCATAGTTGGTAATCTTAAAGAACCATTGTGTTAAATTCTTTTTAACAACAACGGATTTACATCTTTCGCACTCGCCATTAACAACTTGTTCGTTTGCAAGAACAGTTTGGCAACCTGGGCACCAGTTCACTGGTGCTTCTTTTCTATAAGCAAGTCCATTTTCATAGAGTTTTAAAAATAGCCATTGTGTCCACTTGTAATAATCTTCATTGCAAGTTTTAATTTCAGCACTCCAATCGAACATCGCACCCATTTCACTGAGTGTTTGTTCCATATTTTCTATATTTTGCATTGTTGAATCTTTTGGGTGAATACCTGTTTTAATTGCATAGTTTTCGGCAGGTAAACCAAAAGCGTCAAAGCCCATTGGCTGAAAAACTTCATATCCTTTCATTTTTTTATAGCGAACAAAACTATCGGTAGGGCCATAGTTATACCAGTGTCCTAAGTGTAGTTTTGATGCTGATGGATATGAAAACATTTCTAAGCAATAATATTTTTTATCAATATTCTTTGGGTTAAAGTTGGTTATTTTATCTTTTTCCCAAATATCTTGCCATTTCTTTTCAATCTTCTTAATGTCCATAAAGTCAAATTGCCTCCATAGTATTGTAATATAAAACAAAGTAATTATATAATAATTAAATATTTAAGTCAAGAATAATTTATATAATTAGACATTATAAACAAAAAAAATTATTAAAAACTGCAGGGAAGCTTTGTGTATTTTTTGATAATTTACAAAATA
>JAZKZI010000023.1:0-5203 GCA_045612585.1 Christensenellaceae bacterium | reverse complement strand
GAATTAGAACTCTTAAAAAACACACCATCATCAGCACTCGGCTCAGTTAGATATAAACTTAAAGACGCTTCAGTTGATGATACAGATTATAAAAGACTTTTAGAAGTATTCAAAAAGTATAACGTTCGTTATTTCTTCTATAATGGTGGAAACGATAGTATGGATACTTGCAACAAAATTAGCAAGTATATGGCTAAATCTGGCTATGAAATGAACGTTATCGGCGTTCCAAAGACAATCGACAACGACCTTTACGGAACAGACCACTGCCCAGGCTTTGCTTCTGCTGCAAAATATATTGCAACATCTATTATGGAAATCAACCTTGACGCTAAGGTTTACGATACACCAATGATTTGCGTTATCGAAGTTATGGGAAGAAACGCAGGCTGGCTTACAGCAGCTGCTCAACTTGCAAATGCTAAGGGCTTAGGCGCAGACCTTATCTATCTTCCAGAAATTCCATTTGACGTTAACAAGTTCGTTGCTGACGTTAAAGACGTTATGGCAAAGAATAACAACAAGTGTATCGCAGTTGTTTCAGAAGGTATCAAAAATGCAGACGGCGTGTTAGTTTGCGAAGCATTAGGACAAGCAGGCGCACGTGACAGTTTTGGTCACGCACAACTTGGTGGCGTTGCAGCAACACTTTCTAACATTGTTAAAGCAGAAACAGGTTCAAAAGTTAGAGCAATTGAACTTTCACTTATGCAAAGATGTGCAGCACACTGTGCAAGTGCAACAGACGTTGAAGAAACTTTCGAAGCTGGTAAGCAAGCAGTTAGAGCTGCTGTTAACGGCGAAACAGATAAGATGGTTTGCTATGCAAGAAAAGAAGGCGCTAAATATGAATGCGAATATAAACTTTTACCATTAGAACTTGCAGCAAACACAGAAAAGACCGTTCCACTAGAATGGATTATCAACAACGGCACAGGCATTTCTAACGAATTCGTTGACTATGCACTTCCACTTATCCAAGGCGAAGTTGACATGCTTAAAGAAGACGGACTTCCAAGATTTGCAAAACTTAAAAAAGTTTTGGTTAAAAAATAATAATTTTTTATCGACAAAATTTTTAAAAAGGACTTGAAATGTTGTTATAAAAGTGCTATTATAATAATTAGTAAGTTTAGGGAAAAGGTTTTGTTATGAGAAAAAGTTTTATTAAAACTGAATCACAAAACATACCTTTTTTATGCACCAATAAAACAAGTTTTTAAAAGAAGCCCTCAGTGGCTTCTTTTTTAATATCGGCTTAATAATATAGCCAAATAAAAGATGTTTTGGAGGAAAAACAAATGAACAAAAATGGATTGATTTATGACGTCCACGAGAAACCACCTTTTGGCAAGAATTTATTATTTGCTTTCCAACAAGTATTAGCAATTCTTGCTGCAACAGTATTAGTTCCACTATTAGTTGACCAAGACACAGGAAGAATGAGTCAAGCATCTGCTTTAATCGGTGCAGGTGTTGGTACAATGGTATATTTACTATTTACCAAGTTTAGAAGCCCTGTATTTTTAGGCAGTTCGTTCGCATTTATACCACCACTACTAACTGGTGTATTATATGGTTATTGTGGCATAATCTTAGGCTCAATATTCGCAGGTTTAGTGTATGTAATCATTGCATTAATCGTAAAGAAAGTTGGCGCAAACTGGATTAATAAACTAATGCCACCTGTTATTATTGGACCAACGGTTGCGCTTATCGGTTTAAGCCTTGCAGGTTCAGCAATGAACAACGTTATGAACACGGCTGTTGACGTTGCTAATTACAATTTATTAGGTATAGTGGTGGGTATTGTCACTTTCTTAACCACAGTAATAGTTTCAGTAAAAGGCTCAAAAGGTCTTAAAATGATTCCATTTATTATCGGTGTATTAGCAGGATACGTTGTTGCATCTATAATAACTCTTATTGGCTATCACGCTTGTGGTAGTTTATACTGCAAGTTAGTTGATTTCTCTAAGTTTGAAGCAGTAGCAGACTTTAATAACTGGCTACCAAAACTAACTTTTATTGGAGCAATTAAAGAACTCACAAATGGTGAAGTGTTGCTTGATGGTGCAGGCGTTATTTCAATTTTACTTGCATTTGCACCTGTTGCAATGGTTGTTTTTGCTGAACACGTTGCAGACCACAAAAACTTAGGCACAATTATCGGTAAAGATTTGCTTAAGGATCCAGGTCTTGACAGAACACTTTTAGGTGATGGCGTTGGCTCAATGGCAGGCGCATTTTTCGGTGGTTGTCCTAACACAACTTATGGTGAATCAGTTGGTTGCGTTGCTATTACTAAAAACGCATCAGTTTCAACCATTTTCATCACTTCTATTATGTGTATCGTTTTAGCATTCGTATATCCTGTAATGGTATTTATTCAAACAATTCCTGACTGTGTTGTTGGTGGAATATGTATCGCATTATACGGCTTTATCGCAGTATCAGGCTTAAAGATGTTCAAAGACGTTGATTTGGGTGACTCAAAGAATCTATTTGTTGTTGCAGCAATCCTTATTCCAGGTATCGGTGGTTTAACGCTTAACTTTGGTGTTCTTGATGGTGGATTAAATACATTTACAGACCCACTTATTAAAATTTCAGCAATTGCTTGTGCTTTGATTTTAGGCATCATAACAAATTTAATCTTAAAGCCAGCAAAAGCAAAAGAACAAACTAAAGAAGAAAAACAGGAAGAAATCGCTTAATTTAAGGTGAGAAAATGAAAGAATATAAAAACGTACACATTTTAGACCATCCACTTATTCGCCACAAACTTGCTATCATAAGGGACAAAAACACCAACACAAAGCAGTTTCGTGAAGTTGTTGAAGAATTAGCAACTCTTATGGCGTACGAGAGTTTTAAAGACGTTCCAACCCAAGAAATTGAAGTTGAAACACCACTTGAAAAAACAGTTCAAACGGTGGTTAAAGAAAATTCAATTGCAATCGTTCCTATTCTTAGGGCAGGCTTAGGCATGGTAAACGGCATACTTTCTCTTTTCCCAGCAGCAAAAGTTGGGCATATAGGACTTTATCGCAATGAAGAAACCTTAGAACCACAAGAATATTACTGCAAGTTGCCGGTGGGAATTGAAGACAAGGTAGTTATGGTCACCGACCCAATGCTCGCAACGGGTGGAAGCGCAAGCGACGCCATAACAATGATAAAGAAAAGGGGCTGTAAGAGAATTAAACTAATGTGTATCTTAGCAGCGCCAGAAGGTCTTAAAAAGGTGGCAGAAGACCACCCAGACGTTGAAATCTTTATTTCAACACTTGACCGTCAGTTAAACGACAAAGGATATATCCTTCCAGGTTTAGGTGACGCTGGGGACAGAATTTTCGGCACAAAATAAAAGGTAAAAAAATAAAAGGCACAGCCAATCGGCTGTGCCTTTTTAACTATATTATAACCTAAATAGTTTTATAAATATTTCTTTAATTCTTGCTCATATTTTTCTTCTAAAGAAAGAAGTTCATTGAGTAGTTCTAAAACGCCTTCATCAAGGTTGGTGCCTTCATTTTTCATTGCAGTAAGTTCGTTAATGCCCATAACAGTGCCGTTAATCATCATTTCAGCCACTTGATTTTTACTGCTGTTAAAAAGCGTTTTCATCTTAATACTGCTCCACATCATAGCCTTTTTAAAAGGGTTTATGTCCTTAGGCTCAATCCCTTTTTCTGCCATAAAAGTTGAAACCTTGCCTATAATTTTTTCATAGCCCTCATATTCTTCTCTGAGTTCATCTTTAATATCATCATCTTCAACAGAAGGAATAAGGTCAGAAATACTTTGCAGAGCAATATGTGCATTTTTATAAATATCGTTTATTGCTTTTTGATTATATTCATTTAATTCCATAATAAAACTCCTACATAAAAATTTATAAAAATAGTTTGTGAAAGGTTAATAAAAATATGTAAAAACGTTTGACTTTTTTTATATTTTAGTATAAAATACTGAGGTAGCCGCTCGATAGGGGTTTTTTAAGTGTGTAATCCACCCCAAAAAATAAATTCGGCGAGACTGGTTAGCAGGAGGTAATATTATGTACGCAATCGTAGAAAACGGTTCAAAGCAGTACAAAGCAGAAGTTGGTCAAGTTATCAGATTTGAAAAACTTTCAGCAAATGTAGGCGACAAAGTAGAATTCAGCGTTTTAATGGTTTCAGATGAAAACGGCGTTAAAGTAGCTGAAGAAGCAAAGGCATTCAAAGTTGTAGGTGAAGTGCTCGAACAAGGCAAAGATAAGAAAATTATCGTCTTCAAATACAAGGCAAAGAAAAACGAAAGAAAGAAACAAGGTCACAGACAACCATTCACGGCTGTTAAGATTCTTGAAATCGTTGCGAAGTAAGGACGGAGGGTATAGAATATGATATTATTTAGATTATTTGCGCACCACAAAGGTGGCGGTAGTACCAAAAACGGCAGAGATAGCAACGCAAAAAGACTTGGCGTTAAAAGAGTTAACGGTCAAGAAATTCTTGCTGGTGGCATAATTGTTCGTCAAAGAGGCACAAAGATTCACCCAGGCAACAACGTAGGTATCGGTAGTGATGATACATTATACGCTTTGATTGATGGTGTTGTTAAGTTCGAAAGAATGGGCAGAAACGACAAAAAGGTAAGCGTTTACGCAAAAGAAAACTAAAATTAAAACGGGCTGAGTTTACTCAACCCGTTAATTTTTTAACCAAAAGTCTTGACTGTTAGGTGTGGTATGAAAGAAATTGAAACAATTATAGTTGATGGCGAATATTTTGATGCTTTAGCAACGCTTGATTGTGGTCAAATTTTTCGCTTTAATAAAATAGATAAAGGCTATATAGTCCTATCAAAAGATAAGGGCGCGATTATTCATACAGAAAATAGTAAAACTACTATAAAATGCTACACTGAAGATAAAGAATATTTTACTAATTTTTTTGATTTAGATAGAGATTATAAAAGCATTTGTCAAAGTGCCAAACAACAAAATATTTCAATTTTATCAAACGCTGTTGATAGTAGCAAAGGTATACGAATTCTAAATCAGGATAAAGAAGAAACGCTTTTTTCTTTTATAATTTCCCAAAACAATAATATTCCAAGGATAAAAAGCATAATAGAAAAACTATGCATAGGTTTAGGCGAAAAGAAAGAGTTTTGTGGCATAGAATACTATGCTTTTCCAACTGTTCAAAAA
>JAZKZI010000022.1:0-12356 GCA_045612585.1 Christensenellaceae bacterium | reverse complement strand
ACCTTTGAAGAATAATTAAAAGGGATTTTTAATAATGGCCTTAATCATTATGAGCAATTAAAAAGTTTTTATACAAAATAAAAAAAGGCAAGCACTTTTATTAAAGCTACTTGCCTTTATAACCGTTTATCTAACTTCTTTAATTAGTTCGCCAAGAACAGGTTCAAATTTTGCACCGTACCAGTGCTCCTTGTCGCCTTCGGTTGCCTTTATACACTTAACAACGTAGTCGCCTGCAATTTTTGCAGAGTCTATTGCCGACTTGCCGTTAAGAAGTGCACCAACAAACGCCGATGAATAGATATCCCCTGTTCCGTGGCAACTTTTTTCTCTTTTTTCGTGTTCATAGTAATTATAGTTATCGTTTTCATAAACCATAATTCCCGTTTTTCCTTCTTGGAAAGACACGCCTGTTAAAACAACGTTTTTTGCACCAAGTTCCCTTAATGCTAAAACTAAGTTATCTATATATTCTCTATCGTAAACTTCTTTATATTCTATTCCTGTTAATAAGCAGGCTTCTGTAATGTTTGGCAAAAGATAATCGCACTCTTTAACAAGTTTTTTGTTTTCATTTACGTATTCCATATCAAAGCCATAATAGAGTTTTCCATTATCTGCCATTGCTGGGTCAACTATAAATAGTCCACTTTCATTTAACGTTGTTTTGCAAATATTAAGAACGTAATCAACTTGCTTCTTGCTTCCTAAATAACCTGTATAAACAGCGTCAAACTTTATACCTTCTTTAACCCAATGCTCGTTAACAGCCGGCATATCATCTGCCAAATCTCTAACGGTAAAGCCTGTGAATCCAGCAGTGTGTGTCGATAAAACTGCAGATGGTAAAATTGCCGTTTCTATTCCACAAGCAGAAAGAATTGGAAGTGCAACGGTCATTGAGCATTGACCTACGCAAGACACGTCTTGAATTGAAAGTATTCTTTTATAATCCATTTTAGTCAGTCCTTTTTTTGTTTTTTAGATTATATCATATTTTTGAACATATGTAAATAGTCAGTTTAGATATTTTTTATAAGGTCAGTTATTTTTTCTTCTTTGGCGTCTTACCCTATTTATGTGTCTCTCAAACTCTCCACTACTTATTAAATTTTCTATAATGTATTGTTCAAAAATAGGCACAGTACAAGAATAAAAGGATAGTTTATCTTCAAAGAGTTTAACCATGTGTTTTGGCAAAACTAAATATCCAACTCTTAACGATGGAGAAATTGTTTTAGAAAATGTGTTAACATAAAAAACATTATCGTCTTTAGTTAAAGAATATAAAGTTTCTTCGTGCTTTTTTGAAACTGTTAATTCAGAATCATAGTTATCTTCTATTATAAAGCCCTTTTTGTTTTTTGCCCAATGCAAATATTCTTGCCTTTTTGTTGCACTTGCCGTTATTAAGCTAGGATAACTATTATAAGGGGTTGTATGTAAAACGCTTGCCTCTGAACTTGATAAATCTTGCGTTCTAATTCCGTTTGTTCCTAAAGATAATTTTTCTATATTTATGCCGTTTGCAATATAAACTTTTTCTATCTTTTCATAAGACGGATTTTCTATTGCATAAGTTTTATCTTTGCCTATTAGCTGAATTATAAGCGAATAAAGATATTCTGCGCCTGCGCCAACCACCACTTGCTCAGGGTTAGCTTCTATTCCTACGCTTCGCTTTAAGTATTGACAAATAACCCTTCTAAAACTTAAACAACCTTTATAATGACTTTTTTCAAGCAAGTTTTCGCCATAATCTAAAATAACTTTACGCATTGTTTTGGTTAAAACCGAAAAAGGAAAAATATTGTCACTATGGCTTGCTGACTTATCTAAAAGCTTTTTTGAAAAATCTTCTTCAAACGTTTCTTGTGAGATAAAATCAGCTTGTTTATAAACAACATAATATCCACTTTTTGCTTTTGATTCAATATATCCTTCTTGCAAAAGCAACTCGTAAGCGTGCTCAATAGTTATAACACTAACTGATAATTCTTCACTTAAAATTCGTTTTGAAGGCAGTTTTGCGTTAAATGGATAAGCTTTAGCAATTATGTCATTTTTTATTTGCTTATAAATTTGTATATATTTGGGTTTTTGGTTTTTTTCAATATCATATTTCATAATTCTTTCCTTTTTATATTATACTATTTTTAGTGTAATTAAGTCAAATTAAGAAATATAAGAAATTCTAATATCAACCACCTTAAAAATAATTGAAAAAATTTTAAATATTTAATATAATAAATAAGGCTTGAATTTTCGAGCAAAGGAGAACTTAAAATGGAAAGATTTTTTGGAACAGTTTCAAGGGGCGTAAGAGCTCCTATCATTAAAAATGGTGATGATATTGTTGAAATTGTCACGCAATCAGTTTTATCAGCATCAAAGGGCGAAAACGTTAGTTTCCGTGACCACGACGTCGTTGCTATGACAGAAGCAATCGTTGCAAGAGCACAAGGCAACTATGCAAACACTGACCAAATCGCTAAAGACGTTAAAACAAAACTTGGTGGCGAGACTATTGGGGTTATTTTCCCTATCCTTTCAAGAAATCGTTTTTCAGTTTGCTTAAAAGGTATTGCTAAGGGCGCAAAAAAGGTTGTGCTTATGCTTTCATACCCATCTGACGAAGTGGGCAACCACCTTGTTAGTTTAGATGCTTTAGATGAAAAGGGTGTTAACCCTTATACAGACGTTTTAACTGAAAATGAGTATCGTGATTTATTCGGTTATGAAAAACACACTTTTACAGGTGTTGATTACGTTGAATATTATAGAGAGCTTATCACAGCGCAAGGTGCTGAATGCGAAATTATCTTTGCAAATAGTGCTAAGGCTATTCTCCCTTATGCTACTAACGTTTTATGCTGTGATATCCACACAAGAGCAAGAACAAAGCGTTTATTAAAGAGCGCTGGTGCTAACGTTGTTGGTCTTGATGATATTTTATCTTCTTCAGTTGATGGAAGTGGCTATAACGAAAACTATGGTCTACTTGGCTCAAATAAATCTACTGAAGATAGCGTTAAACTCTTCCCAAGAGATTGCCAACCTATAGTTGATGCTATCCAAGAAAAACTCTTTAAGGCTACCGGCAAGAGAGTGGAAGTTATGGTTTATGGCGACGGCGCGTTTAAGGACCCTGTTGGTAAGATTTGGGAACTTGCAGACCCTGTTGTTTCACCTGCTTACACAAAAGGTTTAGATGGAACACCAAACGAACTTAAATTAAAATATCTTGCTGATAACGACTATAAAGATTTATCAGGCGAAGCATTAAAGAAGGCTATCAAAGATAGAATTGCTGAAAAGGATTCAACAGTTGTTGGTCAAATGGGCACAACACCAAGAAGACTTACTGACCTTATCGGTTCACTTTGCGACTTAACTTCTGGTTCTGGCGACAAAGGTACACCTATCATTTGGATTCAAGGCTACTTTGACAACTACACAACAGAATATTAATACTATATAATTAATAGGTACATATCACTATAAAAAATTAAGAGTTAGCGAAAATTCACTAACTCTTTTTTATTTTTGATTTTATCATTTTATTAAAAATATAAAAAGCGAATAGCAGTTGCTATTCGCTTTTGGTTTGGTTTTATTTACCTAACAAGTGCACATATATTAGCAGTTATAGTATTTTTCGAACTCTGCTGGGTTTGGAATCTTAGAGAGTTCACTGCATTCTTTGCGCTTTGTTTCTATGAACTTTTTGATTAAATGTTCTGGGAATACGCCACCTGCTGTTAAGTATTCGTGGTCTTTTTCAAGAGCATCTAACGCTTGTTCTAAAGATGTTGGAAGTCCTTGTAGTTTTGCCTTTTCTTCTTCTGGCAAGTTGAATAGGTTAAAGTCATAAGGTCCCCAACCATTTTCTTTAGGGTCAATCTTGTTCTTTATACCATCAAGACCTGCCATTAAGATTGCGGCAAAGCAGAAATATGGGTTGCAAGTTGCATCTGGATTTCTTAGTTCAAATCTTCTTTCTTCTGGTTGCTTTGCATAAGCAGGAATTCTAATAACTGCACTTCTGTTTGACGTTGCATAACCAACAGTCACCGGTGCTTCAAAACCAGGAACTAAACGCTTGAATGAGTTTGTGCTTGGGTTTGTAATTGCGCAGAGTGAACTTATGTGCTTTAAGAGACCACCGATAAAGTAGTGTGCTTCTTTGCTTAAATGTGCATAGCCGTTGTCATCAGCAAATACTGGTTTGCCATCTTTAAATAAAAGCATGTGTACGTGCATACCATTACCAGCTTCGCCATATACAGGCTTTGGCATAAGTGTTGCACTCTTGCTATATTTAAGTGCTGTGTTTTGGATAATATATTTAATCATCATTGTGCCGTCTGCCATCTTAGACATTTTGCCAAGTTTTGGTTCGATTTCATATTGACCAGCAGCGCCAACTTCTGGGTGATGATATTTAACAGGAATACCTGCTTTTTCGATATGCATACACATTTCGCTACGGCATTCGAAAGAATTGTCGAAAGGCTTAGCAATGTGATAGTTTTTTTGTTTTGGAACAACAACGCCCTTACCTTCAACACCACTATTCCAATAAGATTGAGTTGCATCTAAACTTACGCCGATGTTATATGGCTTAACGTCCCAATTAACGTCATCAAAAAGATAAAATTCAAATTCAGGAAGTATATACATTTCATCAGCAACACCTAAGTCTTGCATGTACTTTTCAGCTGCTAAAACAATGTTTCTTGGATATTGAGCAAGTGGTCTATTTTCAGGGTAATCAATAATCATTGCATTACCACTCATAGAAAGTGTTGGAATATCGCAGAAAGGGTCTATATATGCAGTGTCTGGGTCTGGAATAAAAACCATATCGCTCTTTTCAACAACTGCATAACCATAGTTAGATGCGTCAAAACCAATACCATCACGCATGATGTCTGGCGTAAAACTATTTGCAGGAATTGTCACGTGACGGAATTGTCCGTTTATGTCAACCATCTTAAAGTCAACCATTTGAATATTGTTTTCTTTTATAATATCCAAAATTTTTTGAATTTTCTTATCCATATTATCTCCTTTTTTAAGAAAAAGTTAAAACCTTAACTATTAACCCCTTGGTGAATAGTTTGGTGATTCTTTTGTAATTGAAATATCGTGTGGGTGTGATTCAACAAGTGAAGCACTTGAAATTTTAACAAATTGAGCATTCTTTCTAAGTGCATCGATTGTTGGTGTGCCACAATATCCCATACCTGCTCTGATTCCACCACACATTTGGAACACGATTTCAGAAAGTGCGCCACGATAAGGAACTCTACCTTCAACGCCTTCTGGAACAAGTTTCTTAGCATTTTCTTGGAAATATCTGTCCTTACTACCACAAGCCATAGCTGGAAGTGAACCCATACCTCTATATACTTTGAAACTTCTGCCTTGATAAATTTCAATTTCGCCTGGGCTTTCAAGTGTTCCAGCGAACATACTACCTATCATAACAGCAGCTGCACCACCACCGATAGCCTTTGTAATATCGCCACTATATTTAATACCACCGTCTGCAATAACTTTTTTGCCGAACTTTTCAGCACGCTCAGCACAGTCCATAACAGCAGTTAGTTGTGGAACGCCGATACCTGCAACGATACGAGTTGTACAAATAGAACCAGGGCCGATACCAACCTTAACAACGTCTGCACCAGCATCGATAAGTGCTTCTGTTGCATCAGCAGTTGCAACGTTGCCTGCAATGATTGGAAGATTTGGATATACTTCTTTAATCTTTGAAACCATTTTAAGAATATTTTGAGAGTGGCCGTGTGCACTATCCACAACGATAATATCAACTTTTGCTTTAACTAAAGCATCAACTCTTTCTAAAGTATTAACAGAAACACCAACAGCAGCACCTGCTAAAAGTCTGCCGTTAACGTCTTTTGCTGAGTTTGGATATTGAATAGCCTTTTCGATATCTTTTATAGTAATAAGACCTTTCAAATATCCCTTTTCATCAACGATAGGTAATTTTTCAATTCTATGTTTGCCGAGAATTTGTTGAGCCTGTTCAAGCGAAGTGCCAACAGGTGCCGTCACCAATTTCTCTTTGGTCATAATATTTTCAATTGGTTGGTCGAAATTGCTTTCAAAACGCAAATCTCTGTTTGTTAAAATTCCAACGAGTTTGCCACCCTTAGTGATAGGTACACCACTTATGCGATATTTTTCCATAAGTTTAAGTGCATCTGTGACAGGATTTTCCGGTTCTAAGAAGAAAGGGTCTGTAATAACGCCGTGTTCACTTCTTTTAACTCTATCTACGTGTTGTGCTTGTTCGTCAATAGACATATTTTTATGAATAATGCCGATACCACCTTCTCTTGCCATAGCGATAGCAAGGCGAGATTCAGTTACCGTGTCCATAGCAGCTGACATAAGTGGAATATTGAGTTTCAAGTTTGGTGTTAAATTAGTTGACAAATCAACGTGTGCTGGAACAATGTCACTTGCTTGTGGAACTAATAAAACGTCGTCAAATGTTAAGCCTTCCTTAATAATTTTACCCATATAATTCTCCTTTTAAGGTTTTATCCTAATTTATCTATATCTTCTTGAACGTATCCTAATTGAAGGTTGTTTGCTTTAATTTCGTCGCAATCAAGAAGATTTTGTATTTCTTGTTTAAGTGTTTGTTTTTGTTCTGTTAATAGCGATGACCGATTATTTATCAAAACTCTAAAGGGATTAAACTTTGTGTATCCCAAATTGATAGCACCATTAGCTTTAACAACGTATGACCTTGCAAATCCAATGGCTTTGTTAAAGCTGTCATCTATCGTTAATAGTTCTACGTATAGCCCTGCATAATATTCTTCAGTTTTCATTTCATCAGCACCAAGACTTTGATTTTTATTTTGGCAAAAAGCCTTAAAGTCTTTATGACTGATTAACTTTCCAACGTAGTTTAATAACTCGCCGTTATTTTGATTTTCATATGTGTTGTCGATAAGGATTAAAAGGTCGTTTATATCTTCTGTTTTGTTATATTGCATTTGATAAAAATATTGCGATGCCTTATAATTTCCTAAGTCTTCAAACATTTTAGCAATAACTTTTGGCTTAAACACGCAAAAAGCACTCATTACAGCAAAACAAGTGACTAAGATTGCTATAATTGTGATAAAAACTGTTTTGATAACAAGTTTTTTCATAACACTACCCTATCATAAAATATGTATTTTATCTATTTTAACAAAGATTGCTTAAAAAATCAATACTTTAGATATAAAAATTTTTAATTCTTTAGAATTACTGTTTGTTTTTCAGCATAAAAATATCTTGAAAGGGGGCTTTATGAAACGTAAATCACTTATTATATTTTTATGCATTGCTCTAATGCTTTTAAGTGGCTGTAAAACTCAGTCTACTTTAGATAAATACGTAAGCGAACTTAGGTCAAACTGCTATGAAAACGTTGATAGCAATATTCCTATCACTGCAAGCTATGGCTATCATGAAAAAATGCCTAACTTAGATGGTAGCATAACCCAAAAAGTTTACGTTCTTATCTTTAGGTTAAAAAACAACCAAAACGAAAACGTAACTTATCACGTGTCCTTAAAACACAATGGAAAGGAATATAAAAGCACTTTTAAGTTGAACGCAGTTTCTCATATGCATTGCGCTATTATGCCAGTTGAAAACTTTAACCTTAACGAATTTGAAATTAATCTTTCTTATTCTTCAATTAATCAAACTGTAAAAATGAAATCTACTCTGCCAAAGGGCACTATTTCTCATTCAAAAGCACTTGAATACTTGCAAAAGCATCAATCAGAACTTATAAATTCTTATTTCGTAAACGGCAAATTTAGCGCTGAAATTTGCACAAGAGTTTTGGTTAAAGATAACCACCCTTATTGGTATATAGGCCTATCAAACGAAAAGGGCACGAAAGCTCTTTTAATTGATGGTTTCACTGGCGAAGTTCTTGCCGTTAGAGATATTTTTTAATTATTTCTTTATATTATAAAATTGATTACAAACATAAAAAAGCGACCGAATTGGTCGCTTTTTTATGTTTTTACTATTCTTCAATCATATAAACTTTTTTCATTACAACAGGCTCTACAGGAACGTCATCATAGTATCCCCAGCTTGTTGTTTTAACGCATGCAATGTCAAGAACTGCTTGCATACTTTCTTCATCACACACCTTGCCAAACGCTGCGTATTGAGCATCTAAATATGCTTGGTCATCAGCGCAAATAAAGAATTGTGATGATGCTGAGTCTGGAACCATTGTTCTTGCCATAGATATAACACCTGGAGCGTGGTGAAGGTCGTTTTTAACGCCGTTCATAGCAAATTCGCCCTTAATAGTTCTTGGCGCTTTCTTTTCTTTAAGGCCATTGTCATAGGTAAATCCACCACCTTGAATCATAAAGCCTTCTATAACTCTATGAAAGCAAAGTCCATCATAAAAGCCACTTTTTACAAGGTCAATAAAGTTATCAACCGTGATAGGTGCGTGCTCTGGATAAAGTTCTAAATTGATTTTTTTGCCGTCAGCAAATTCTATACATACCTTTTTCATGTTTTTCACCCTTATTTTTTAACGTTAAAGTTGTCTTTAAGTGACACGATTTCGCTTAATACTTCCTTACCTTTTACGTCAAGGCGCTTAAAGTAGCCCGTACGGATAAGTTGATAGCAAGCATCTTTATCATTCTCATAAACGTAAGGCTCAACCTTGCCGTTAAATATCTTAACGCTTTCAGTATTCATTCTTTCAGAGAAGTCTTGACCTGCGTATTCTTCATCTTTAAGCAAGTGTCCGTATTGGCGAATTTCTGTGTCCACACAAGTATCTGCATTTACCCATTGGATAACACCCTTACACTTAATTCCAGAAGTGTCGCTTCCACTCTTGCTTTCTGGGTAGTAGGTACAAAGAATTTCTTTAACTTCGCCATTGTCATCAAGGATAACGTCATCACACTTAACGATATATGCACCCTTAAGTCTAACGTAGCCGTCCTTTTTCAACCTGAAATATTTTGGTGGTGGTTCAAGCGAGAAGTCGTCTGCATCGATATATAAATTCTTAGAGAATTCAATTTCACGAGTGCGCTTAATTTCTTCGTTAGGATTAATTTCAAACTCAGCCATTTCGCTTTTTCCGTCTGGATAGTTTGTGATAGTGAGTTTAATAGGTCTTAAAACAGCCATTGCACGCTCTGCATGGATATTTAGATATTCTCTAATGCATGCTTCTAAATAGCTGATTTGAACTTCAGAGTTAGCCTTGCTTACGCCAATTCTTGCACAGAAGTCTTTTAATGCCTCAGCAGGGATACCCCTGTTTCTAAGTCCTGTTAGTGTTGGCATACGTGGGTCGTCCCAACCATCAACTGAGCCGTCTTCAACAAGTTTTTTAAGATATCTTTTGCTCATAACAAGGTTTGTCACGTTAAGCCTTGCAAACTCAATTTGTCTTGGCTTTGGATTAAAGCCGAGCTCAATTCCCACCCAGTCATAAAGTGGACGGTGGTCTTCAAACTCTAAAGTACAAAGTGAGTGCGTGATGCCTTGCATATAGTCACAAATTGGGTGAGCATAGTCATACATAGGATAAATGCACCACTTATCACCTGTTCTGTGGTGAGTTTGGCGAAGTATTCTATAGATAACAGGGTCACGCATGTTGATGTTTGGTGACGCCATATCAATCTTTGCCCTTAAACACTTTTCGCCGTCAGCAAACTTGCCGTTTCTCATATCTTCAAAAAGCTTAAGGTTTTCTTCTATGCTTCTATTTCTATATGGACTTTCCTTTCCTGCTTCTGTAAGCGAACCACGATTTTTGCTTATTTCTTCAGGCGTCATATCACAAACAAAGGCTTTGCCCTTTTTTATAAGTTCAACTGCAAAATTATAAATTTGCTCAAAATAATCTGATGCATAATTTTCCTTATCCCAAATAAAGCCAAGCCACTTAATATCTGCTTTTATAGCATCAACGAATTCTGTTTTTTCTTTAGATGGGTTTGTGTCGTCAAAAAACAAATTGCACTTGCCGTTATATTTTTGTTTCATGCCGAAGTTAATGCAAAGGCTCTTTGCGTGGCCTATGTGCAAATATCCGTTAGGTTCTGGTGGAAAACGAGTGTAAACGCTGTTCACTTTGCCAGACTCTAATTCTTCATTAATAATTTGTTCAATAAAAT
This sequence comes from Christensenellaceae bacterium, assembly GCA_045612585.1. Taxonomy (GTDB): domain Bacteria; phylum Bacillota; class Clostridia; order Christensenellales; family Borkfalkiaceae; genus UBA1259. Next base: position 2,136 of record JAZKZI010000022.1, on the reverse strand, counting down.
TAGTTGCTTCTACCATAGTAATGCACCTTAAAATTTAAATATATGAATAAGTATAACACAAATTATAAAAATAAAAAAGCAAAACGAGTAGTTTGCTTGACTAAATTTTATATATAATGTAAAATAATTTATGAATTTTATTTATACAAGAGGTTTTTGGTATGGAAAATATAAAAAGTTGTGCCACAATGGATAAAATCGTTAACCTTTGCAAGAACAGAGGCTTTATATTCCCTGGTAGTGAAATATATGGTGGTCTTGCAAACACTTGGGATTACGGTCCACTTGGCGTTGAACTAAAAAATAACATTAAGCGTGCGTGGTGGCAAAAGTTTGTCACAGAAAACAAACTTAACGTCGGCTTAGACGCTGCAATTCTTATGAACCCACAAACTTGGGTTGCTTCTGGTCACCTTGCTGGCTTTTCAGATCCACTTATGGACTGTAGAGAATGCCACGAAAGATTTAGGGCTGATAAACTTATTGAAGATTGGGCATCAGAAAATAACTATACTTTAGAAAAGCCTATCGATGCTTTCTCTCACCAAGAAATGCGTGCATTCGTTGATGAACACAATATCCCTTGTCCTACTTGTGGAAAACATAACTTTACTGATATCCGTCAGTTTAACCTTATGTTCAAAACTTTCCAAGGCGTGACTGAAGATGCTAAAAACACAGTTTATCTTCGTCCTGAAACTGCACAAGGTATTTTTACTAACTTTGTTAACGTTCAAAGAACAACTAGAAAGAAAATGCCTTTCGGTATCGCTCAAATAGGTAAATCTTTTAGAAATGAAATCACACCAGGCAACTTTATCTTTAGAGTGCGTGAATTTGAACAAATGGAATTAGAATTTTTCTGCAAACCAGGAACTGACTTAGAGTGGTTTAGTTATTGGAGAAGTTTCTGCCATAACTGGCTATTGTCACTCGGCATTAAAGACGAAAGATTAAGACTCCGTGACCACGCTAAAGAAGAACTTTGCTTCTATTCAAAAGCAACAACCGACTTTGAATTCTTGTTCCCATTTGGTTGGGGCGAACTTTGGGGGGTTGCTGATAGAACTGACTATGACCTTACTCAACATCAAAACACTTCTAAGAAAGACCTTTCTTACTTCGACCAAGAAACAAACGAAAGATACATCCCTTACGTTGTTGAACCAAGTCTTGGCGTTGAAAGAACTGTGCTTGCAATTCTTTGCAATGCTTATGATGAAGAAGTTGTGGACGCTGAAAAGAACGACGTTAGAACAGTTTTAAGACTTCACCCAACACTCGCGCCATTTAAGGCTGCAATATTGCCACTTTCTAAAAAGCTTTCAGAAAAGGCTGATGAAATCTATAGCGAACTCATTAAGTCTTTCCCTGTTGACTATGATGAATCTGGTTCAATCGGCAAGCGTTATCGCCGTCAAGACGAAATCGGAACTCCACTTTGCATTACTATCGACTTTGACACGCTTGAAGACGGTGCTGTCACAGTTCGTGATAGAGATACTATGGAGCAAGTTAGAATTCCTATCGATAGCTTAAAAGATTATATTGCTAACTCTATTAAGTTCTAATATTATAAAATTAACAAACGATAAAAAGCACTCGGCAAAAAAAATGCTGAGTGCTTAAATTTTTTTAAAAACTCATATTGACAAAATTTGGTTTATATAATAAAATATTTGTATAAACTATTAAAGAGGTAAATAATTATGAATTTAAAAGGAACTAAAACAGAAAAGAACTTGCTAGAAGCGTTTGCTGGCGAAAGTCAAGCGAGAAACAAATACACTTATTATGCATCAAAGGCTAAAAAGGAAGGCTATGAACAAATTGCCGCTTTCTTTTTAGAAACTGCCGACAACGAAAAAGAACACGCAAAAATTTGGTTCAAACTTTTGCACGATGGCATCGGTTCAACCATAGACAACCTTAAAGACGCCGCTGCAGGCGAAAACGGCGAATGGACGGATATGTATGCACGTATGGCAAAAGAGGCTAAGGAAGAAGGATTTGACGATATTGCAAAATTATTTGAAGGCGTTGGCGCAATCGAAAAAGAACACGAAGAAAGATATCTTGCATTATTAAAGAATATTGAAGACGGAACTGTTTTCAAAAAGCAACAAAAGGTCGTTT
>JAZKZI010000021.1:0-11792 GCA_045612585.1 Christensenellaceae bacterium | reverse complement strand
GCTATTGAAATGAGCACAGCAGTTATGCCAAGAATTAGGCTTGTTTTTAAGATTTTATAAACTTTTTCAGCATTTTTCATAACAAATATAGTATGAATAAAAAAGCCTTAAATAATACCATTTAAAAAGTATTGCAATTACCAAAAATTATGATAAAATATAGTTATAAACATTTTTTAAGGTGAAACATGCTTAAATTTGACAATTTGCCAAGCCATATAACACAAAAAATAGAGTATGATAGAGCAAACGGCGTGAAAAACCCTTACGCCTTTTGTGATGGTAATGCCGTGCGCAGAAAGGATAATGCCCACGATAAGCCAACCCTACTTCGCTCTAATTTTATAAGGGACATTGATAAGATTTTGAACTGCCCTTTTTATAATAGATATTCAGACAAAACCCAAGTGTTTTCTTTTTATAAAAACGACGACATTACAAGGCGAAGTTTACACGTTCAGTTAGTTTCTCGCATTGCAAGAACTATTGGCAAGGCGCTTAATCTAAACACAGAACTTATCGAAGCCATTTCGCTCGGTCACGATTTAGGTCACACTCCTTTTGGTCACGCAGGCGAAAAGATTTTAGACCAAATACTTTTTGAAAGAAAAGGAAAACATTTTGCACATAATCTTCAGTCTGTAAGAGTTTTAGACGTTATTTTCCCTTATAACGTTAGTCTTCAAACATTAGATGGCATTGCAGGACACAATGGCGAGATTGAAAAGGAAGAATATCACCCTATCACCATTTCAAGTTTTAATGAGTTTGATAGCCTTATTGAAAGTTGCTACACCGATAAAAACGCCTTAGTAAAACTTTCGCCATCTACCTTAGAAGGATGCGTGGTTAGAATTTCAGACATTATCGCATACCTAGGAAAAGATAGGCAAGACGGCTCTAGAACAAGCGTTTATGATGAAAATCAATTTGAAAAAAACAGCATAGGCAATATAAATGCAGAGATAATAAACAACCTTTCGGTTAACATTATTAAAAATAGTTATGGCAAAAACTATATTAAACTTGACAGCGAATATTTTGCCGACTTAGTAAAAGCTAAAACGCAAAACTATTCTAAGCTTTATAATTCGGCAATTGCAAATAAACATTTATCGGCAATTCAAGACATGATAAATAAAGTTTTTGACAAGTTGCTTTTTGATTTAGATAGCGACGGCACCTCCCCTATATTTAAGCACCATATCGACTATATAAATTCAAGTTATTATAAGCGTGAACAAAGTTATTTAGAGCAAGATAAGGAGCAAATCGTTTGCGATTATATTGCAAGTATGACAGACGATTATTTTATTGAACTATATAGTCATTTATTTCCAAAAGATACTATAAAGATTGAATATAAAGGTTATTTTGAATAACTTTAATTTTCATGCAAAAGAGCAAGGCAGGCGCCTTGCTCTTTTATTTTTTTATACTCTTTACACCATTTTGAAAAATTCTTTTTGAAGGCGAGAAATTATCTTTTTTTCTAACCTTGATATGTAGCTTTGCGATATGCCTAGCATATCGGCAACTTCTTTTTGTGTTTTTTCTTTTCCTCCACCAAGCCCATATCTAAGTCGCATAATATTTCTTTCTTTATCGTTAAGTTTAGTTAATGCAATGCCAAGCAGTTCGTTTTCTACCCCGTTTTCTATCTTTTTATAAACGATATCGCCGTCAGTGCCCATAACGTCGCAAAGCATAAGCTCGTTGCCCTCCCAATCGGTGTTGAGTGGCTCTTCAAAAGATACTTCGCTTTTAAGTTTAACAGTGCGTCTTAGGTGCATTAAAATTTCGTTTTCTATGCAACGAGAAGCATAGGTGGCGAGCTTAATGTTCTTTTCTGCATTAAAAGAATTAACTGCTTTTATAAGTCCTATCGTTCCAACCGACACCAAATCGTCAAGGTCAACACCCGTGTTTTCAAAACGGCGAGCAATATATACAACGAGCCTAAGATTATGCTCTATAAGGCTGTCACGAATAGCCTTATCCCCCTCTGAAAGCATGCCAACCATTTGAGCTTCTTGCTCTGATGAATAAGGGAGTGGCAAAACTTCGCCCCCACCAATAAAATGCACGGCGTTTTCGCTTAAAGTAAAATGCTTAACTAATTTTTTGAAAAAACTTATCAGATTCAATGCCATTTTGCTCCTTTAACAGTGCTGGGTGCAAGATTATTTGATATTCAGTGCTATCAAAATCTGCTATGCACGTTGTTATATAATTAAATATATGCTCCTTTTGGTTGATATATAATACAAATTTGTCTAACTTAAAACATAAATTGGTCTTTTCGCCAGCCACTGTATTAAGCCTTATTTTATTAAATTTTGTTTTTACAATGCTATCCCCCAGAAATTCTTTTGCAAAATCACTTGAACATAATATAACGGCATTTTCTTTGTCATAAAGATTGTTGCCCGTGTCTAAAAATCCCTTTGCCTTTATGCTTTTGCCATTGTGAGTTAGTTCCACGTCATAACAAAACTTAACCACATTTACCCTTTTGCATAAATATATAATAGTTTTGCTTAATAGCTTAAGCACCAAATAAACGGGAAGAATAACGCTTGCCACCACACTTTCGGTGCCGAGCGAAATGCCCAAAAGATTATATAGCCCAGTGACAGCCCCACCAGATACAAAGGTTAAAAGAAAAAACACTATCGCACACCTAAAAAATGCGTTAAAACTTTTATAACTATTTGCAAGGAGCAAAATTAAAAGTCCACTCATTATTTTAAGGCTAGATAAAATTATGTCATTTATTTCAACTAACGGAAAAACAAGAGCAATTATACTGCCCAAAAAAGCACAAAGAAAAAGCCTACATCTCCGAGAAGAAAATCCCGTAAACACAAATGTGGCTTTTAAAAGTAGATAGTCTATTATTACATTATCTATAATAACGTACTCTATATAAACGGTCATGTTTTCCTCTTGTTAACAAGTCTAACATAACGCGAAACCGTTTTTAAGTAAGATTTTTTGGTATTTAATTATTTTTTGTAGAAAAGAAAACACGCTTAGTTTTTTACTAAACGTGTTTTTATTCTTTTTCATTATCTTGTATTTTCTAAAACGCATTAGATGCGAGCAGGTCAAGGCGTGCGAGTATTGCGAAAGGGCGCATACTCCCGTATGCAACCCGAGCAACACGGAGCAGAACGAAGAGATGCGAAGCATATAAGGTGTTTTTTATTATTTCATAAATGAAAGTATTATATCATTTTGAACATATAAATACTTATCTTTGATTTTTAACGTGTCGCCGTCAAGACTTAAAAATTCGCTTTTTTGTTTGAGAACGTCTGCATATTCCTTCATAAAGTCAGAAGAAAATGTTTTGTTGAACTTATCAATGCTTATGCCGTTTGTTGTTCTTAGGCCCAGCATAATAAACTCAAACTTAGCATCTTCCCCTTCGATAATCTCGCTTGAAATTTCTGGGTTTTTGTTATAGATAATGGCGTTAATATACTCATCGATTTTAAATGTGTTAGTAAAGCGCCTGTTTTCCATAAACGAACTTGCTGATACCCCAACGCCGATATATTCGCCACGCTGCCAATAATTCATATTGTGTCGAGAATAAAAACCTTTTAAAGCAAAGTTAGAAACTTCGTATCTATCAAAGCCTTTTTCTTTTAAGTATATAACGACTTTATCATATATATCAGCGACTTCATCATCGCTAAGCAGTTCGCCGTTAAGATAATCTGTGTATATTGGCGTGCCAACTTCTGGGGTTAAGGCATAAACTGAAATGTGTTTTGCACCACCTGCGATTGCAAGGTCTATAGTTTTATAAACCTCTTCAGCCGTTTGCTCGCTTAAGCCTATCAGAATATCAGCGCTTACGTTTTGACCTTTAAGCATTTTTGTGGTTAGCAAAAAGTCTTTAGCAGTGTGAACTCGGTTAAGTTTTTTAAGTTGGTCATCAAAGCCTGTTTGAAGCCCTATTGAAAAACGATTTATCCCCACGCTTAGATAGTCTTTAACCTTTTTTTCATCCACTGTGCCTGGGTTAAGTTCAATGGTTATTTCGGCATCTTTTTTTACCGTAAAGCATTTTTTAATCTGCCTTATTGCGCCCATGATAAACTTTGAATCAACAGCCGATGGCGTGCCACCACCTATATAGATTGTGTCTATAATAGCAGTAGGATATTGCTTGCTTCTACCCTCTATTTCACGATATAGACAAGCAAAATAACTTTCGGCTTTTCCTATTTCTTTTGGAAAGGAAGCAAAATCACAATATGTGCATTTTTGTTTACAAAATGGCACGTGCAAATAAATTCCACTCATTTTCTACCTATCATTATCGGTTTTTAGTATTGAAATAAAGGCTTCGCTTGGAATTTCAACCGTACCGATAGAACGCATTTTCTTTTTACCTTCTTTTTGTTTTTCTAAGAGTTTTTTCTTTCTCGTCACGTCGCCACCATAACACTTAGCCAAAACGTCTTTTCTAAACGCCTTAACCGTTTCTCTGGCGATAATCTTGCCACCCACTGCTGCTTGAATAGGAATTTCAAACATTTGGCGTGGAATAACGTCTTTAAGTTTTTCGGCAATTTGTCTGCCACGCTCATAAGCTTTGTCCTTATGCACGATAATTGATAGGGCATCACAAATATCCCCGTTAAGAAGCATGTCAAGTTTTACTAAGTCGCTCTTTTGATATCCTGCAATTTCATAGTCGAAAGATGCATAACCTTTTGTTCTAGATTTTAAGCTGTCAAAAAAGTCATAGATAATTTCGTTTAGTGGAAGTGTATATTTTAATTGCACCCTTGTCTTATCTAAATATACCATATCTTTATACACGCCACGCTTGAATTGGCAAAGTTCCATAATAGGTCCAACGTAGTCTGGTGGTGTGAATATGCTTGCGTTTATAATAGGCTCTTCCATATATTCAATTTCTGTCACAGGTGGAAGGTGAGTTGGGTTTTCAACAACCAACTGCTGTCCGTCTGTTTTGTAAACCTTATAAGAAACCGATGGCGCAGTTGTTATAATTTGAAGGTCGAATTCCCTTTCAATACGCTCTTGTATAACGTCCATATGAAGCAAGCCCAAAAAGCCACATCTAAAGCCAAAACCGAGTGCCGCAGAGTTATCTGGTTCGATAGAGAGTGCAGCGTCGTTTAGTTTGAGTTTAAGTAAAGCGTCCTTTAGGTCGTTAAACTTGCTTCCATCGAGTGGGAACACGCCAGAGAACACCATAGGCAGTGCCTTTTGGTATCCAGGAAGTGCTTCTTGTGCCCCACCTACTACAGTTGTTATAGTGTCGCCAACGGCAGTATCTTCAATGCTTTTAATACTTGCAGCGATATACCCAACTTCGCCAGCAGAAAGTTCATCTTTAGGTTGCATTTTTGGGGAGAATACACCAACTTCGGTGACGTCAAACTGCTTGTCTGACATAAAGGTTTTTATCTTTGTGCCAATTTTTACCGTGCCGTCAACCACTCTGACAAAACAAATAACACCCTTAAAGTTATCGTAATAACTATCAAAAATAAGTGCTTTTAGTGGCTTATTAGCATCACCTTTAGGTGCTGGAACTTTGTGAACGATTTGTTCTAAAACGTCTTCTACGTTAAGCCCACTCTTTGCCGAAATTCTTGGCGCATCAGTTGCTTCAATTCCCAAAATGTCTTCTATCTCCATAGCAACTTCATCAGGCCTAGCAGATGCTAAGTCCATTTTGTTGATTACAGGCATAATCTCTAGGTCGTTATCAATAGCAAGATAAGCGTTTGCAAGTGTTTGGGCTTGCACGCCTTGAGTTGCATCTACGATTAGAATTGCACCTTCGCACGCCTTAAGAGAACGAGAAACTTCATAGGTAAAGTCAACGTGACCTGGGGTGTCGATAAGGTTAAATATATATTCCTTGCCGTCCTTTGCCTTATAGAACATTCTAACAGGTGTAAGTTTAATGGTAATGCCCCTTTCACGCTCTAAGTCCATAGAGTCTAAAAGCTGTTCTTCCATATCACGCTCTGAAACCTGACCTGTTTTTTCCATAAGCCTATCTGCTAGAGTTGATTTTCCGTGGTCTATGTGTGCCACAATACAGAAATTTCTGATATTTTCTTTATTTATTGACATAAAAATCCTTTTAATATATAATATTCGTTAAATAGTATATACTAAATAAGGAATTTTTGCAAGTAAATTAAAAAGGGTGTTTTATGAGATTAAAAAGTGATAGCTGGCTTTTAACAAAACCTATTGCCCACAGGGGACTTTGGGGGGAAAATATAGTTGAAAACTCTCTTTCTGCTTATAAAAATGCCGTTATTAACGGCTACCCTATTGAAATTGATTTATACTCTTCTATTGACGGCGAATTGTTTTCTTTCCACGACCAAAGTTTAGAGCGTATGACAGGACAAAAAGGCTATATCTATGACAAAACTGCTAGTGAACTTGAATCCATTAAACTTATAGGCTCAAACGAAAGCATACCTACTTTTGATGAGGTTTTAGCCATTGTTGATGGCAAAGTGCCACTTTTAATTGAACTTAAAGACCAACCAACAAATTCTTACGTGGATAAGGTAATAGAAAGGCTAAAGTCTTATAAGGGCGATTTTGCAATTCAATCTTTTAACCCACTATTCATTAAAAGGGTTAAAAAACTTGCACCTGAGTTTCTCCGTGGGATTTTAGGCACAAAAACCTATTTAAAAGGTCTGCCTTTTATAAAGAAAAAAATTGTTCAAAACATGCTGTTTAACTTTCTTGTCAAACCAGATTTTATCAGTTATTCGTTTGAAGATTTGCCGTTAAAAAAGAGAAAAGCAAAAAATATTCCCATTATTTCTTGGACAATTACAAGCCAAAAAGACTATGAAAGGGTTAAGCCATATGCAAAAAACATAATTTTTGAAAACTTTATTCCTAAAAAATAACACCTTTTTTTCTAGGTTTATAACGTAAACAAAGGGAGCTGAATTTTCAGCTCCCTTTTCTTTTTATTTTTTATCATCTAAATTTATTTCGCTTTCCCTTTTTGGTTCGCTTGTGACGTTTATGCCAAGCGTTTTAAGCGTCTTTTTATCCACGTGCGATAAAACAACAGACGAGTGGAACTCACTGCCTTTAAGAAGTGGCAATTGTTCCATTGCCTTTTTTGCAACTGGATTGGTTGTTGCACTAACTGCAAGTGACAATAATATTTCATCAGTATGTAGTCTTGGATTTGCCGAACCCATATGATTAACTTTTAATATTTGAATAGGCTCTAAAACCTTTGATGAAATAATATCCAAGTCGTCATCTATGTCTGCAAGTGCTTTTAATGCGTTAAGTAATGCTGCCGCACTTGAGCCCATAAGTTTGCCCGTTCTTCCCGTTACTATTTTGCCGTTTGGAAGTTGAAGCGCCGAGCCCGGAGCACCCGTTTCTTTTTCTTTATCTAAAGCATATTTAACAACAGCCCTATCGTTTATTGATATAAGAAGTTTTTGCATAAGCACTTCAATTTTTGATATAACTTCTTTGCCAATATTACCCTTTCTTACTTCTAATAGAGCAGCATAATATCTTCTTATAACTTCTTGCTTAGACGCACTGTATACTATATCTTTATCAATTATGCAGTGCCCTGCCATATTAACGCCCATGTCGGTTGGCGACTTATATGGACTTTCGCCCAACACCCTTTCAAGCATAGCAGAAAGCACAGGGAAAATTTCTATATCTCTATTATAGTTTACTGCCATTTCGCCATATGCTTCTAGGTGGAATGGGTCAATCATGTTCATATCATTTAAATCAGCTGTTGCCGCTTCGTATGCGATATTTACAGGGTGATTTAGGGCTAAGTTCCAGATAGGAAAAGTTTCATACTTAGCATATCCTGCCTTAATTCCCCTTTTATTTTCGTGATAAAGTTGAGACAAGCACGTTGCCATTTTTCCACTGCCTGGACCTGGAGCAGTCACGACAACGAGTGGGCGCGACGTGACAACGTATTCGTTTTTGCCATAACCATCATCGCTAACGATTTTTTCAACTTCTGATGGATAGCCTTCTATTGGATAATGGCGATAAACCTTTATGCCACGCATTTCTAAACGCTTTTGGAATGCTATTGCACTTGGTTGATATTTAAACTTGGTTAAAACAACGCTTCCAACGTAAAAATCTCTTTCTAAAAATATGTCTATAAGCCTTAACACGTCAACGTCGTAAGTAATGCCAAGGTCACTGCGTTGTTTATTTTTTTCTATATCGCTAGAGTTAATAACAATTAAAATTTCGGCTTGGTCTTTAAGTTGAGAAAGCATTTTAATCTTGCTATCAGGCTCAAAACCAGGAAGCACCCTTGATGCGTGATAGTCGTCAAAAAGTTTTCCACCAAACTCTAGATAGAGTTTTCCCCCAAACATTGCAATGCGCTCTAATATCTTTGCCGATTGCATTTCTAAATATTTTGCGTTGTCAAATCCCTTTTTTTCCATAGTACCCTTCATTTTGCTATATAAGTAAGTTTGCGTTTTTTAGTTTGGCAATAAACATTGCTATATCTCTTTTTGCAAGTTGTTCATCCACGTCGTATTCATCAAGTAATGCTTTAAGCAAGGTTTGTTCATCGCCACCCTCACTTAACTTCTTCCATAAAAAAGCACCCGTAGGGTTTAGATTTATAACTCCGTTAAAGCTTTTAACGGCATCGCCAACAGCAACAACTATATAGCTTCCTGCAATTTCTCTTAATATAAAACCTTCTTTAATCTTCATATCTTTTCCCCTTTTACCATTGCGTTATAAGATAACTCTGCTGCCTCTTTTGAGATATTGCATCCAAGCGAATATAATTTAGTGCCTTTTAGCATTTCTTCTATCAAAGACAAAAGCTTATCCATGATTTCAACCTTTTCAGGTCTAATTGTTTGATTTAATATTATAGGGAGCATTTGCCCTGGGCTAATTTCTTCTATAACGTTTTCTTTTTCTTGACGGATTTTGCAAATCGCCTTAAGTTTTGCCCTAACGTTTGTGCCAATATCGTGCTTGCCCATCCAAGGCGTGCCATAAACGTAAAACTCGCCGTCAATTAATCTTATAATAGGCTTGTCATCGTTTATCATAACGGCTTTATCGCCAAGAAGCTCTCTCCAAAGTCTTGTGTGCGTTGATTTGCCCGTGCCAGATGGTGCTGTAAATAAATACGCCCCGTTATCAACCATAATTGCACTGCAATGAAAGATTAGCCCGTTTGAATTTTCTAAAACGAATTCGCAAAGTCTTCTATAAACGACCACACTTTCTAAAAAAAAGTCTGGATAATCTGGCATTTTTGCTTTTTCTTTTAAGATATCTTGCTCTGTCACCTTAACGCTAAAAGCATCTTGTTCTTGCCCAAAATATTCATAATCTCTGCACAGCCATTTTGTAAAGCCATAAATTGTTTGTATGCTAAACACAACGTCTGCAATTTTATATCTCGGCATATTTTTTCCTTAATTTAAATTAAAAATTTAACTCAAATAATATTTTATCAAAGCCAGCGTGCTTTGTCAATACAAAAACACTTTTTAAAAAAGAAAAAAGAAAAGAAAAGTTTTCCTTTCTTTTTACTTTTTATTTTTGCTTAATTTTTAATATTTATTATTGCCAACTTGCTGACTTTTTTGAAAGTTTATTAAACAAAAACTCTACTATTAACCCCAACAATAGCACAACCACCGTTAGTGCAAGCACTTTTGCCACTTCAAAAGGTGTTGCTAAATTTATCATATTTCCCAAAGATTTTAGCGTTGCGCTTAAAACTTCTGCCGCCACCATTAACTTAAAGTTTAAGGCAAGTCCACTGCCAATAACACTATATAGTTCTGGTGCTATTTGTGGAAGTTCTATATTAAAAAACAATTTCCACCAGCCAGCGCCGTCAACTTTTCCTGCTTCTAAACTGGTTTTGTTAACGCTATCTAACGCACCTTTAATCTGCGTATAAGAGGTTGGAAGAACAACAAGCATTGTTATAACAACGGGTGCAACTTGACTGTTTGTCCAAAACAAAAGTAGCCACGCAATAGCAATGGTTGGAAGCGTTCTGGTTATGCTTATTATAGGCAAAATAAGTTTTTCTGCCCACACCCTTTTTGATGCACAATATGCAAGGATAGCCGACACAAAAAAAGACAACGAAAAGGCTATTACACTGCGAAGTAAGGTTGCCCCTAGTGCAATGTAAAACTTTTTTTCGCCTAGTAATACGCCAAGTTCTTTTAACGTGCTGCCCACCGTTGGCACAATGTATTTGTTGTCATATTCTAAGGCAACCACTTGCCATACGATAAGCAAAAAAGCTATTGTAATTATTGGCAATATTAAGTTGAAAATCTTGTTTATCCTTTTCATTATTCTACTGTCACGTTAGTTAGATTATTTTTGTATAAAACCATCTTAAAAGTCCAATCAGGAACAGCGCCTTGGTTTGGCACTGCAACTTGCTTGCCTTTTAGGTCGCTAACCGAAATTTGGGTTGTGCTTAAAATATAAAAGTTTCCGTGAGTTATAACTGCAACCATAACGTAATCGTTTGAGTTTGCTTTATACAATTTACTTGCAAGATTTACAGGTGCAACGATAATATCGGCACTTCCACTAGAAAGATTTGGCATAACTAAAGTTGATGAAAGCACGCTATAGTCAATGGTTCTTCCCGTGCCTAAATTATCGTTATCATAAATAAGTTTTGCAATGGCTAAGGCTGGCGCTCCGTCTGGTGCCATAAACGTGTAAGTTTGTTTTGGACTTCCCGTTTCTACTGCACTTGTATAGAAAAAGTCATCGCTAACTGCACTTGCCTTTGTGCTATCAATATCGATAATCTTGTTTATATAGTTTTTAACCGAAGTTTTTGCACCTATTGCACTTTCCCAATAAATTTTGCATCCATCTATTGCACTTTCGGTTAACGTTTGTGCATCTAAAGTTGCACCACCCTTACTATTTATTGCATCAACTGCAAGAGATTGATTTTGCTTTATCCAACTTGCACTTTCTGTTATTTTTGTTTGAAGTGAATTTACTAAGTTTGGGTTTGCCCCTAAAACGCTTTTCTTAACCATTAAAACGGCTTGTGGGTATGCCTTGGTATCTTTATCATAAAGTTCTTGAAGGTCTAGTCTATAAAGAGGTGAACCTTTTTGTTTTAAATAATTTGCCTCAAGGTTGGTTGCTGCTGGTTCTGGAACAAGCCCTATAGTTTCATTGCCAGCCATAATTGATTTAATAACGTCTTTGCCTTCTGGATAATATTTAATGTTTACTTTGCCCTTTTCTAACTCTGGTGAGCATGCACTGCCAAAAACAGCCACCACTAATAGCACAAGGCTTAAAATCATGGTTAAAAATTTCTTCATATGATTTCTCCTTTTTTTAACTAAACTTTCAGGTTTTTAAGCCATCGCAAAACAAATAGGATTTTGCAGTTTTTTCCATAATCTATAATATTAGGCTTTTGAACTGAGAATAGCCGAATAATAAAATGATTTCATGAGAAAAAAACAAAAAAGACATTTGTTCTTGTAAAGGCGCATACTTGAAAAGTCTGCAACTGAGCAAAACAAATAGGATTTGCAGTTTTTTTTCCATTAAAATTTGGCTTTTGCGAAGTGAAAAAGCCTTAAATAAAAATAACTCCCTTTCGCATAGCAAAAGGGAGGAACGTGATTAAACAAGGCCATTTGCCTTGCAAATTCCTTTATCTTCCCCTTCACTATCAGGCGCACCTTTTAGTTTAGGTATTT
>JAZKZI010000020.1:0-2932 GCA_045612585.1 Christensenellaceae bacterium | reverse complement strand
CAATATCGGTTATAAAATTGCACAAAGATTTGGTGGATACATGGCTCTCGGCCCAATTTGTCAAGGCTTTGCAAAACCTATTAACGACTTATCTCGTGGTTGTAGCGTTGAAGATATTATCGCAGTTGTTGCTATAACTGCACTGCAAGCAAAATAATTTTTTAGGAAGTGTTATTATGAAAATTTTAGTTATAAATGCAGGTAGTTCATCACTTAAGTATCAACTTATCAATATGGCTGATGAAAGCGTTATCTTAAAGGGCGTTTGCGAAAGAATTACTTTTGAAGGCGGTCAATTAACACAAAAAACTTTTGATGGCAGAGTTTGCATCATCAAACAAGATATGCCAACTCATAAAGAAGCAATGGAAATTGTTTTAAAGGCTATGCTTGACAAAGAAAACGGCGCATTAAAGAGCATTGATGAAATCGGTGCAGTAGGTCACAGAGTTCTCCACTCTGGTGAAGACTTTCACTCATCAGTTGTTATCGATGACGAAGTTATCGCTATTTGCGAAAAGAATGCAGAACTCGGCCCTCTACACATGCCAGGCAACATAGCTTGCATTAAGAGTTGTCGTGAAGTTATGCCAGGCGTTCCAATGGTTGCAGTGTTTGATACAACTTTCCACTCAACAATGCCAGCTAAAGCTTATATGTATGGTATTCCTTATTCAGTTTATGAACAATATAAAATCAGAAAATATGGTTTCCACGGCACATCACACAAGTTTGTAAGTGAAGAAACCATTAAACTTCTCGGCAAAAAAGATTCAAAAATCGTTGTTTGTCACCTTGGCAACGGCTCATCAATTTCAGCTGTTAAAGATGGCAAATGTCAAGATACATCAATGGGCTTTACACCGCTTGAAGGTTTAGTTATGGGCACACGTAGTGGTGACATCGACCCAGCTGCTGTTGAATTCTTAAGAGCAAAACTCAACCTTTCACCAGAAGAAGTTGTTAACTATCTCAACAAAAAGTGTGGTATCTTGGGCGTAAGTGAAACGTCAAGTGACCTTCGTGACTTAACGGCTGCAGCAGAACAAGGCAATGAAAAGGCAAGACTTGCTCTTGAAATCCTTGCTTATAGAGTTAAGAAATACGTTGGTAGTTATATCGCAGTTCTTGGCGGAGTTGATGCAATCGTATTCACAGGTGGTATCGGCGAACACTCTGAACTTATCCGTTCACTCGTTATGCAAGATATGGAATATTGTGGTGCTAAATTCGATGAAAAGAAAAACCAAGAATATTCAAACGATATCGGCTACTTAAATACAGATGATTCTAAAGTAAAAATTATCGTTTTACCAACAAACGAAGAACTTTCTATCGCAAGAGAAACAAAAAATCTCACTTCTAACAACTAATTAGATTAAAAGCACAATATTTTTGTTAAAAAAAGTTGACAATAGTCGATAAATAGTATATACTTGTATGGCTATTTAGTTAGGAAAATTATGATTTTAGACCTTAGAAAACTTAAAAGAAGTGGCAAAGAAAGAGAAGATTTCTTTTTTGAGTACACTCCACAAAAAGAATTAATTGAACTTCCAGAGGCTCAAATCGCTCTGCCAATTAAAGTTAACGGAACAGTTTGTTTGACAGGCGAGCACAGTGCAATAGTTGAAGGTGAAGTTGATTATGTTATTAAGGGTGAGTGCACAAGGTGTTTAGAAAACACTGAAAAAACATTTCTTTTAGATTTTAACGAAAGTGTAGAAGAAAATAATTTAGACGGCTATTCGGTTAAAAACGACACGATAGATTTAACAAAAATAGTTGATGACTTGATTATGATAAATTCGCCAATCACCTTTTTATGTAGTGAAGACTGCAAGGGAATATGTTTAGGATGTGGCGAAAATCTAAATAATAGTCAATGTAAATGTAAAAATAAATAGGGTAGGTATAGAAAAATGGCAGTACAAAAAAGTAAAACATCAAAACAAAGAACAAACACAAGATTCGCACAATGGAAACTTGAAACACCAAACCTTTCAGAGTGCCCACAATGTCACGAACTTAAAGCTTCTCACATTGTTTGCCCAAAATGCGGCTACTACAATGGTAAGCAAGTTGTAGATACAGCTAAAAAAGAAAAGAAAGACTAATTTTATCGGCTTTAGTATAACTGCCGAAAAAAAGTGGTGCAATTTTTTTGCACCATAACCTTACTTTTAAAATCAAGCACCGTTTAGACTATCTAAATGGTGTTTTTGTTGTAAAAAATTTTTTATATAATAGTTGGTTCAAAAAACAAAAAGCCTATCATAAGATAGGCTTTTTTAATAGTTGAAATTTATATTAGTAGTTGATAACTCTGAGTTGGAAGTATGCTTGTGGGTGGTCACAGATAGGGCACTTGTTAGGTGCTTCTACTGAGTCAATAATATGACCACAGTTTCTGCAAATCCAAACTACCTTTTGGTTTTTCTTAAATACTGTGCCGTCTTCGATATTCTTTAAAAGGGCAAGATATCTTTCTTCGTGTTCTTTTTCGATAGCAGCAACGCCAGAGAATAATCTTGCAATATCGTCAAAGCCTTCTTCTAAAGCTTCTTTTGCCATACGAGCATACATATCAGTCCATTCACCATTTTCGCCAGCAGCAGCATCTTTTAAGTTGTCGATTGTAGAGCCGATGCCGTCGTGTAAGAGTTTGAACCAAATTTTAGCGTGTTCTTTTTCGTTGTCAGCAGTTTCTAGAAAGAAAGCTGCAATTTGTTCATAACCTTCTTTTTTTGCCTTAGAAGCATAATAAGTATATTTATTTCTTGCTTGTGATTCACCAGCAAATGCTTCCATTAAATTCTTTTCTGTTTTAGTTCCTTTTAAATTCATAATTATTTACCTCTTTAATAGTTTATACAAATATTTTATTATATAAACCAAATTTTGTCAATATGAGTTTTTAAAAAAATTTAAG
>JAZKZI010000019.1:0-2584 GCA_045612585.1 Christensenellaceae bacterium | reverse complement strand
ATCACTTAGTTTATTAAAGATAACAGTGCTTTTATCATAACCCACAATGGTTTTTGTGTTTGTTATTATTGCATAGCCTGTTATAACTTTATGTTTATTTGATGAAAGTTTTTCTAAAATGCGCTTTGCATCTTGCCTATCTATAGGTTTTCCTAAAATCTCACCTTTTAAATACACAACGGTGTCTGCACCTAAATCTCTTTCTCTAATTTTTTCCATAAAAAAATCTCCTTAAGTTTTATTCTTAAAGAGAGTTTTTAGCCTATTTCATAGGGCAATAAATTATTAAGCTTTATCGATCTAAATAAAAATATTTATAGGTTATTTACCGCTTTTTTAGTAACATTTTTATAGTGTTGGTCGGTATAAAAAACGTAAATTGTCAGTAAATTCCTTATGCCTTTTCTAGTAGCATTTTGTCTGCAATGAGTGCTATAAACTCGCCGTTTGTCGGCTTTTCTGCACCCACGTAAGCCCTAACGCCAAGTATTGAATTTATACTTTCTATTCTTCCCCTGTTCCAAGCAACTTCTATTGCGTGGCGAATTGCACGCTCAACTTTAGATGCACTTGTCCCATATTTTTCACCGATTTTAGGATAAAGTTTTTTAGTGATATTGTTTATAATTTCAGGCTCACGAATCGCCATTAAAACACCTTCTCTTAAAAACGAATAACCCTTAATATGTGCTGGAATACCCACGTTAATAAAAATCCTGCTAACCTTTTCTTCTATAGACATTTCGTGAAGGGTTTCGGTTAAATCTTTGTTTGCAGTTTCCTTAATCTCGTCAACACTTCTTAGCCTTTCAAGTAGCACGCTTGGATTATAAGGTTTTGCCATAAAATAGTCTGCACCTGCAGTCATTGTTCTCGCAACGACTTCTTCGCTCATAAGTGCACTTAAAACAACAATTTTTATTGCAATTTTTAGTTCACGTACTTTAGATATTACGCTTAAGCCATCGTATCCCGAAAGAACAAGGTCGGTAATCAAAATCTTTGGTTTCTTTTCTTCGATTGCAGGTATTGCCGAAATTCCATCTTCGGCACTTCCAACAACTTCAAAATCTTCTGTTTGTCCAATTATTTTCATTAGTTCTTGATTTTGTTCTTTGGTGCCTTGCAATAAAAATATTGTTCTTTTTTGCATTTTATCTATCTCCATTTTATGTTGATAAATGCATTTTACTATAATTTTCTATAAAAGACAAGCAATTTTTGTTAATTTTGTAAAATATTTGTCGAATAAAAAATATTTTTGTACAAGATTAGTTTTATTAGTAAAATACTAACATTTTATGACATTTTTCGACAATGTGATTTTTATGCCATGTTTTTTGGCTAAAATTATGCAATTAAAATTAAAGCCACCGAAATTTTCGGTGGCTTTACTTTGTAATATTTAATCAAAAAGCACTATTTACTGCCCTAATTACAATTTCTCTTTCCTTGTCACTAACAGGCTCGTCAAATTCGTTAAAATTGTTATTTGATATGTCTTTTCCTGTTAAAGCCTTATGCCAAGTTAACGCTAACAAATATCTACCAACGCCTTTTGATGCGTGATAAGTGTCCCTATGAATTTTTTCTATGCCCATCTTTGTAGCATTAAGCATAGCTTTTCCGCAAGGAATAAATCCATCAGCTTTAATTAACTTTATGGCTTTTTTATAAGCCTTTTCAAGGTCATCAAACATTTGTTGCGATGTTTGATATCCCAAAGCTATCAACCTTTGACTTTCTTCTTCATAGGCCCACGTTTGGTGAATATAAATCTTTGCGTGCGGGCAATATTTTTTTATGTATTCTACCAAGTATTCTAAGTATGGAGTGTATGTTTCAAATTTACCACTACACCTACTTGCTTGTTGCAAAGTAACAACGTCCCACTCGTCGCTGATAAGCGCCTGCTTTATAGAAACGCAAAGTCCCGTTTCTTCACCATTAAAGTCAAAAGCATAACTCATTTTGTCTTCTAAACAATTTAAATAATGGGTTCTTAAAGGGCAACCACTAATATATAAGTTAACACTCTTAAGATTGTCCCCTTGGCTTTTTGCAACCTTATATAAATATCTTTGAGCATCTCTAGAAAAACTATTTCCTATAGATAAAATCTTCATTTTTTCTCCTTTCTTTGTATATCTACACAATTTTAGCACAATTTTTCTCGCATTGCAACCTTTTTGTGGAATGATTAAAATTTATCGCTTTCCACCACAAAAAGAAAAAACTATTGAATATGGTTCTTTTCTGTTTGGATGCAGCAACTCGTCAAAGCACGTTCTTTTACATTAATTCGCAATAGCGAATTAACTTTTTCAAACAGCTTTTCCTCTCCACAAAAATTTCTTCGACAATTTTTGTGGGTTTGTCATAAGGTTGTCGCGTTCCACCACAAAACAAAAAAAGAACCATAAACATGGTTCTTTTTTTTGTTTGGATGCAGCAACAACCTATTTTCCCGTGCCGTCTCCAGCAAAGTATTTTCGGCGCTAGTGAGCTTAACTTCTGTGTTCGGTATGAGAACAGGTGGGACCTCACCGCTAACGTCACCGCAATGGTATATACACAAGGTTTC